>JAIRTA010000109.1 GCA_031255175.1 Oscillospiraceae bacterium | reverse complement strand
AAAAGGAAGACGGGCGCGGCGTGCGCCTGATCCCAGACCTTGCTTCGTTCAATATACAGGCCTTTGAACAGATGCCTGTGATCTTCGGCGTCCGTCAAAAAGCAGCGCAGCATATCCATGTTCAGGCTCTTGCCCAGCCGCCGCTGCCGCGCGATGAGCTGCACGGACGGCGCTTCGCCCAGAAAGTCCTCGATAAACCGGCTCTTGTCCACATACAGGCACCCGCCGGTGATGATCCGCTCAAACGACGACGTGCCCAAGTCTATCTTCTTTACATTTCCCACAACCACCGCGTCTCACCTCCCCATCTCCGCACCGTGGCGGACGTTCGGCATAACCCTTGGTCTTATCATAATTCGCCGGCTCATGGATTGTCAAGCGAAACCTCGCCGGGCGCGGGGCTGAAAAAGGCTTTCCTCCGCCGGCGGTTTCCCTGCACGCGCGGCGCGACGGCGCGGATTCTTTGAGATTTTGCCTTTTATTGTTGCGTTCCGCGGTCATTGATGATATACTGCGCTTGCCGCCCGGAATGACGGCGACAAATCCGGACAGAGGGGAAACGGCATACATGGATAGTTCGCGAAACAAAGTGAAAGTGAAAATTTTTTAAGGAGATGATCTTATGCCCGATTTCGCCGAATTGTTTGCAAACAATCCATTATTATTTGTCTATCTTTTCACAGGTGTGTTGGTGCTTTTTTTGATTGGCTTTATCATTTCAAAAATTGCCACCAACAACAAAAAGAAGAAGCTCCGAGAGCAAAATAACATGGCTGAATTGGTGTTTGATGAAACCATACGCGCCGCAAGCCAATTTGTCACCGATCTGCAATTCATGGGATATAAGATTTATTCAGTCAACAATGCTGCGCCTGTCATAGCGGGCAAGTCGATATTTGTTCCGGCGGGTTCCTGCAAAATCGAGTTGGAATATATCGATACTGATTACGCAAGCAGAAGAAGGTCAGTCACTACGATATATGAAAAGCAATCTCTGGAATTCAAAACAAAACGCGACACACAATATCGGATTGCCTTTGACAAAAACAGCGGCAGGTTTGTGTACAAACAAAATTAGCAGGTTTCGTGGCGGGAGCGCAGCCTCTTTTGAAGGCCGCGCTCCCGCGTTCGGCAGTGGTTTTAGAACGGTATGGAATCGTCGTTTTCATCGTCCGCACCCGTGGCGAAGAAGGAGATGGAGCATGAGAGCATTTGCATATCCATCGGCATTCATAGCCGGCAATCTCGCGCTGGCGCTGGCGCCGGCGCTGACACCTGCGGGAATCGCCCCGCGCCCCGAGTTTTTCCGCGGCTTCGCGGTCTATCCGCAGACGCTGGCGCGGGGGCTCCTGGTACTGGCGGACATCACCGCCACGCGTTACTTTAACTATACGCCGGTGGCGCAGCGCGACCCGGTTTTGTCCGCCCAAGGCGACCGGCTGCGGGCGGAAGTGTTTTCCGCCTGCAACGGCGTTTACGCCAGACTGGACTTGCTCGGCACCGGGTTCGATGGGCAAATCGCCTTTGGGACGACGAACGTGGACATCGGGCTTCAGCTGCGGACGGCGCTGACGCAAATCAAGCAGCAGGACAAGCTGCGCCTTGACGTTGGCGGCGACGGCCTTACGGTGTCGCCCTTCACCAAGGTCGATGAAACGATGATCCGTTTGGAAGAACAGGTGCATGAGCGCCCGGTTCAAATGCCGGACAGATGGGTGCGCGCGCTGGGCAACGCCGCCGAAATCCAGCACGGCATGGAGCCGGTGTTCACCTTAAAAGGCGCGCAGGCGCAGGCGTTTGTCGCGTCGCTGCCGCCCGCCACGGGGAAGCATCAGTCCGGCTGGCTGACGCCCTCTCCCACAGGCGCGAAGCTGCTGCCGCGCCGTACACCAGGCGCCGTCTATGTGTCGGGGCCGCATCGCCTGAGCGCGCTGAAACGCGTGATGACCCAGGTATCCGCGCTCACCTTTTATATGCCGCCCGACACGGAACCGGGCCCATTTATGATAGAGGCCGAGCTGCCCGGCGCTCGTCTGACCCTCAGCCTGACCGCCGCGGCGTGGCAGGGATATTCGGGCGAAGGGGCTTTACTCGCTTCACTCGCGCGACCGGAAGTGCTGGAGGACGCGGAAGCCATCGGTTCCATGTTGCGCTTTGACGCGGCGGTCGATGCGGCGCGGCTGGCGGGGAGATGGAGCATGAGCAAAGACCGCTCCCAGGCGGCGCTGGCGCTGCTTGCCGTCTCAGGCAAATTGGGTTTTGACGCGCATGAAAACGCTTGGTTTCACCGGGAACTGCCGGACGACCCGGATCGGGTTTTAAAGGACAATCCCCGTTTGGTGGCGGCCGGAAAGCTGCTGGACGCGGTGACAAGCGCCGGTGAAAATCAATGGATCGTACATTCAAACGGCGCGGACTACGCGGTTTCTTATGACCCGGCGCAGGACGCGCAAACAGCCAAATGCACCTGTACCTGGTATCTGAACCATCAAAACCGGCACGGGCCCTGCAAGCATATTTTGGCGGTGCAGCTGCGGGAGGGCAAATCATGAATCAGAAATTAGAGATAGCCGTAGGCATCTTCAAGGAGCTGGGCTGGGAGAACGCCACGGCGGAAAATGTGTTGACCCTGCCCTTGGGCACGCCCGAACAAAAGCGGAGGGCGTTGGACGGGTTGAAAAGCGGCGAATGGGGAAAGTTCGGAAATATAGCGAAAAACACCTATGGCTGGATCAGCGACGTGGATGTGGAGGAAAGTATGCTCGCCCTGTTCGCCATCCGTGTCGGCGTGGACGCGCGCAGGGCCGCGAATATTCTGCGGGGCGGCGGCGCCGATCTGCCGGTTGCGGTGATTGCCGGACGCGGCGCGAAGTACGCGGCTGATTTTATCACGCACGCCTGCGTTTCACGCCGCAGAGGCTCCGAACATGCGTTATCGGCGTTCGGCGTTGTGGCGGTGCGGCTTGTGGACAGGCTGAATTTGGACATTCCGCAAAGCGCGGAGTATATGAAGGACTGGTCCTGGTGCGCGGATATCGCCATGCGTCTGGACGCGCAACCCGCTTTAGACGGCGTCAGCCAATATCTCAAATTTGACAGGCGGCACAACAGAACAGATTTGCCGGATTTGGAATCCATCAAAAGACGCTTCGCGGAACATATCGTGACAGGCGTCGCGGTAAATGTGCCGGCCACGGGATTTTTCGGGATGGTGTTTGCCGCCGGGGCAAAACTCGGCTGGGTTCCCCGCGCCAAAGCGATTGAGCTGGCTTTCGCGGCGCTGGACGCGGCGGCGCGCCCCGGCGACCGCAAGGTTTGGCTGAGCGTGCTGGACGAGCTTTCGGTCGCCGACGAAGAGCTTCACGCCCGCGCGCAGGCTTTGATCCCGCTGCTGTCCTCCGGCGAAGCCGCTATGGTTACACGGCTCGCGCCGACGCTGATTGCGGGTGCGGACGGCGAATTGCTGACCGAAATCCTTCTGGCCGCCTTCTCCGTAACCACGAAAAAAACCAGACAGCTGGTTCTGAAATCCGCCCTGGAGCGTCCGCGCCCGGAAAACGCGGCGGAGCTGTCGCCCTGGCTCTCCATTTTGGCGGGCGACAAGGATAAAAGTGTCGCCGGGTTCGCGGCGCGGCTGAGCGAAAAATGGGCGATCACCGCGGCGGTTTTACCGGAAGAACAAAGCGAAATCCGCGGCCTGTGGCGGGAAACGCCTCCGGTATGGCAGGCGCCCGCGTTCGTCTTGGGCGACGCCACGCCCGAATCGCTCACCGAGCTTGCCGCCGAAATGATGCGCCGTCCCGCCTTTGTTCACGATGTGGCCGGTGAGCGATTTCTGGCGATGGCCAACGCGGTGGCTCGCCAAAATCCGGAGACAGCCCGCATGAGCCTGCGCGGTCTGCGCTCAGATGAGACGCCCTTGTCCTTCGCGGTGTGTTGGGTGAAGGGGCAGGAGCCCAGCTGGGGCTTTGATACCGAGGAAAAAAGGGGAATCAAGGGGCTCTTTACCGCGCGGGATTATGGGGTCTTCCTGCGTCTGGGCGAGCTGCCCTGTCTGCTTTCCACGCCCAGCTTTGAGGATTTATCAATCAGCGTGCCCGATCTGGCGGCGCGTCTCACGCGGTATCAGGAGGCGGGCACAAACGCGTTGGAAGCGGACCTGTTTTTGGCGCTGACCCGGCTGGCTATCAACACCCAAACGCCGGAAGCGGTTCAGGCGTTGCGGCAAATAAAAACCCCCCTCCTGCTGCAATCGGGCGAAACAATGCCGCTTACGGCGGGGCAGGCGGCGCTTCGCTACCTCGACGACCCGATCAAAGAGGCGCCGATGGATCTCAATCAACACGGCTGGTATACCAGAGTGGCTGTGTCGCCGCCCGATTCCCTGCGGGACTTCCCGGAGCGATTGGATCATTACCTGACGGAGCTTTTTTCCCTTTTCCCCCATTGGGGAGACGTCGCCTTGCGCGATGTCCGGTGGAACGACGAGGTTTATCACGCCCAGGGGCTCATCATGCGCCAAATCGCCCGGCGGGCCGCGCCATTGCCGCCCGGCGCGTCCGTCAACTTCATGGCGTCCCTGCGTTCCCTGACGCCCGACGCGGCGGCGGACGCCCTGCTGGCCGTAACCGAGGCGTGGGAGCGTGGGCTGCTGCGCCCCGGCGTCGCCGACGTCGCGTTTCTGGACTGGAGTACTAAGCCGCCCTCCAATCTGGCGGCGCTGGCGGCGGCGCTGGCAGGTGTCGCGGCGGACGGCTTGCTGTCGGTGGTCTGGCCGGTGCTGGATGAAATTATCGGCGCGGCGTTGAAAGCCCCAAGGCTGGTCGCCGGTACGGCGGAGCTGGTCGAGCTGATGCTGGCCTTGCTGCCGGAGGTTGAGGCCGCCATCGCAAAAGGACTGGCGGACAACACGGCCTTGGCGCTGCCGTGTGTCCGGGCGCTGGCGCGGCGCGCGGGTTCCTCCCGCGCCGTGACCGCTGCCCAAAAGCTTGCCGGGCTGTTGCCCTTCGCGGAACCGCCGAAAGCGGAGGACACCGCGCCCACGATGGAGACGCCTTTTGACATGGTGTGGCCCCAGCCGCAAAACGCGGCCCAGTTGATCGAGGACGGCGTGACCGTCGCCGTCGCCTGGGCGAGCGAGGAAAAAAAGCAGCTCCTGTTTACCTTGACCTTGCCCGGCATAACCGACCGCGTGTTTCAGATAAACAGCAGCTGGACGTACCCGATGGAAGCCGAGGGGCAATGTCAGGCCTATACCGCCGACCCCGGCACGCTCACCCTGAACCGCGTCAGGGAAAACACCGTCTGGCTGCATTGGGACACCGTGCAGAAAAAAATGACGGTTGGCACGTACTGCAACTGGGTTGATGAAAACGACAACACCCTCAACCTGAAAACTATACAAGCGCCGCCGCTGTCCTTTTCCCTGCTGACGGTCGTCGTCGGCCTGCTCGCTCAGGACGGCGACGCGGTATATTCAGCGCCCCGGACGCTGCGAAAGTGCGTTGAAAGCGGCCAAATTGACGATAAGATCGTCCATAGGGCATCACAGATACTGTTGCAATTTCCCGTCATAAGCCCTGCCAAGCTGGTGCGCTGCCTTGAAAAAGACCTCAGACTGCTGCCCATGCTTTGGCCTGTATTCACGGAAAGCTTGAAATCCGCCGGAATGATTGTGGCGGGCGGAAACCCGCCGCCGGTTTGGGTCAATCGCATTCTCGACAACGCGCTACGGTACGCGCCATATCTGGCCGAAGCCGCGAAACGGGGCCTGATCCCGGCGGAGGACGCGAAGTGGGTGGGCTTGTCCGAAATCGCGGCGTCAAAGGCCAAGAGCACGGCGGTCGCGAAAGCGAAAAAGCTGTTGACCTTTCTGAAGTGAATGATCGGGAAATCAGATAACAGTTAACAGAGTTTCGCCGGGGGTGTTGGTGGTATGGGAGGTTGTGTGAAAGCGGAAAGGTGCTCCTATGCACATACAACATATAGTATACATATACTATATGTTGTATGTGTAGATGCAAATATATCTTTTTATGGGGTCTGGTGAGGGGGATGCGAAGAGGGGTTACAGGCTGTGCTCCGTCAGGCGGGCGGGGTTGCGGCGGAGATGGAACTGCGATACGAGGCCGCTCAGTGTCTCCGACTGGCCGCTCAGTTCTTCCGCCGCGGCGGCGCTCTCCCCCGCCGTGGCGTTGTTTTGCTGCACCACCAGCGTCACTTGATCGATCCCCAACTGGAGATCCTCGACGGCGGCGCTCTGCTGGTCCGCCCGGGCGGCGATCTCTCCGATGATCCGGTTGGACGCGACGATGCTGTCCACAATCTCCCGCAGGGACTCGTTTGTCTCCCCGGCGATCCTGACGCCGAGATCGGCCTTGGCGATGGAGTTTTCGATCAGCTCCTCCGTATCCTTGGCCGCCTCCGCGCTCTTCGCGGCCAGATTGCGCACCTCCTCGGCCACCACGGCAAACCCCTTGCCGTGCTGCCCCGCCCGTGCCGCCTCCACCGCGGCGTT
Source organism: Oscillospiraceae bacterium (assembly GCA_031255175.1). Classification (GTDB taxonomy): domain Bacteria; phylum Bacillota; class Clostridia; order Oscillospirales; family UBA929; genus JAIRTA01. Next base: position 3,052 of record JAIRTA010000109.1, on the reverse strand, counting down.
CAGCGCCAGGATGTTCGTCTGGAACGCGATGTCGTCGATGACCCGAATCACCTTGCTGATATTTTGCGACGCGTCGTTGATTTCCCGCACCGCGTCCACCATCGCGCGCATCCGTTCCGAGCCCTCCTCGGCCTTCGCGCGGATGACGCCGGTCATCTGCGCGGCGTCCCGCGCGTACGAGACGGCGTCTTCGATGGAGCCCGACATCTCGGAGATGGACACGGAGAGCCGCTCGATGGCCGTGTTTTGCTCGTCCGCGCCCTGCGCCAGCATCTGCGCGCCGTCCGCGATCTGTTGAGACCCGGAGGCCACCTGCCCGGCCGAGTCGTTGATCTCGTCAAACATCCCGTTCAGCTTCTCCACCATCTCGCCCAGCGCCGTGCCGATCGTGTCCTGCTCTCCCAATTTTTCCACTTCGATCGCCAAATCGCGCTGCGCCACGGCCTGGAGCGTGCGGCCGCAGGCCGAGAGATGTTCCATCATATCCCTGAAGGCGGCGAACGACCGGCCGACTTCGTCCGGGCTTCGCGCCATGTTTTCCACTTCTTTCCATTCCTCGTCCGCAAACGTCAGGTCGCCGGTCTCGCCGACCCGTTTGAGGAACGTCATCATCCGGTTCATCGGATGGACGATCCGCCCCGTCACCACCCGGAGCACAAGGACGATCGCCAGGCACACGAGGACCGTCAAGCCGACCATCAGCAGCAGCAGCCGTTCGTGGACCGCGTTTACCTCACCCTCCGGCGCGACCAGTGTCACATAGAACCGGCTGTCCGCCGTGTCCAGCGTGACGGGGATCGTGGCGGCCAGGCTGGGCTTGCCGTTCACCGCGGAGGTCACGCGCGAGTAGCGCACCTCTTCCCCGGCGGCGGGCCGCTCATATATGTGCCCCACAGATTCGGCCGTCTCCCCCACCTCGTCCAGTTTCGGGCCGTACAGCAGCCGGCCCCCCTCGCTGATCACCGTGATGTAGCCGGTGTCGTACACCTTTTCCTGCGACAGGGCCTCGTGGATGCTGTCCAGGTACAAATCGACCGTCATCACGCCCAGCACCTGCCCGGCGGCGTCCATGAGCGGGTACGACGCCGTGATCATATACGCCGTGCGCCCGCCGACCGTGTAGAGGTACGGTTCGGAGAACATGGGGGCCTTGCGCGCCTTGGCCTCCGTGTAATAGGGCTGGACAAATTCCTGTTCGTCGTCCTCCGTCTGCGGCAGATATTGCGTCCGGCCGCCCTCCCGGTAATAATAATAGGAGATCCGCCCGTTGCGCTTTGTGCCGTAGTCCGTGCCGGCGTACCGGCTGTCGAGGCCGTCGTACACATTGGGCTCCAGCATAAAGGCCGTGCCCTCGGAGATCGGATACTTTTCGAACGCGTGGAAAAGGAATTGCTGCAAGGCAACCCTGTCCACATGGCCCGTCTCCATCTGCTCCTCCACCATGCTGCTGACGCCGGAGAGAAAAGAAACCGGCCTCTCGAACTGATTTTGGATCATATTCGCGTATTTTTCCCCCTGCTCCCTGACCGCGTTCTCGGTCAGCTGCCCAAACGCGGACCGCAGGTATAAAAACAACGTCAGCAAGATCGCCAGCATGCCCACCAAAAAACAGGCCGTGGTGGTGGCCGTGATCCGGAATCGAACGCCCTGCCGGTTCTTCATGCGCCGTTCCTCCTTATTTTGGGAGACAGCGGCATTGTTTCCCTCATTTGGGTGCCGCTTCCACTATATATTATCGAACCTCTCCGGCGCGGTCTGTAGGCGGGCCGCGGGCGGACCGCGCGGCTTCAGGCGCTTCTGCGTTCTCACGATATTGTAAGTGGGAGACCGGCTGAAAATCGCGCGTTTTGACAGATTTCTCTTGCCAGCGGCGCGGCGTTGTGATAAAATGACCTCAATTCGTTGGGGCCACACACCGTCCCGCCCCCGTTTCTCCCCGCGCGCCCGGTCTGCCGGCCGGCGTCGCGTACATAGTCTCTTGTGGGGAGGAATGGCACATGGGCGGACACCGTAAGAAAAGAGGCGACAACGCTGTGGATCTCGCAATCAATCAGAAGGGGAAAGAGACCCCCCGTCTCAAGGTCAAAGTACCGGTCAAACTTGCGCCGTCCGCGCGGCGCGCGGTTTTGGGCAAGGGCCCGTTTGCTCTTACGCAAGAGCGGCTGCTCCAGGCACAAAAGCGTGCCCTGGCATTGCCGGAAGACCATCCGGAGCGCATCGCCGCCGCCGCCGCCGCGCGGGAGAGATTGCTCCTTGCGGGGGTCCTCGATGCCGACGGCAACTTGACGGAGTTCTACAGAGAATAATCCGGTGGGGGATGTTGTTTATGCCATCTGCGACGGTCGGCGCCGAGAAGACAGGTTATCACGGGTGCGATCAAACCGTCGCGGACAAGGTGCTCACACAGGGCGAACACCTGTACCTGAGCGCCAACGACTACGACTGGCTCGGCGGCGGAACCTATTTTTGGGAGGACAGCCCCGACCGGGCGTGGATCTGGGCGCAACGCCACCCCCACCCCGCCGTAATCGGCGCCCACATCACACTTGGGCACTGTTTTGATCTTCTTCAGCCGGAGAATGTGGCGCTTTTGCGCCGTCACTACCGGGTGTTTCGAAATGACATGCGGCTCGCCGGCACCGCGTGGCCTGTCAATACGCCCCTGTTTCGCCGGCTCGACTGCGCCGTGATCGAACACATGCACGCATACCGGGACAAACAGGGTTTCCCTCCGTTCGACTCCCTGCGCGGCGCCTTCGAAGAGGGAGAGCCGGTTTTTCCGGGGTCCTTTCTCCGGACGCTGACGCACATCCAACTCTGCGTCCGCAACCGCGCATGCATCTTGTCGTATTTTCCGGCCGCTCCGCCGTGACCCGCCCCGGCGGCGGGCCGCCGTGTGGGGTGCTTTTTATGAGATCTCTGCTGAAACGCCTGTACCGCCGCTTTCAGGGCGCACCGTATTCGATACAGGAGTTGATCGTCTCCTCGCTGATCTTACTGCCGCTCGTCTGTTTTGTCCTTTTGTATCGTCTTCTGTCTGCGTAACGCGGCT
>JAIRTA010000084.1 GCA_031255175.1 Oscillospiraceae bacterium | reverse complement strand
CTGCGTCCCGAATGTGCCTGTTGAAATGTCCCTTCGCGAACTCGGGAATTCTTCATCATACTTGTAACACTTCCTTCTCACCAGTCTAAAAATGGCCGATCTTGCAGAAAAGATCGACTGAAAGGAGCGCCGCCGAATCTCGTCGGCGCCGCCCGCTCTCTCAAATCATCGTTTCACATACGCGCCGGGTCGTGTGTGAAACACGCTGTGGATTGTGACGCTGCCGACGATGACGCGCCCTTTTGCCTGGGGTGGGGATGAGGGCGACGGTCTGTTGGGGGATTTGGTTAGCGCAAGCTAATATAATAGGCTGTTTTGGCCGGTTTCTCCGGCTTTTTTGTGCGCATATCACCCCTTTGACGCCCGTCGGCGTCCGCCTGTTTGCAAGGCGGTTGTGCGGGTTCTGTAGTTAGCAGAATCTAACTACAGAACCTATAATAACAGAAATACCCGAAGCTGTCAAGGGTATTTTGCAACGCTTTGCAAACCCATATAAATTACATATTTTTACATTTTCGAGAAGCGTGAAATCGCGCAAAGCGTTGCGGCGCAATGGATAAAGCCCATTTGTGCCGCGGCGTTTTAGGGGTGTGTTCGGTGGCGGGTGTGCCGGGTGCGGCGCGAAAAATTTTTTGGTGCCGCATATTTTGCGTCATTTTGGATTGATTTTTTGACGCGTTGGTGATAAGATGATGGGCGGATGATGGCTCCGGGTAGGGTCGGCTTCGTCAAACAGGCGGTGGCGGTCTTTGAAGATAAATAAAGACGCCGCTTCGTCGCGGTGGGGCGGTGTCGATTGCCCGCCGCGTCCGCATAAGCGGCCCGGCGGGGGGCGGGCATTACGCCGCGTTTGAAACGCCGGCGCGTAAAAAGTGAGGCTCTTTTTGCCTAAAAGTTAGTTTTTTCTAACCTCTGCGCGTTTTTTGACGTACACGGGCATACCCCAAAACGGGCTGCCCGCAGCAAAAATTTGCCGCCGCTTCGCGGGGATGAGGCAATGTCTGAACAAGGAGGACACTTTGGATGAGGAAACGATGGATCTGTCTGCTGGCGCTGTGGCTGTGCGTATCCGCCGCGGCGCCCGCGCTCGCCGCGGCGGACGGGGCATACCTGGCCGCGACCAACACCCACTACTTAAACCCCGACACGGGCCGCACGGACGACGGCGGCACGCAAAACGCCGCGCTGGGCGAGGGGATGTGCCGCAGCGTCGTATATGAAAAGGCGCTGGTGGAGATCCGGGACGGGCGCAGCTTTGTCACGGTGCGCTTACAGCTCATGAGCAACATGCGGGAATGCGCGCTCTCGGTGCAGCGGGAACCGGGCGGCGCCTACACGGCCGTCACGCCCACCGTCATGCAGGAGGACGCCGCCCGGGACACGGCGGATTACCGCTTTGAGGTCCCCGCGGTCGACAGCTATCTGAGTTGGGAGATGTATGTCATCCCGATGGGGCGGAGCGTGAAGTTCTATATGAACCTGGACACGGCCCTCACCGAGGGCACGGGCGACTTCCTCGCGCCGCGCCCGGCCGGGGCCGGTGCGCCGGCCGCGGAGACGGAGACCCCGGGCGGGGAGACGCCGGAGCCGGAACCGCCGGCGTCTTTGCCGCCCGCCGCGGAACCGGCGGACACACCGGACCATGCGGCGGCCGACGGGACCGCCCCGGAGACGCCGCCCGCCGCCACGCCCGCGCCGCATGTGCCGCCGGTTGACGGGTTGCCCGGCGCGGGGGCCGGGGCATCCGCCGCGCCGGCGTCCGACGACGCTGTGCCGCCGGCGGAGACGCCCGGCGGCGGCGAACCCGCCGGACAGCCGGGGGCGGCCGACGAACCCGCCCCGACATCCGGCGACGGCATATCCGCCGGCGCCGAACCCGCCGGCGCGCCGCCGACGGACGGGGCGGCGGATGCCCCCGGGGCGGAGACGCCGGACGCACCGGTCCCCGCCGCCGCGCCGGAGGAGACCGGCGCGGGCCCGCTCACATTTGTCCTCGCGGCGGCCGTCCCCGCGGTGTTGGTCGCGGCCTCGATCCTTCTGCGGAAAGCGAGGCGGATCCGATGAAAAAACGTGCGTCATGGCCCCTTCTCCGTTTTTCCGCCGCCATGCTGATGGCCGCCGCGCTGGGCTTTGCGCTCCTGCCCGGCTGCGTGACCCGTGACCCGGCCGCCGCGCCGGACACGGCGGAAAACGCGGCCCGCGCGGCGGTTCTCTCCCCGGCGGCCCCGGTGCCCGGTGTCACGCCGGAGACCGTGCCGCCCGACGCGGCGCCGGCGTACCGGCTGGTCGCCACCTCCCGCGCGGCGGTGGAGCTCTGCGACAGGCTGGGTCTCGCGCTCGTCGGCCGCCCGGCGCTCACGGGGCTGCCGGCGCGCTACGCGGACGCCGCCGAGACGGGCGCCCCTATGGCCCCCGACCTGGAGATCCTCCGGCTGCTGGAGCCCACCGAGATCATCGGCCCCGACACGCTGGAGGGCGATCTGGGGCCCGGCTACGAGAACGCGGGGCTGCCCGCCACTTTTTTGAACCTCCGCAGCGTCGCGGGGCTCTGCGAGAGCGCCGCCTACTTGGGGGAAAAGTACGGGCCGGCGGACCGGGCGCAGGCGATGGCCGCGGAGTATGAGACCGCGCTGGCGGACCTCGCGGCCGCGAGGGGGGACCGGGACGGCCCCACGGTGCTGATCCTGATGGGCCTGCCCGGCGCGTACGTCTCGTGCACGCCCCACTCCTACGCCGGCAGTCTGGTGGAGATGGGCGGCGGCGTCAATGTCGTGACCGACCCGACGGAGTCCTTTGTGAGCTGGAACACCGAGGCGTTGCTGGCGCTCGACCCGGACATCATCCTGCGCACCGCCCACGCGCTGCCGGACCAGGTGGCGGAGATGTTTGCCAAAGAGTTCTCCGAAAACGAGATCTGGCGTCATTTCCGCGCCGTGCAAGAGGGACGCGTCTACGACCTCGACAGCGAGGTGTTCGGCATGAGCGCGAACTTCCGTTGGCCGGAGGCGGTCACCCGGATGCAGGCCCTCTTCTACGGGGCGGAGGCCCCATGAGGGCAGGCAAGCGCAAGGCCGCCGGCGGCGTGTGCGCCTGCTTGATACTCGCCGCGATGACGGCCGTTTTGCTGCTGGCGGCCATGAAGTCCGGCAGCATCCGCCTCACCTGGGGCGAGCTGCTGCGCGGGCTGTTCCAAGCCTGGGACGCGCGCGTGGCGGCGGTCTACGACCTGCGCTTTCCGCGCATTTTGATCGCCCTGCTGGCCGGCGCGATGCTCTCGGGCGCGGGGCTTTTGCTCCAGGCCGTGCTGAAAAACCCGCTGGCCGACCCCGGCCTCATCGGCATCTCCGGCGGCGCGGCGTTTGCGGCGGCGGTGGTGTCCGCCTGCTTCCCGGCGCTGTATCTCTCGCTGCCGCTCTTCGCCTTTTTGGGCGGCGTGTTCGCCTTCCTGGTCATCTATGCCCTCTCGTGGAAGGCCGGGCTCGACCCGGTGCGCATTCTCCTCATCGGTGTGGCGGTCGGCGCGGTGTTTTCGGGCCTCACCGCCGTGCTGGACGGCATGACCGCCGCCGGCGGCGTGTCGGTGTCGGCCGGCGGCCTCACCCAGCGCTCGTGGACAGATGTGACCCGCCTGGCCGGCTATGCCGCCGCGGGCCTCGCCGCCGCGCTGGCGTTCGCCCCCGCCTGCAACCTGATGGCGCTGGACGACAGGACGGTGCGGGGGCTCGGCGTGCGGGTGGACCACCTGCGCCTGGGCGTCTCCTGCGCGGCGGTGTGGCTCGCGGCGGCGGCCACGGCGTCCGTCGGCGTCACGCCCTTTCTCGCGCTGCTGGCGCCGCACATCGCGCGGCGGATCGTCGGGTCGGACCATCGGATCCTCACGCCGTTTGCCCTGCTGCTCGGCGCCTTTACGCTGCTGCTGGCGGACACGGTGGGGCGGCTCGCCGCCGCGCCGCGCGAGATCCCGGCGGCGGGGGTTATGAGCGTCGCCGGCGGCCCGTTTTTCATCTTTTTGCTGCGAAGGAGGGATCGAATTGGCCGCTGAATGCCTGCTTGTCGAAGATCTGCATTTTGCCTACGGCCGCACGCCGGTGCTGCGCGGCGTCTCGCTCGCCGTAAAACCGCGGACAGTCACGACGCTGATCGGCGCGAACGCCTGCGGCAAGACGACCCTTCTCATGCTGATGACAAAACACCTGCGGCCGGACGCCGGACGCGTGCTGCTTGACGGACGGGACATCGCGGGGATACAATGGAAGGACTTCGCGCGCCGCGCCGCCGTCGTGCACCAAAACGGAGCCGCGCCGGACGACCTGCCCGTGCGCGCGCTCGTGGCGTACGGGCGCGTCCCGCACACCGCGCCGCTGCGGGGGCGGACCCGGGCGGACGAAGCGCGGATCGACTGGGCGATGGAGGCCACCGGCGTCGCGGACATCGCCGGCCAGGCGCTGGGCACGCTCTCGGGCGGGCAGCGCCAGCGGGCCTTCCTCGCGATGGCGCTCGCCCAAGACACCGGGCTGTTGTTTTTGGACGAGCCGACGACATTCCTCGATGTGCGCCACCAGGTGGAGGTGCTGCGGCTTGTGCGGCGGCTGGGCCGGGCGCGCGGCCTCACGATCGTCATGGTTTTGCACGACATCAACCAAGCGCTCATGTACTCGGACGAGGTGATCGGCCTGAAGGACGGACGTGTGCTCGTGCAGGGCCCGCCCGCCGCCGTGATCAACCGGGACAGTATCTTCGCGATCTATGGAATTCATTTGGAGGTGCGCACGGAGCAGGACCGGATGTGGGTCCTGCCTGTGTAAAAAGATATGAAAAAGATCATCAAACCGCTGTGCATCCTGCTCGGATGCCTCTCCCTCGGCCTCGGCGCGCTCGGCGCGCTGCTGCCCGTCTTGCCCACGACGCCCTTCCTGCTGCTGACGGCCTTCTGTTTTGCGCGCGGTTCGACCCGGTTTCACAACTGGTTTCTCGGCACCAAGCTCTACCGCCGACATTTGGAAAATTTTGTTAAACATAGGGCCATGCCGATGCGCACAAAGCTCGCGATTTGCCTCCCCGTCACCGCCATGCTGCTCCTCGCCATCTGGATGGCGCCCATCTGGCACGCCCGCGTCCTCATTGCCGCCGTCCTGTTGTTCAAATGGTACTACTTTCTTTTCCGCATCCGCACCTGCTGATTTGTTGAAAAACCGCGTTTTTCAACAGCGGGGAATCGGAGCGGGGCGCTGAGATAAAAATTTTAGGGGTAGGGGAGGATGCAAATGCTCGATCGCCGTCTGATGCGGTTTGCCAAAAGGGCGAACCGGTATGTGTTTCTTCATGTCCTGCTGCAATGGGCCGGCCTGCTGCTGGGGGCGGCGGCGGTGTTTGCGCTCGCCGCGGGTCTGGGCCGGGGCTCGGCGGGGGAGATGTGGCTTCCGCTGGCCGCCGCCGCCGCGGCCGCGGGGCTCCGGGCCCTGTGCGGCGCGGGCGCGGCGCGGGCGTCGTTTTTGGCGTCCTCCGGCGTAAAACGGCGGCTGCGGCAGGCGCTCTACGAGAAACTGCTCGCGTTCGGCCCGTCTTACACCGAGGTCTTTTCCACCGCCGAGCTCCTGCAAGTGGCGACGGAGGGGGTGGACCAGCTCGAGAGCTACTTCGGCAAATATCTCCCGCAGTTTTTCTTCAGCCTGCTGGCGCCGCCGACGCTGTTTTGCCTTCTCGCGCCGGTCAGCCTCCCCGCGGCGGGGCTGCTGCTCGCCTGCACGCCGCTGATCCCGCTGCTCATCGCAATGATCCGGCGGATGGCGAAGAAGATGCTGAAGCGGCATTGGAAGTCCTATGTGACGCTGGGCGACGTCTTCCTCGAAAACATCCAGGGCATGACGGCGCTCAAGGTCTACGGCGCGGACGGCGCGCGGCAGGCGCGGATGCGGACGGAGGCGGAGAGCTTCCGCCGCTCCACAATGCGGGTGCTCCGGATGCAGCTCAACTCGATCGCCGTGATGGATCTCATCGCCTATGGCGGCGGGGCGGCCGGCGTGCTGCTCGCTGTGCTCGGCTACGCCAACCGCACGCTCGGCCTGCCGGAGGCGCTGACCGTGACCCTTTTGGCCGTCGAATTCTTTTTGCCGCTGCGGCTGCTCGGTTCGTATTTTCACATCGCGATGAACGGCTTGTCGGCCTCCGACCGGATGTTTCAGATCTTGGACACCCCGCTGCCGGCGGACGGGAGCGAGACGCCGCCGGCGGGGCCGCTGACCGTTTCGCTGCGGGACGTATCCTTCTCATATGCCCCGGTTGACCCGGGTGCCCCGGTTGATCCGGCCGGCCCGGCGCGCGCGGCGCTCTCCGGCGTGACGCTCACGTTGGCCCCCGGGCGTCTCGTCTCCCTTGTCGGCCCCTCCGGCGGCGGCAAGAGCACGGTGGCCGCGCTGCTTTCCGGGCGGCGCGGGGGCTATACGGGGCGGATCGACGTCGGCGGGACAGAACTGCGCGCGCTGGCCCGCGAAAGTCTGCCGCGCCGCGTCACGCTCGTGACGCACGAGGATTTTGTGTTCGCGGGCACGGTCGCGGACAACCTGCGCATGGCCCGGCCGGACGCCTCCGACGAGGCGCTCACGGCCGCACTGCGGCAGGCCCAGATATGGGATTTTTTGGAAGACAAAGGGGGCCTCTCGATGGACCTGGCGGCGCGCGGCGCGAATCTCTCGGGCGGGCAGCGGCAGCGGCTCTGCCTCGCGCGGGCGCTGCTGCGGGACAGCGACGTGTATCTCTTCGACGAGGCGACGTCGAACATCGACGCGGAGAGCGACGAGGCCGTCATGGCGGCCGTGCGCGCCCTGGCGCGGACGAAGGCCGTGCTGCTGATCTCCCACCGGCTCGCGAACGTCGTCACGTCAGATCAAATCTGCCTGCTCGAACACGGGGTTGTCACCGAATCGGGGACGCACGCGGCGCTCCTGGCGCGCGGCGGCGCTTACGCGCGCCTCTGGGCGCGGCAGACGGAGCTGGAACAGTACGCGAAAGGGGGTGCCGCGCTGTGAAGATCATGCGCCGGCTCATCCGATCGGTCGGGCCGCTGGCCGGATATATGCTGCTGGCGGTCGCGCTCGGCGCGTTGGGCCACGCCTGCGTCATCCTGATTCCGGTGCTCGGCGGGCACGCCTTGCTGCGCGCGGCCGCCGCGCCGGCGGCGCTGTCGGGCCTGTTTACGGCGATCCTCATCCTGGCCGCGGGCCGCGGGATCTGCCGCTACGGCGAACAGCTCTGCAACCACTACATCGCGTTCAAGCTGCTGGCCGTTCTCCGGGACAGGGTCTTCACGGCGCTGCGCCGGCTCTGCCCGGCCAAGCTGGAGACGCGGGGGCGCGGGGATCTGATCGCGCTGCTCACCGGCGACATCGAGCTGCTGGAGGTGTTTTACGCCCACACGATCTCGCCCGTGGCCATCGCCGTGCTTGTGTCGCTGGGGATGACGCTGTTTGTCGGAACGATTCACCCGTTGCTGGGTCTGATCGCCGCCGCCGGGTACCTGACCGTGGGCGCGCTTCTGCCGGTGCTGACCGCCCGGGCGGCCCGGGCGGAAGCCGGGGCGCTGCGCGGCCGGGCCGGCGCGTTTTCCAGCTTCTACCTCGACAGCCTGCGCGGGCTGGCCGACATTATGCAACTCGGCCAAGGCCGCCCGCGGCGGACGGAGATGGGCCGTCTGACCGAGGAAATGGAAAGCGCCCAGGGCGCGCTCAGACGCCGCGAAGGCCGGACCGGGGCGCTCTCCGGCCTGGCCGTGACCGTCTTCTCGCTGTTCACGCTGGCCGCGGCCCGGCTGCTGGGGCCCGGGGCCGGGGTGGACGACGCCGGTACCCTGCTCGCGACCCTCGCCGTGTTCTCCTCCTTCGGGCCCGTGCTGGCGCTGTCAAATCTCTCGGGCAGCCTGCCAAACACCCTCGCGGCGGGGCGGCGGGTGCTGGATCTGCTGGACGAGACGCCGGAGACGCCGGACGTCACGGCAGGGCCCACGCCGCCCTTCACCGGCGCGGAGAGCCGGGCGCTCTCCTTTTCTTACGGCGCCCGCGAGGTGCTGCGCGGGCTGTCGGTGCAGATCCCGCAGGGGGCCGTCACAGGCGTTGTGGGCCGGAGCGGGTCCGGGAAATCGACATTTTTGAAGCTGCTCATGCGTTTCTGGCGCGCGCCGGCGGGCACGCTCTTTTTGTCGGGCGTCGAGCTCGGCCGCATCCCGACGGCGCACCTGCGGACGCTGGAGGGCTATGTGACGCAGGAGACCGATCTGTTTCACGACACGATCGAGGCCAACATCAAGCTGGGGCGGCCGGACGCCACGCGGGCGGAGGTGACGGCGGCGGCGCGCAAGGCGTCGGTGCACGACTTCATCGTCTCCCTGCCAAACGGGTACGACACGCAGGTGGGGGAACTCGGCGGCACGCTCTCGGGCGGCGAACGCCAGCGCATCGGGCTGGCCCGCGCCTTTTTGCACGACGCGCCGCTCCTGCTGCTCGACGAACCGACAAGCAACCTCGACAGCCTCAACGAGGGCGTCATCCTGAAGGCCCTGCGGGAAGAATCCGCCGGCCGCACCGTTGTCCTCGTCTCCCACCGCCGCTCCACCGTGGGCATCGCGGACACGGTGTACACCCTGGACGACGGCGCGTGACGCTGTTTACCGGCCTTCCGGGCGCGCCGCGCCGCGTGCGTGCCCTCCCCCCCCGGCCGCCAATCGCTTTTGCGAAAACGGCTTCGCGAAAGCGATTGACGTCTGATGAAAAATCGGCTATAATACAAGCGGAGTTATCAATCAGACGACAGGAGGCCGCGCCGTGTACATCAAACGACACATAGAAGACGCGCTCACACAGGCCGCCCGCGAAAAGGGCGCCCTGTGTGTGACGGGGGCCCGGCAGGTCGGCAAATCCACCGTCCTCAGGACGCTGTTTACCGGCCACAGAGACCTCACGTTGGACGAAAGCCGTCTGCTGCGTTTGGCGCGGGAAGAGCCGGAGGCGTTTTTTCAGCAATTCCCGCCGCCCGTTTTTGTGGATGAGATCCAGCGCGCGCCCTCTCTGTTCCCCTACGTCAAGATCCATGTCGATAAAACGGGGGAGAAGGGCGCGTTTATCCTGTCGGGCTCACAGCGCTACGAGATGATGGAGGGCGTGACCGAGAGTCTGGCGGGGCGGGTGAACCTGATCGATCTGTATGGCCTTTCCACCCGCGAGATCCGCGGGGAGACGTTCCGCGAGCCCTTTATGCCCACAGCCGCGTATTACAGCGGCCGCAATCCCAAGCCCCTGACGTACAACGAGGTGTGGGAGAACATCTGGCGCGGGTTTTACCCGGAGATCGTGGAGAGCGGCACGGATTGGTCGCGCTTCTATTCGAGTTACATGCGCACCTATCTCGACAGGGACGTTTCCAAGCTGGCGCAGGTCGGCGATCTTTTGCGGTTTGAGAAGTTTATGACCTCGGCGGCGGCCCGAACGGGGCAGCTTCTCAACATCGCGGATGTGGCAAAAGACACGGGCATCAGCCGGCAAACCGCCGAACGGTGGCTCTCGGTTTTGGTCGCCTCCAACATTGTATATCTCCTGAAGCCCTACCACAACAACGTGCTGCAAAGGCTGATCAAAACGCCCAAGATCTATCTCTTAGACACCGGGCTCGCAAGCTATCTGCTCGGCTGGGACAACCCGCGGGTGCTGCAAAACGGGGCGATGTCGGGCGCGATGTTTGAGACATTTGTCATCGGTGAGATCCTCAAATCGTGGGCAAACGCAAACGGCGTCACGCCCAACATGAATTTCTTCTTTTTCCGCGACAAAGACGGCAACGAGATCGATTTGCTCATCAAGCGCAACGGCAAACTCCACCCCGTCGAAATCAAAAAACACATCGCCTGCGACAAGGGCGACATCGCCGCGTACAAGCGGCTCGACAAAATCCCCGACATGCGGCGCGGCGAAGGCTGCGTGGTCTGCATGGCGGAGGATGTGTTCCCGATCACCGCCACCGACAAGGCCGTCGGCGTCCGGTCTCTGTAAAACGCGCGCCTCGCCGACGGCGGAGGGCGGGCGGGTCTTTGATTGGAATTTGATAATTATCTGATAACAATAAAACGATTATCAAACATACGCTTGACAATCGTGCGCCGCTGTGCTACAATGTTCTTACAAAAGTGTCGGAAACGCGTCCGCCAAACGAGAACCAGGGGGGATACCTGTGGAATTTGTAACGTCACGTGAGCTTTCAACAGAACCGCGGCAGACTTGGGAAAGGCTGTCGCAGGCGGGAGAGCTTGTCATCACGAACAACGGAAAACCCACGGCGGTGCTTGTGAGCATAGACGACGGAAAATTTGAAGAAACGATAAAGCTGATTCGCCAGGTCAAAGATATGCGCCTGCTGCAAAGCGTTTGGGCGGAGGCGGAGGCGCGCGGAACGCTGAACAGCGAGGAAATCAACGCGGAAATCGCGGCGGCCCGCGTGGAGATGAGGGCCGATGTATAGAATCGTTCTCGACACAAATGTAATTGTTTCCGCGCTTTGGTCCCCGGGCGGGCCTCCGGCGAGAATACTCGCCATGCTTCCCGCCGGGCGTCTCACGCCGTATTACGATTACGAAATCATGCGCGAATATCAATCTGTCCTGATGCGCCCGAAGTTCAAATTCTCCGGTGAGACGACGGCGGCGGTGATCGAAATGATAGAGCGGCGCGGTTATTTTGTGACCGCGCCGACAAACAATGTCGCGTTTGCCGACGAATCCGACCGGAAATTTTACGATGTCGCGCGGTTTTGCGGGGCGGCATTGATCACAGGAAACGAAAGGCATTTCCCGCGTGAGCCGTTTGTCATGTCGCCCGCGGATTTTCTCGCGCGGCTGTGAGGCGCGGCCGGCGCGCTTGCGGGGGTACGCATACGAGGGATACAAATGCGAGGGATACAAAGAAGCGGGGGGTGCGTATGTCTTTTGCCGAAACGCTGGCAGGTTTGCTGGCAAAGAGCCGCCACACGGTGTTCTTCGGCGGCGCCGGGGTCTCCACCGAGAGCGGCATCCCCGATTTTCGTTCGGAGGCCGGTCTGTATGCGGCGCGGCAGGTTTACGGGCACGCGCCGGAGACCTTGCTCAGCCGCACGTTTTTTCTGCGCGCGCCGGAGGTCTTCTTCCGGTACTACAAAGAGAACCTGATCCACCGGGCGGCCGCGCCGAACGCGGCGCACAGGGCGCTCGCGGCGCTCGAGGAACGGGGGCTTTTGCAGGCCGTCGTCACGCAGAACATCGACGGGCTGCACCAGGCGGCGGGCAGCCGGCGGGTGCTGGAGCTGCACGGTTCCAACTGGCGGCCGTACTGCGTGGACTGCGGCGCGCGCCACACGCTGGACGAGTTTCTCGACCCCGCGCGCTGTGCCGCAGACGGGGTGGTCCCGCGGTGCGCTTCATGCGGGGGCCTTCTCCGGCCGGATGTGGTGCTGTACGAGGAGAGCTTGGACGACGACGTAATGCGGGCGGCGGCGGAGACGATCGCCCAAGCGGAACTGCTGATTGTGGGCGGCACGTCGCTCACCGTCTACCCGGCGGCGGGCCTGCTGCGATACTTCGCCGGCGGGACGCTGGCACTCATCAACAAGACGCCCACACCCCACGACAACCGGGCACAGCTCATAAGCCACAGCGCCCTCGGCGCCGTCCTATCCGAAACCCTGGCCCTGCTGCCATGAGCGCGCCATACCGCGCGCTCATATAAGCAAAGATCCGCACAAAATACCAAAAATCCCCCCTGCACAGTCGAGCGCCGAAGCGGCGGCAACTCTGGTATTATTGTGCTCTGCACAATAATACCAGAAATTCCCATATTCACAGCCATGCGCCGAAGTGGCGGATGTAGAACCGTTTGATCACTTGGGCGGCTGCGAAGTAGCCGGCGAGGAGGAGGGCGAGCCAGGGGGCGAAGCGGAGCGGCAGCGGGGCCATGTCGAGGCCGGCCGCGAGGCCGGAGAAACCGACCGCGAGCGGGAGAGCGGCGACGGCAAAGGTCGACAGGAAGAGCGCGGCGGAGGGGCGGCTTTGGAGGAACGGGACCTTTGCGGTGCGGATCATGTGGATCACGAGCACCTGCGACACCGTGCCGAACACAAACCAGCCGCTCTGAAACAGCGGCGCGGTGTCCGCGCCCACCGCCCACCACAGCGCGGCGAAACAAAGCAGGTCGAAGACCGAGCTGAGCGGCCCCATGACGGCCATAAACGTGCGGATCGACTTCGTATCCCACCGGCGCGGACGCGCGATGTATTCCTCGTCCACGCTGTCGAAGGGGATGCCCATCTGCGAGAAGTCGCAGAGCAGATTTTGCGTCAAAATCTGCACGGGCAGCATTGGCAGAAACGGCAAAAAGACACTGGCGGCCACCACCGAGATCATGTTGCCGAAGTTGCCGCCGGCGGCCATTTTGATGTACTTTACAATGTTGCCGAAGGTGCGGCGGCCCTGGATGACGCCCTCCTCCAGCACCATGAGATCTTTTTTCAGCAAGATGATATCGGCCGTCTCCTTCGCGATGTCCACGGCGCTGTCCACCGAGAGGCCGACGTCCGCCTGGCGCAGGGGCGGCGCGTCGTTGATGCCGTCGCCCATGTACCCCACTGTGTGCCCTTCGGCCTGAAACGCCGCCACGACGCGCGCCTTCTGGTCGGGCGAAAGTTTGGCAAACAGGTCGCACCGCTCCGACGCCGCCCGCAGCGCGGCGTCGTCCATCGCCGCCACGTCGGCGCCCGTCAGCACGGCGCCCACGTCCACGCCCACCTTGCGGCACACCTTGACCGCGACGCCCGCGCTGTCTCCGGTCAGCACCACCGTGCGGACGCCGTGCGTCCGCAGCGCGGAGACGGCGGCCCCGGCGCTCTCTTTCGGCGGGTCGAGAAAGCCCACAAAGCCGAGGAGCACCATGTCGCGCTCGTCGGCCGCGCTGAAGGCCCCGCTGCCGGGCACCTCGTTTTTCTGGGCCACCGCGAGCATCCGGAGCCCGTCGGCGTTGTGCGCCTCGTAGAGGGAGAGCGCGTGCCGGCGGGTTTCCTCGTCCAGGGGCCGCACCGCCCCGTCCATCTCCACAAAGGCGCAGACGGACAGCAGCTCCTCAACGGCGCCCTTGGTGATGAGCTGGCGCTTCCCGCTCCTGTCCTCCAGCACGACGCTCATCCGCCGCCGGGTGAAGTCAAACGGGATCTCGTCGACGCGGGTGTAGGCCGCCGGCAGGTCCGAGAGCCCGGCCTGCGCGGCGCGGCGAATGATCGCGATGTCGATGAGGTTTTTGAGCCCTGTTTGAAAGCAGCTGTTGAGATAGGCGTGGCGCAGCACGCGCGCGTCGTCCTCCCCGTGCAGGTTCATATAGACCTCCAGGACGATCCGGTCCTCGGTCAGCGTCCCCGTCTTGTCTGTGCAGAGGACGTCCATCTCCCCGAATGTCTGGATCGCGCCCAGTGTCTTTACGATGACCTCCTGTTTCGACAGCGAGACGGCGCCCTTCGCCAGCGTCGAGGTCATGATGACGGGCAGCATCTCCGGCGTCAGCCCCACCGCGACGGTGACGGCGAAAAGCAGCGCGCTCATCCACGTCCCCTTCAACAGGCCGTTCACAAGAAAGACAACGGGGACGATCAGCAGCATCCACCGCAGCAGCAGCCGGCTCACCGCGTCCACGCCGCGCTCAAAGCTGTTTTTCACCCGGTCGCCGGAGAGAGACAGGGCCAGGGAGCCGAGATAGGCGTCGCCGCCGGTGGCCAGCACAAGGCCGGCGGCGCTGCCGCTCACGACGTTGGAGCCCATAAACCCGACGTTCGGCAGGTCCGTCGGCGCGCTGCCGGCGTCCGGCGCGGCGTCGCTGAATTTTTCCACGGGGTTCGACTCCCCGGTCAGGGCGGCCTGGGCGACAAAAGTGTCTTTGGTAGACAAAAACCGGACGTCCGCGGGCAGCATATCCCCGGCGGAGAGCCGCACGACGTCGCCGGGCACGACGTGGGCGATGGGGATCTCGGCCCACTGCCCGTCGCGCAAGACGCTGGTCCGGTTGGAGATCATCTTGGACAGGGACTCGGCGGCGGTGTGGGAACGCTGGCTCTGCACAAACGCGACGAGGCTCGACGCGGCGATCAGCGACAAGAGGACGCACACGGTGAAATAATCGGGGGCGGACGAGGTCACGACATCGGTGAAAAATGTGATGACGGCGATGGCGAAGAGGACCGTGTTGAAGGGGTTGACCGTGGCCTCGCGCAGCCGGTGGAGGGCCGTGCGGTCGGCCCCGGCGGCGATGCGGTTCTCGCCGTATGTCTCAAGCCTTGCCTCCGCCTGCGCGCCCGTCAGCCCCTCCGGGGTGCTCGCCAGCGCCGCGAACAGGGCGTCCCGCGGCTGCGCGGCCCGGGCGCGGAGCGTGTCTTCGCTGCGGCGCCGGTCTTGCAGGCGCCGCTTTTGCGCGGTTGTCTTCCGAAACAAAAACATGGGGGATCCATCCTTTCCCTAACGCAATGCGCCGGCGCTTCCGGCGTGTGGGGGAAGGGATCCCGCGGGGCGCGGCGTCAAAAGGCCGCAAAAAAGCCGCCTCCCGGGAGACGGCAGACAAAACGCGGCACGCCGCTGTCATTTACGCATGACAACGGTGCCGGTTCCGGGGCCCGCGAGAGGGGGCCCCGCTCGGTGTCTGCCGGCCGCCGACGCCGCCGGTGCGAAATCCCGCGCTGCCCAGCGGACTTCGAGGTTTGCCTTCCATCTCGTCACCCCTTTCAAACGGCGCCCGCCTCACGCGAACGGGGGCGCCTCTGCATGTATTGTATCACGGCCCGGCCTTCTTTGCAAGCCGTATGTGGTCGTTTCCGCGCGCGTTGGCGGCTTGACAGGCCACACTATATATAGTAAAATCATAAGATAGGCCACCGAATCACGGCGGTTGTACGTCGAATTTTTTCATTTTTTACAATATATAGGGGGCTTTTGTCATGGTCAACGCGGATTTCGCCGTCAAGTTCAGCAAAGCCGGCCTCACGTTCGACGACGTCCTGCTGATGCCCGCGCACAGCGAGACATTGCCGCGCGAGATCGATCTATCCACCCGTCTGACAAGGTCCATTGTCCTCAATGTGCCGCTGATGAGCGCCGCTATGGACACCGTCACCGAGAACCGCATGGCCATTGCGCTCGCGCGCGAGGGCGGGATCGGCGTCATTCACAAGAACATGACCATCGAACAGCAGGCCGTGGAGGTAGACAGGGTAAAGCGGTCGGAAAACGGCGTCATCACAAACCCGTTTTATCTCTCGCCGGAGCACCTCCTGTGTGACGCCGACGATCTGATGGCGAAATACCGCATCTCCGGGGTGCCCATCTGCAAAGACGGACGTCTGGTGGGCATTTTGACAAACCGCGATCTGAAATTTGAAGAGGACCTCACCCGGCCGATCGTCGAGGTGATGACGAGCGACCGCCTGATCACGGCGCCGGTGGGCACCACGCTGGCCGAGGCCAAAGAGATCTTGCGCCGCCATAAGATCGAGAAACTGCCCCTTGTGGACGAGCATTTCGCCCTCAAGGGGCTGATTACCATCAAGGACATCGAAAAGGCCGTCATGTACCCGCGCTCGGCGCGCGACGCCGACGGGCGGCTGCTCGTGGCCGCGGCCCTCGGCTGCACCGCCGACATGATGGACCGGGCCGCCGCCCTGCTGGAGGTCGGTGCGGACGCGCTGGTGCTCGACTCGGCGCACGGGCATTCCAAGGGCATTTTAGACGCCCTTCAGTCGCTGAAGGCGCGCTGGCCGAACGCCCAGCTTGTGGCCGGCAACGTCGCGACCGCCGAGGGCGCGCGCGCGCTGTGCGAGGCCGGCGCCGACGCCGTAAAGGTGGGGATCGGGCCGGGGTCCATCTGCACGACGCGCGTGGTGGCCGGCATCGGCGTGCCGCAGATCACCGCCATCTACGACGCGGCCTGCACGGCCCAGCGGTACGACATCCCCGTCATTGCCGACGGCGGCATTCAGTATTCGGGCGACATCGTAAAAGCACTGGCCGCCGGCGGCGACGTCGTGATGATCGGCTCGCTGTTTGCCGGCTGCGAGGAGGCCACGGGCGACAACGAGATCTACCAGGGCCGCCGGTTTAAGGTCTACCGCGGCATGGGCTCCATCGGCGCCATGCAGCAGGCGAAGGGCAGCAGCGACCGCTACTTTCAAGAGGAAAACAAGAAACTGGTGCCCGAGGGCGTCGAAGGGCGCGTGCCCTACAAAGGGCCCGTCTCCGAAGTGGTCTACCAATTCACCGGCGGCATCAAGGCCGGCATGTTCTACTGCGGCGCGCCGGACATCCCCCATCTCCAACAAAACGGACGTTTCGTCTCCATCACAGGCGCCGGCCTGCGCGAAAGCCACCCCCACGACATCTACATCACAAAAGAAGCCCCCAACTACACCCCAAGCTCGCTGTAAATAGCGCACCCCAAGCTCGCTGTTAACTGTTATCTGTTAACTGTTAACTGTTTTAACTTCATGAGGTGAATGCATGGGATACACGCCGGAACAACAGGCGTACGCGGCCCGTTTGCGGGCTTTGTTCGGAGGCGCCGATGCGCCTCCGCTCGCGTTTGTGGACACATACGGCTGCCAGCAAAACGAGGCCGACTCCGAGCGTCTGCGCGGTATGCTCTTTGAAATGGGCTGCGGCTTTACGACGTGCGAAGAGGAGGCGGACATCATTGTCATCAACACCTGCGCCGTGCGGGAACACGCCGAGATGCGGGTGCTGGGCAATGTGGGCGCGCTGATCCACGCGAAGCGAAAAAAACCGAACCAGCTCATTGTGCTGTGCGGCTGCATGATGCAGGAGCCCGAAGCGGTGGAAAAGGTCCGCCGCTCGTACCGGCATGTCGATCTCGTCTTCGGCCCCCACGCGCTGCCCCGTTTCCCGGAACTGCTGTGGAAGGCGCTGGCGCGCGCGGGGCGCATCTTCGACAGCGACGGGGGCGGCGGCCCGATCGCCGAAGGGCTTCCGGTCCGCCGGGGCGCGCCGCCGCGGGCGTGGGTGTCCATTATGTACGGTTGCGACAACTTTTGCTCCTACTGCATCGTGCCCCACGTGCGCGGCCGGGAACGCAGCCGGTCGCCGGAGGCCGTGCTGGGCGAGGTCGAAGCCCTGGTCCGGGACGGCTACACGGAGCTGACGCTGCTGGGGCAAAATGTAAATTCTTACGGCAAGGGCCTCACCCCGGCCGTCGATTTCGCCGCGCTGCTGACGGAGGTCTGCCGGGTCCCCGGCGATTTCACCGTCGGATTCATGACGTCCCACCCCAAGGACGCGACGCGGCGGATGCTCGATGTAATGGAAGAAAATACCAAAATACGGCGGCATCTCCATCTGCCGTTTCAGTCGGGCAGCGACCGGATTTTGCGGGCGATGGGCCGCGGTTACACCCGGGCTTCTTACGAACGCCTCATAGACGACGCCCGCGCCCGAATGCCGGACCTCGACCTGACGAGCGACGTGATCGTCGGGTTCCCCGGCGAGACCGAGGAGGACTTTGCCGACACGCTCTCGCTCATGGAGCGCGTCCGGTTTCACAACCTCTTCACGTTCATCTACTCCAAACGCCCCGGCACCCCCGCCGCCGACCTGCTGGACGACACGCCGCCCGCCGTCAAACGCGAACGCATGGCCCGGTTGCTGGCGTTGCAGAAGCGGCTGAGGGAGGAAAATGGAGAGCTTGCAAATGTTGACACATAAAAAAATCCGCCCGGGCGGACAGGCGGGGCGCTTCGAAAATTCCCGCGCGCTGCAACAGCTTGACGCAGTTGACAAAGTAACAAATGAAAAAAACTGAACTGCGCCGCCAACAGCAAAGGCCGTGAACCGCGCAATTACGCGAGGTCGCGGCTTTTGTTCGTTCACTTCCGTTATTTCGTATACCGTTGTTTCCAATCTTTTACAGACGTACAATAATTCCTCATTATTTGACCGTGGAGTCTCTGTATGCCTGCGCGTCGCGCAGGAGTTTGTCGAGTGGCGTATCTTTGAAAAGGTTGCGTTGCCATTCCGTATAATCAAATGGCTCGCGGCGCATCAACGCAATGAACCGCTCGGCTTCCACAAGACCAAGCTGTTCAGATAACACGCGCATCCCGTCATTCTTGAGTATCGCGTCGCTCCGCATCAAGGCACCTCCTTTTATTACTATACCCTATTCGCGGAGGAACCTCAATCATAAAACGCGATTTGTACTGCGGATGAAAACGCTACACATGTGTTGAAACAAAGTTCTCGTACTGTAGCCTTGCGTATAATATCCTGCGGATTTCGACAGTTTTCCCGCTGATGACAAAGAAAACAATATAGTTGTTGATCAGCAGCGTCCTATAGCCACGCAGTCGAAGCTGTATATCCTTTGCCAAAGGGCAGCGTTCCGGCATCGTCGTCAGCGTCCTGATCTTCTCGACAATTGCATCGTAATGCCGGATTGCCGCGTCAGGGGAAAGGGTGTTGAGGTACTCTATGACACCATGCAGATCGCTTTGTGCGGTTGGGCATATTCTATACCGCCTCGCTTTTTATTTGCAACTTTATTTGCTACCTTATTATATCATAATTATGAGAGTTCTGTCAAGCGCGTTTGTGACACACCCCCGCCGCCGACCTGCCGGACGACACGCCGCCCGCCGTCAAACGCGAACGCATGGCCCGGTTGCTGGCGTTGCAGAAGCCCTTATATGCTCGTCAACAGTAAACGGCCGATTGTCAAAAATCTTGCCTGCCGCTGAGCGGCAGGCAAGGTTTTTGTCGTAGTTGCCCCACTGTCCCCACGCAGCAAACCACGTGAGGACAGTGGCCGCAATGGACAATGGAGCGAGACTTTTTGTGGGCGGTACAGACCGGAGTCGAAGAGAACAGAAGGTTTCTTCAGTCAAATTCGTATCCTGGCTCCACTGGGAATTAGGTTACCGGCCCCCATTACCGTGTGTATACGGCCTCCTTTGAGAGGCAGGCAGCGCAGAGTACCACAGGGATAAGCCTACGCGGGTCTTATCTTCCTCCACCATGATGCCGCATATATCCAGCTCTGGCAAGGCGGGTCATATTTGCTCCCTGCCTCGTGAGAGACAGCGGCGAGAAAATCTCCCTCCTCCTCTGGCAGTTGACCACCCTACTGTCCGTCTCAGATTTCCGTTTTCATTCCGTGTCTTGATAAAGGGGGGACTTTGAACAAAATATTATTTATATCTCATTATATAAAACGCCATCACGCATGAAAAGAACACGATCACATGATTTTGCGACAACGGGATCATGTGTGATGATAATGATTGTATGGCCAACTTGGTTCAATTTCGTAAATAATTGCATAATATCGTCGGTGGTTTTTTCATCTAAAGCTCCTGTAGGTTCATCAGCCAAAATGAGTTTCGGTTCATTGATAATCGCTCTCGCTATTGCTGTACGTTGTTTTTGTCCTCCCGACAGCGACCACACATGTTGTTTCAAAAGCTCGGATATACCAACATTTTCCAATGCTGCTTGTGCTCGTTCTTTCATGATTCTTCTGCGAATTCTTTTTCCGAACATGAGTGGTGTCATAACATTTTGCAATACAGTATATTCTTCTATCAAAGCAAAATCTTGTAGCACGATGCCGACGTGTTTGTTTCTGATTTTACTGTATTCCTTATCACTAAGTCCAGATATAAGCCGGTCATGCATCCAATATTCGCCTTGGTCAGAGGAATCAATGCAAGCAATTATGTGCAGCAAAGTGGATTTGCCAACACCTGATGGTCCAATGATAGCAATCATTTCACCCTGTTCGACGGTTAGAGAAAGTGATTGTAGAACCTTGATTTCGTTGCGGCGGTTCTTGTTATAAGTTTTGCAAATGTTAATCATCTTTATCATGATTTCACCAGCTTTCTTTGATATATTTAACAGGAGTCTCTTTTTTTCGCATATAAATCTGTGCGAGCAAGGCGATAGCAATGGTTGCGATTGTGATCACAATAGTTATATTTATATTTGACTCATTGAGCATTACAAGTTCCATTGGTATTATATTCAGAATTTTATTAAAGAAAAGAAATGTGCCAATTAACAAACAAACACCGACAATCTGAAGCAACATATAAATAATAAACGAACCAAAGTGTGAAGCCCAGCTCATGCCGACGATATAATATATTGAAACGATTCGCATATGACGTATAGAGTTTAAGACTGTTAGACACAACATCGATATAAGGCCTACCAAAAAAATCGACACAATCATAGGCGTCAAGGTCTTGAGATGTATTGCAAATTGGTCTTCAGATTCAATTCTGGCATCTTCCAATTGAACGAACCATGCAATGTTGCGAAATTCTTGAATTATCTTTTCTCTGATTACATCGTCGTTTGTATTAAAATAAACCAGCGCACTGTTGTCGGCTATTATGTCAAATTCATAAGGAATATCAGCTTGATTGAATAGAAGCAATGAATATGGACTATTTTCTCCATTGTTTGCAAACATATGTTCAAGCACAGGTTTGTTTGATGCAGCATGGAATTTTAATATATTTGCTCTTCTACTGACAGTTCCAACCACTTGGAACTCAATGACATGATTGTCCATAACAAGACTGATGATGTCTCCCAAATCATGATCCTGGTAAGTCACACAGGGAACATATAGGCACTCTGCGTCGGCATACCATTTCCCGTTGATTGTTGAATCTGTTAGTGTCCTTGACGTTGTATCGCCGAGTGCATATACTTCGTATTCTGTTCCATTATTGGCCTGATAAAATCCGCCTACTGACTGTTCGAATATGATCTCTGATTTATA
This sequence comes from Oscillospiraceae bacterium, assembly GCA_031255175.1. Lineage (GTDB taxonomy): Bacteria > Bacillota > Clostridia > Oscillospirales > UBA929 > JAIRTA01. Next base: position 2,742 of record JAIRTA010000084.1, on the reverse strand, counting down.
TTTGTTAAGTAAATGCTCCAAATTATCATTACGACTGTCACTGTTGAATACAAATGAGGCAGGCATATACATATAGGTGTCGTAACCTGAAAAATTGTCTGTAATTCTTAAAACATCAGAAAGAGCATTATATTTCCCCAACAAGAAATTGGCGAGTATGATTGTGATAGACAATTGCATCATCATGATGATAGATAGAATTAAACTTTTTAATAAAAATCTGAGAGCGATTTTGATACACGCCATTTCTCTTACTTCCTTTTTAATTCAAATGGGGTTTTATTGAAGAAATGAACAAATTGACACAAAAGAACAAAGAGTGTTGGGGAGACACAACTTATATAAAGAGAGACATATTGCGCCGAATTAATCACATGATAATAGAATTCATCAAGAGCATTGAAAATATTGAATAGGAGAAATTTAGAAAACACCACACAAAGGCAGAATACAACAGTGATGATGATTAAAATTTCAAATAAATATAGACTGATGAGTTTCGGCTTGCTACACCCTAGAATATAAAATATGGCTTGTTGCTTCTTGCGTTTTTCCATGACACTGATATAAATGTAAGAGATATTAAGTATCCCTAAAAGAATAATGCCGAATGTTATGAAATAGTCTATTGACATCTCTTGTTTGACAGTGGGAGATGGCATTCCGATCTGTTCAGTCTGGAAAATGTATTTCATATTATTGACAAGAGCTTCTTTTACATTTTCTTTCAAGCTACTTTTCGCAACAACAACTACCTGCTCGATGTGATCTTTTATCTTTAGTGACTGATAAGGTATTTCATATACATCTGCACTGGAAATACCTATGACCTGAAATTTTTCGCTCCCTACAGTATATGTTTTTCCTATATAATCGGCACCATTTTGTATACTTGCAGGAATCAATATTTGATTTGTAGAATTCCCATCAAAAAAATGTCCAAGTTGTACTTTAAAGGCCATTGACGATTCGCCAAAGTAATTGGATAATATATAATCATTATTATTTCTAACGGTCACATAAATTCTTTGAATATCTGAATGATGGATTTCCAATAGCATGTCAAGCTTTTCGTCGATGTAAAACGGCTCCACAGACAAAGAATATGATCGTTCTTTTTCTCTATAATAGTCTTTTTCCGAGGCTGATATTAAATAATAGTTGTATACAACTATTGCTCCAATAATAGTAAAAAACAATACTAATACAATCATCACAAAGTATATTGACATCTTCTTTGCCAATGTTTTGAGATTTAGAAACAACAACATTTGAATCATTCCTTAAAAATAGCAGATTTGTTTGTACGTTCTGTTTGGGGATTGCAGGACGATTTTTTGCCCTGCAATCCCCAAACTTACTGTTCATGAATTTTTGAATGTGATTTTTCCAGAGGATACGTTTTCGATGAGCACAATAGAGAAACCACTTGACGGCTCCCACAAAGTACCATATAGAGAATCTGAACCACTCGCAGTGGTCATCATAGTTTTTGAATGAGTCACACCATTAGCATGTGAAATTTTGAGTTCTGCTTTAGCCCTATAATTGCCGCTACCGGTGAAACTTGTAGATACACTGTCGGCAGCCAAAAGATTTCCTTTTGTGAATTTGGGCTCAAGGCTACCAACTTGAGTGCTTCCATTAGCAGTGTACCAAACGCCTATCCAGTTATGGTTCTGGTTCACAGATCCAGTTGCTACATCGCCTGAGTAGAAAGCCCCCAAAGCCGAAACTGAGATTGTCAGAACTACTATAACAAGCAAACGAGGAACTAGTCGAAAAAGCTTCTTTGACATGTTTGACACTCACCTTTCATCAATTTTCATCTGTCATAGGCTCTCATATCAACATTTGTTGATCGACGGGTGTGCTTCACACAATCGCAGGCATTCCTTGTCAGGATTTTGCTACCTCTCATTTATGGTTCCTGTGAATATATCCCCTAAACCATCGGTATCACCTCCAACCTTAATTTCCAGGAGTACAGAATCTTTAACCTTTCCTGTACGCCAGGGCGACCGACCTTCTTGAATCCGCGCTCATGCGCGATGGTGCTTTGATTAGCGGAGCAGACATGCAGGCTAATCATGTATTGGTGCTATGCGTTGTGCCGGTGCCGCCTTGTCCTGGGATGATAGGATTTGCCGAAGCGGGCATGTGCTGGTTTCGCATGATCAAAATGACAAAACATCTCGCACATCACGATTCTACGCCTCATCCTGTCACTTTCGGCGAAGTAGATAAAATTTTATGAAATTTGCGGCGTTTTAGCACGTTTGAAACATAAAATAGTTTATTCCGCCGTCTAATGCGCTCTTGTCACATCTGCCGCACAGCTTCCAAGCCCTGCCAACACCCATAATACACCCAAAATAAATACTTGTCAATGAAAAATATAATTGACAACACATATTTTTTTTGATATCATCTTCCTGGAACCGGAAATTCTTATTCGTCGAGACAGCGGTCTGGGTGGACGGGGTGAGGTCGAACAAGCAATAAAAGGAAATAATTGGAATTTTCGTCTCCAAAGGCGGAATGTCTCAACTTTTGTGACGTGACGAGGCCGATTACAATGAAGAATACGCAAGACGCCACTTCCAACAGGAGCGGAACGCCCGCCAGTATGAGGGACTTGCTCAAAAAAGCAACGACAGAGATGCTGGTCTTGTTTGTGTTGCGCTTCAAACCCATGTATACCTATGAAATGATGAACCTGATGGAACGAGTCAGCGGCGG
>JAIRTA010000061.1 GCA_031255175.1 Oscillospiraceae bacterium | reverse complement strand
ACAAAGACCACGGTGCACTTTCCGCTGTCGTTTGTCGCGGCGAGCAACATGCCTTCGGATGTGACGCCTGTGATTCTCGCGGGCGTGAGGTTGGTCACAACTACAATCTTTTTGCCAATCAATTCATCCGGGGCATAATCGTGACTGATGGCGGAGACGATCACTCTCTCCCCCAAGCCGTCGTTGAGCGTGAGTTTCAAGCAGTTATTTGACTTGCGGATCTCCTGGCATTTGACAATTTCGCAAACGCGCAAATCGAGTTGCTTAAAGACATCTATGCCGACGGTCGGTTTGGAGGGCTGGATTGTCATGGTATCAGATTCCGCTTCGCTCTGCGCCGCCTGCGCTGTGTCCTCCTTTTCTTCCGCGCGTTCTTCGTCTGTTATAGGATATGAAAAATCCAACAATGGCAAGTATTGCTCCGCGTCAAGCGCGTAGAGGAAGAGATACAGGCGCGGGCCTCTCTCTTTTCCGATCAGAAGTTTATAGACGTTTTTATAAAAAACCGCTTGCAACGCCTTTTTCTTTTTTACATCATCAATGGCGGTTCCCAATGCCTGTGTGGGGACCGCATAAAGCATTGTGTTCAAATCGTCCAGGCCATATTGATTCGATGACAGGTTCTTGTGCAGCACCTCTATCTCGCGTTTTTCGCTGTCGGTCATATCGTTGTAATGCGCCCAGTTTCGTTTCGTAAAAATGTGGTTCACACTGTGGGGGCTGCACATCTCCAACCAATTTTTGGCAAGTTGCAGCCGGGCGGAAAATTCATTTTCTTTATACGGCGTCCCGATTTTGGTGAAAACGGTCTCCAGGACATGCGGATTGAAGTTGACCACAGAGCCAAATTGGACAAGCCAAGTCATGGAAACCGTGTGCAAAACCCGGCCGTCAATGGAACAATAATACATGATGGAAGCCTCGGCCTCATTTGCCGCCCCGGCCCGCACGTTGTTGTACATCTTATCGAACTCGGTGTACTGGCGCAGGATACCGTCATCGAAGCAAAAATCGAAGGCGTGAAGAGGATCCGTTTTTGAATACAGCCATAGAATGACCTCAGGCTCATAGATCTTAAGGAGCGTCTTGGGCGTCAAATTCAGCCCGGTGGAGCCGGACATTTTGCCTGTGGCGCCTTTTAACCCGATGAAACTGTACGCTTGAAAAATCGGCGGCTCGAAGCCGAAAATCTGCTCGGAAATCACTTTGGATGTCTGGTAACTGCCCGTCGGGGAGGCGTGGTCCTGCCCGCCCGGCTCGAAATCGACGCCTTCATACCGCCAACGCATGGCCCAATCGACTTTCCAAGACAATTTGCAGTTGTGTTCGGTATGAAAATCAAAGCTCGCGCTGTGCCCGCACTTACAGACATAACGCGCCACATTTGTATCTGCATTGAAATCCGTAATTTTGGTGGTGTCGCGCTTGCACACGGGGCAATAGATCGACACGGGATAATAACTGTCTCTCTCGCCCTCTTGCGCGTCCTGCGTTCTAAACGAGTCGAGGATATCGAAAATGCGCTTGCGCTCTTTTAGGGCCAGCAATATCTCTTTCGTATACTTCCCGCCGCGGTACATTTCGGCCTGATAGCGATAATCGGGCTGTATTCCAAACGCTTCCAGTGCTGCGGAAAATTCCCGCTCAAAGTGCGCCGCGTATGTGCCCGCGCCGGTCTCATCCGCGAATGGATTGGGAACGTCCACATAGGGAAACCCAATGTAGCCGTCCATATTTTCGGCCGCTTTGGAAACATTGGCGGGGATCTTACGGAGGCGGTCAAAATTGTCCCAGCTGTGCATAAGCCGGGCCTTTTTCCCGAGTTTTCGCAAAGCGCGAACCACGAAGTAACTCGTGGCGATGTCTCTGAAATTTCCTATATGAATCGAGCCGGAGGGGCTGATGCCCGTGGCGCAGACATACTCTTCTTTTTCCGGGTTGCGCTCAATGATTTTGAGCGCCAATGCTTCAGACCAGTGCATGAGAGCCATCCTCCTGAATCTTTGTTAAGCTTCTGCGATGAACCGTCGTGATTTTGCTCCGGAATGTTAAAAACTCCTTACAGTAAGGAGTTTTTAGCTGTCTTGCTCCGCACGACCGGCAGTGTATTGACGTTTCGCTTGCATCGTGAATATCACGGGGCATCAGCGGTTTTGACGCTCATATTCTCTTCTCCGCTGAAGCGCGATTTGGTGCGGTCGGCGGGACTTGAACCCGCACACCCTTGTCGAGTACTAGCACCTCAAGCTAGCGCGTATGCCATTCCGCCACGACCGCAAGAACTCACATGCCCTATTAGTATAGCAACTGTCGCCCCAGAAGTCAAGCATACAGTTGAGATTTTGAAGCGATTTTTTAATCCATAAATTTCCAATTTCGAACGCACCCACGGCCCCCGGGAGAACGCGCGCCACAAATTGGCATCATATTTCGACGTATTTTGCTCACACTATTGGCGCGCATCAAGATGCGGTGAGCCCCCGCGTCACAGAGGGAGCTCACAACAAGCACCGGGAGGTGTCTGGGCGGCGCCCAGATCCAACGAAAATATGTGTTTGATCCCGTGTACTACCGAATCCTGCATCTACCAGCAAGAGGGCGCCTGCCATCTGGAACGGGCCGCCTCCGTGGGGGAGGCGGCCGGCAAGGGCTGCGTCCACTTTGTGAGGCGCGCCGGGCCGGCAAAACCCTCGCCGCGCGGGCGCGACGTTTAGGATCTGTTCAGAAATAAACAGGTCCTTAGACGACCTGGTTGCGCCCTCTCTGCTTGGCCTCATACAGATTGTGGTCGACCCGTTTGACAAGCGCTCCCATGTCGTCATTCGACTCCATAGCGGCCACACCGGCGCTCACGGTGATGTGGATGGGCACGCCCTCGTAGACAAAAGGATGCTCTTCGACCTTCTCCCGCACGCTCTCGACCATCTCACGGCAGTCCTCCAGGGGCGCCCCCGGCAGGCACAGCAAAAACTCCTCGCCGCCGTACCGCGCCACCCAGTCGGACTGCCGCTTGATCTGCGACTGGAGGAGCTGCGCGAACTCGTGGAGGACATAATCTCCGCAGAGATGCCCATGCGTGTCGTTGATGGCCTTGAAGAGATCAATGTCGAACAGGGCGACCGAAAGCGGGCACGAAATGGCCTTGCTGGCATTGATGGAGATGGGCAAATGTTCGTCGATATAGCGCTTGTTCAAAATCCCCGTGAGGCCGTCTGTCTGCGAGAGGGTGTTGAGCTCGGAGATGATGAACTCCACATTTTTGTTGATGGTGTCGTCGTAGTAGTCAACCGTCATACTCTGCGTGATGTCTTTGATCATTTCCACAATGTAGCGCTTGCCGTCCATCATCAGCGGTACGGAGAGGACCAGCAGCACAACGCCCTTGTGATATTCCAGCTTCACCACCGTCTCGCCCGTATAGTACGCGCGGATGGAGGTGCAGTTTTTGCAGCGCTCGTTGCAGTCAAAAATATCCGTGCAACTGACATGCGTGTTCACGACTCCGTCCGGCATGAGTTCCATGATCTCGCATTTTTCCGCGTCCACGAGCCGAAGCAGATCAAACAGCTCGCTGTACGCGCCGCCGCGCATCAAAATTTCTTCTATCTCATTGCGGTTTGCCGCTTGCATCGACGGGACCCCCCTCTCTCTCAACCAGCGTATCCAACCGCCGCCGCGCGGCGGATTTTGAAAGCGGGCTTGACTTTGAGGATGCGCTGTCTTCTATCTCTCTGCGTTTTTTACAATTTTTACCTTTTCTGGTAAGCCCTTCGGTAGCTATATCGATGGAGTTTATCCAGATCTTGAGTAGATGAGCGTTTTTATTCGGGCCCTGGCTTTTTGCCGGCCGCCGCGGAGCGAAACTCCGCGCGCGAGGTGCGCACCTCGTTCAGCGCCTCGGAGAGCGCCTCTTCCGTGCGCTTCAATGTGTTGTCCACATATTCGCTGGCCACGCGCCGCATCTCCTTGGCCTTGGTCTCGGCCGACAGGATGATGTCGTTTGCCTTCTGCCGCGCGACCACCAGGACCTCTTCCTGGCTGACGAGCTGCCGCGCGCGCTCCTCCGCCTGCCGCTTGACGGCCTCGGCCTCCCGCTTCGCGGCGCTGATGATGTCGTTGCGCCCCTCCACAATGGAGCGCGCCTGTTTTAGGTCCGTGGGCAAAATCGCGTTGATCTCATCCACCAACCCGAGCAGCTTGTCTTTGTCCAGAATGCAACGATCCGAACCGAACGGCAGCGAGAAGGCGTTTTGCACCATCTCATAGAGCATACCGAGCAGCTCTTCCACTCCGCCTGCCATAGATCTATGTCCCCCTTTGTCTCCGATTGAACCCGGGCGGCCACCCGCCCGGACGGCCCCGCCGGTCTCACGCGCGGCGCGAACCCGGCGCTGTCATTTTTTTAGCTTGCGCGTGACGTCGTCGCAGATCTCGGGCGGGACAAAATACGAGATGTCGCCCCCCAACGAACCGATCTCCTTGACGATGCTGGAACTCAGATATTGATGCGTCTCTCCGGTGGTCAAAAATACCGTGTCGAGCTGCGGGTTGAGTTTGCGGTTTAGCAGCGCCATTTGAAACTCCAGCTCGAAGTCGGATACGGCGCGCAGCCCCTTGACCAACACCCGCGCGCCGCGGCCGGCGGCGTATTCGGCAAGGAGGATCGGCGAGGTGTCGATCTCCACGTTGGGGATATCCCGCGTCACACGGCGCAGCAGCGCCACCCGCTCTTCGGCGGAAAACAGCGCGCTCTTGCGCGGATTCTGCATGACCGCCACAAGCAGATGCTCAAAGATGGCAGCCGCGCGCACGATGATGTCGAGATGTCCGTTGGTCACCGGATCGAAACTGCCCGGGTAGAGCGCCAAACTCATACGCGATCCTCTCCCGGCGCCGCGGCGCCGCATTTTTTGCGTCTTTTTATTCGCTGCTGCGCCCGCCGTCCGCCCCGCGGTGCAGGGCCGGGCCGCCGGGAACGCCGTCCGGCGTCTCTCTTTGGTAGAGCGTGACAGCCTTGGCGCCGTAACGGTACGTACGTCCGCGCCGGTAGGGCGCGGACAGCGCCGGCGGCGCAAAGCCGCGGTCCGCCTCACAGATTATTATACCACCGGGGTTCACAATGTCAAATCTGACAATGGCGTCCAGTACCTTCGGCAGCAGATTGGCGTGGTAGGGCGGGTCGAGAAACACGATGTCAAAGGGTTCCGGACGCGTGGACAGATAGCCGAGCGCGTCCGCGGGGACGAGGACGGCGGCGCCGTCCAACCCCGTGTGCTCCAGATTTTCCCGCGTGACGGCCAACGAGGCGCGCCCGCTGTCCACAAACACCGCCGCGCGCGCCCCGCGGCTGAGCGCCTCGATGCCGAGCTGCCCGCTGCCGGAAAAAAGATCCAATATACGGCGGCCCTCGACGTCGAACTGGATGATGCTGAAGATGGCCTCCTTGACCCGCTGCGACGTCGGGCGCACCGTGTCGCCCGGCACGGTGCGCAGATTCCGGCCGCGCGCGCTGCCCGTGATGACCCGCATGGCGGTTCCTCCTATCTGCCGGTTCCAAGCCCCGGCGACGCGCTCCCCAGGCTATGTGAAAATCACAATCCGGCGTTGAGATTTACAATATATGGTATGTATATTGCGCAATAACCACTCTATCGAGTTCTATCACGCTCACGCGTTGGGCGCGTGTGATGCCTCCGGCGCCTCCGGAGACGGATGGAAGCGTGCGTAGACGGCCCGCGCCACCGCTTCCGGCAGCACGGCCGACAGTTCCTCCCGGCTCGCTGCGCGGATGTGTCGGACCAGTTTGAAGCGCCGCAGCAGCGCCGCCCGGCGCGCCGGCCCCAAACCCGGAATGCCGTCAAGCCCGGAACGCACGGACTGTTTGCCGTGACGCGCGTGGTGGTAGGTGACGGCAAAGCGGTGTGTCTCCTCTTGTATGCGCCCGATGAGCGCAAACAGCGCGGGGATCGCTTGGATCCCCACTTCCCGCCCGTCCGGCGAAACCAGCGCCCGCGTGCGGTGCCGGTCGTCTTTGACCATGCCGTAGACCGGGATCTCCAACCCGCGCGCGGCGAGAACGGACAGTACCGCCGCCGCGTGCGCCTGCCCCCCGTCGATGAGGAGCAGGTCGGGCGTTTCCGCAAACCCCTTGTCGCCCGCGCCCAGGCGGGCAAGCCGGCGGTTCAGCGTCTCACGCATGGCGTCGTAGTCGTCCGACGCGCCGCTCTCGCGAATTAAAAAGCGGCGATAATCCTTTTTGCGCGGCGCCGTGTCAACAAAGACCGTCATGGCGCCCACCGTGTCCTTCCCACCGGTGTGCGAGATGTCGTAAGCCTCCAAACGGCGCGGCGGACACGGCAGGCCGAGCATACGCTGCAGGGCCGCCGTGAGCGCGCCGGCGCGTTCTTCGAACGTCGTCAGCCGGACGGCCTCCTCGCGGGCGTTGTTCTCCGCCATCTCGATGAGCCGGCGCTTTTCGCCCCGCTTCGGCGCGAGAAGCTCCACCCGGTGCCCGGCGAGACCGCCGAGCCACGCGGCAACGGCCTCCCCGTCTTCCAGCGCGCAGGGCAGCAAGATCCGGCGGGGAAAGGCGCGGCGCGGCAGATAAAACTGTTTGACAAACGCGGAGACGGTGTCGCGCGCCTCTCCGGAGAGCTCCTGCCCCACGACGGCCACGTCGCGGTCGAAGAGCGCCCCGTCGATAAAATGCAAAACGGCCAGACATGTCTTGGCCTCGGTGGCGCAGACGCCGATCACGTCGGTGTCCGCCATACTGCCCGAGACGACCTTCTGCCGCGTCCCCAGGCGGACGATTCCATGCAGCCGGTCGCGGAGTTGGGCCGCCTTTTCGAAAAGCAGCGCCTCGGCAGCGCGCTCCATCTCCGCGCGCAGCTCGTCCGCCACGGCGAGATACTTCCCCTCCAGCACGGAGACGGCCTGTCTGACGACCGCCCGCATCTCCTCCGGGGCAATATCGCCCCGGCAGGGCGCGAGACAGCGGCCCATGTGATATTGCAGGCAGGGCCTCTCGCGGCCGATGTCCCGCGGAAACTGCCGCCGGCAGACGGGCAGCCGGAACACGCCGCACACCGCCTCGATGACGCGCTGCGTGGTCTGCCGTCCGCCGTAAGGCCCGAAGTAGCGCGCGCCGTCGTCCTTCCACTTGTTCGCGAGGGCGAAGCTCGGGTACGCCTCCTGCACCGACAGCCGGATGAACGGATACCCCTTGCCGTCTTTCAGCAGGATATTGTAACGGGGCTGGTGACGTTTGATCAGAGAACACTCAAGCACCAGCGCCTCAAATTCGCTGTCCGCCACAATGGTGTCGAAATCGTCCACCTGCGACACCATAGCGGCCGTTTTGGCGCTGTGGGCCGCCGAATCCTGAAAATATTGGCTGACGCGGTGTTTCAGTATCTTGGCTTTGCCTATATAGAGAATCTCGGCGTTTGCGTTCATCATGATGTAGACGCCGGGGCACAGCGGCAGCGAGAGCGCTTTTTGTTTCAGACCCTGGAGTTTTGTCATAAGGCGTTCCTCCCGCCGCATAACAAAAAGCGCCGCCGGGTGGCGGTGCTCTGTGTCGTTTGGGACGCTACACCTCTGTGAAATTGGAGGAGATGAGTTCCACCAACGCGCTCACCGCATCTTCTTCATCGGCCCCGTCGGCCATGATGCTGATCTGTGTGCCCCGAATGATGCCCAGGGACAACACACCCAGCAAACTCTTGGCGTTGACGCGGCGCTCCTCTTTTTCCACCCAGATGCTGCTTTTGTACTCATTGGCCTTTTGTATAAAAAAAGTAGCGGGCCGGGCGTGCAGCCCCACCTGATTGTTGACCGTCACTTCGCGGGAAACCATCGTACCATCTCCCTTATTGGCGTGATCCGTCTTTTTACGCGATTGCTTATACTTACTATACCAATCACCACGGAATAAGTCAACTCTTTTTTGAGAACACAAAAATCTTGGGCGCACATTTGGGCGCGCCGGCGGCTTCACTCACTTCAATTCGACGACTGTCACACCTTGTTCTCCCTCCCCATAACGGCCCGGCCGGAAGGCGGCCACTTGACGGTAGCCGCGCAGCGCCGTCTGGACGGCCTTGCGCAGCACCCCGGTGCCCTTTCCGTGGATGACGGTCACGGTGTGCAGGCCCGCCAGCACCGCTTGGTCAAGAAACCGGTCGAGTTCCAGCAGCGCCTCGTCGGCCGCCTGCCCCCGCAAATCCAGTTCCCGGGCGGCGGTCTCCATCCTCGGCCCGGCGGGCGGGGGCGTCCCCGGCGCGGCCGGCGCCGGGCGCCGGTCCGTCTCCCACGTGACTTTGGGCGCGTCCACAAGCCGCACCTCGTCCTCCCGGAGCGTCACCTTCAAGAGGCCGGCCTGCAGTGTGAGCGTCCGCCCTTGCCGGGCCAGCACGACGGCCTGCGTCCCCGTCTTGCGCAGTTCCACCGTGTCCCCCGGCACAACGGGGCGCGCGGGCGTCTCTTCCGGCGGCGCGTCGTCCGCCCGGCCGCCGGAAACCGCCTCATCCGCCTCGCGCAGGCGGCGGCGGAGAGCGGCGCGCGCGTCGTTGTACTCCTGCGCCTGCATCGCCCCGTCGGCGCGGCTCTTCAGCTCCCTGGCCTCCCGCAGCGCCTCGTCGGCCGCCAAACGCGCCTGTTCTATAATAAGGCGCGCCTCCGCGCGGGCGCGGTCCACCGTCTTCTCCTCCGCGCGTTCCGCGTGGGCGCGGGCCTCCCGGCTCCGGCGCAGATGCTCCTCCGCCTCCCGGCGGTCCACCTCCGCCTCCTGCCTGGCGCGCTCCATGCCCTGGCGTTCGGCCTCGAGTTTGGTCAGCACGTCTTCGAAGGAGGCGTCCTCCGCCCTCACCTGCGCGCCGGCGCGTTCGATGATCTCCTCGGGCAACCCGAGCCGGCGGGAGATGGCGAAGGCGTTGGACCGCCCGGGCACGCCGATGAGCAACCGGTAAGTCGGCCGCAGCGTCTCCACATCGAACTCACAGGAGGCGTTTTCCACGCCCTCCGTGCTCAGCGCGAACGCCTTCAGCTCGGCGTAGTGCGTCGTGGCCGCCACGCGCGCGCCGCACCCGCGGGCGTGTTGAATGATCGCCACGGCCAGTGCCGCGCCCTCCACCGGGTCCGTGCCCGCGCCGAGTTCGTCGAACAGCACCAGCACGGACGGCCCGGCCAGGCCCAGGATCGACACAATGTTTGTCATGTGCGACGAAAACGTCGACAGCGACTGTTCGATGCTCTGCTCGTCGCCGATGTCGGCCAGCACCGCTTCGAAGAGCGACAGCGCGCTGCCCTCCAGCGCCGGGACATGCAGCCCGCAGGCGGCCATGAGCGTAAAAAGGCCGAGGGTTTTGAGCGTCACCGTCTTGCCGCCGGTGTTCGGGCCCGTGATGATCAGCGTGTCGAACGTCTCCCCCAGCCGCACCGAGACGGGCACCACCTGCCCGCGGGCGATGAGCGGATGCCTGGCCTCGCGCAGCATGATCTCACCCGTCTCGTTCAGCGCCGGCCTGACGGCGTCCATTTGCAGCGAGAGTTTGCCCTTCGCGAAGATCAGGTCCAGCGCCACCAACGCGTCATAGTCGTTTTCTATGTCGTCGGCGTGTTCGGCGGCCTGTGCCGAGAACTCCGCCAGAATGCGCTCGATCTCGGCCTTCTCTTTGGCGGCCAGCTCCCGGAGCTCGTTGCCCATCTGCACGACGGGCAGCGGCTCAATGAAGAACGTGGCGCCGGAGGCCGACACGTCGTGAACGAGCCCCGGCACCTCGCCGCGGGCTTCGCTCTTCACGGGGATCACATAGCGGTCCGACCGGATCGTTATGATGGCCTCCTGCAAATGCCGCGCGTAGGAGGGGGATGAGATGATGCGTTGCAGCGTCTCCCGCACGCGCGCGCTCACCGCGCGCATATGACGGCGGACGCCGGCGAGCGCGGGAGATGCGGCGTCGGCGATCTCCTCCTCGCTCAATATCGCGGTTGTGATGCGTTCTTCCAAGTATTTGTTTGCCTTTAAGACGGCAAACAAATGGTCGATTTCGGTTTTTACATGGCCGTCCCGGCCGCCGTAGTCCTTCACGGTGCGCGCCGCGTGCAGCAGAGAGGCGATGTCCAGCAGCTCCCGGGGCGTCAGCACGCCCCCGAGCTCCGCCCTGCGCAAAGAGGCCCCCACCGCGCGGACACCGGAGAAGACGGGACTGCCCCGCAGCCCTATGAGGGTATACGCGGCGTCTGTCTCCCGCTGGCGGCGCTCGGCCTCCCAAAGGCTCTCCGCCGGTCTGAGCGCGAGGGCCGCCTCACGGGCCGCCTCGCAGACAGCCTCTCCGGCGAGCAGCGCCAGCACGGCCGGCAGTTCCAATGTCCTGTAAGATTTTTCTACCAAAGCGTCCGCCATCGTCTATCCTTCCCGATTTGCCGTGCAATCTACGCTTACAATTTTTTGTAAAAATCCAACGTATGAAATCCCCGTTCGAGTTGGGTGAGCACAAAGGCCTCCGCGGCGGTTGTGAGAGCGGCCAGCGCGCCGGGGGGCAGGGTAAAGGCGTACAGCCGCTTGGCGTCACCGTACACAATGTGCCGCAGGGCCCGCCAGGCGTCCGCGCCGAGGGTTCTCGACAGCCCCCCCTCCAGCCCGGTGCGGCAGGCGGCGCAGTGCACGCTCCCCTGGTTCAGGTGAAGGCACGGCTCCGCGGGGGGGACGCGCCCGCAAACGGAGCACGCGTCCACCGCCGGCTGAAAGCCGCAGATCGACATCATCCGAAACTCCGTTGCCGGTTTGACGAGCGCCGGCGGCTTCCGCAGACGCGCCAGCGCGTGACAGGCGTTGAGAATCAAATCCAGCAGCGCCGGATCGGCCACCTCCCCGGCGAGCGCCTCGCAGAGCTCCGCCAGATACGCGGCCAGAGACAACCGTTCGATGTCCGCGCGCAACGCATGAAACGAGTCGATGATCTCGGCGTCGTCGAGCGTACAGCGCCCCCTGTACGTGAACAGTGTCATATGCGCATAGACAAACGGCTGCGCGGCCGCCGTCAGCGGGCTGCCGCTGCGGCGCGCGCCGCGCGCCGCCACCGTACATTTGCCCTCCGCGCGGGTGAGCACGGTGAGGATCTTATCGCTTTCCCGGTAGAGCGCCTCGCGCAGCACAAAGCCCTCCGTCTGCCAGTGCATCTCTCACATCCCCCGGTCCCGGGTCCCGGCGCCCCGTATGTCCCGGTTTGGCGCCTCAGACATCGAAGCCGAGGTCCCGGAGTTGGCCCGGCTTATCGCGCCAGTCCGCCTTGACCTTGACCCAGGACTGGAAATGAACGGGCCCGCCGTACATCTCCTCCAACTCGGCCCGCGCCTCCTGCCCCACCTGTTTCAGCATCGCGCCGCGCCGGCCGATCAGGATGCCCTTGTGCGACTCGCGCTCACAGACGATCGTCACGCCGATGTCCACCAGGCCGTTTTCCCGCTCGCGGAGCGTGTCCGTCACAACGGCCACCCCGTGCGGCACCTCCTGTTCGAGGTGATCCAACAGTTTTTCCCGCACGATCTCCGCGATCAGCACCCGGTCCGGTTGGTCGGTGACTTGGCCCTCCGGGTAGAGCGCCGGCCCCTCCGGAAGCAGCGGCGCCAACTCGTCGAAGAGAGGCGCCACCCCGTCCCCGTCCCGCGCGGAGAGCGGGACGACGGCGGCCCAAGGCAGCGCCGGCCGGTATGTCTCGATGACGGCCAGCAGCGCGTCTTTCTTTACGGTGTCGATCTTATTGATGACCAGCACGGCGGGCGGGGCCTCCCCGGCGCGCGCGCGGACAAGCTGCTCAATGAGCATCGCCTCGGGCGTGCCGACGCGGGCCGCCGGTTCCACCATGAGGACGACGGCGTCCACGCCGAGGGCCGTCTCGCGGACAAGCCGCACCATGTGCTCTCCCAGGCGGTTGCGCGGTCTGTGGAAGCCCGGGGTGTCTAAAAAGACAAACTGGCACGCTCCGCGCGTCGCCACCGCCGTGATGCGGTGCCGCGTGGTCTGCGGCTTGTCGGTGACAATGGCGACTTTTTCTCCCGCCAGGCGGTTGAGCAGCGTCGACTTGCCCACATTGGGCCGCCCTATCAGCGCGATGATGCCGGACTTTTGTATCTTCATCACATGTCCTCTCACCGGAGCGTCCCAGATCCTCGCTTTTGGGGCGTCCGTCATTTGCGAAGCATCCGCCGCCCCGCGATGAACATCGCGGAGAGCGGCAGCAGGGCGCCGAGCGCCACCCAACCGTAGGGAGCGGCGCTGAGCGCGGCCCAGATCCGCGTCAACACGGGCCGGCGCAAAAAGACGACCAAACCCGCGGCGGCAGAACACAGGGCGGACGCCAGCACGCCGCCGGCGGCCATATCTTTGCAGTCGCGAATCTTGCTGTCCCGCTCGCTCGACACACGGTCGGCAAGCTGCTCCAAAGCACAGTTGCACAGTTCGGTACCCAACGTCACGCCAAAGCACACGAAACAGACCGCCCAGGCCCATGTCTCCAACCGGCCGAGCAGACCAAACAACAGGACAAACAGCGCCACGGAAAAGTGGATGCGCAAACTGATGCTGGTGCGAAGGGCGCGGGCAATGCCATGAAACGCGTCGGCAAACCGACGGATCACGGTGTGACCCCGCGCGTGAGACCGAGAGAGATCAGCACCGCCTCGGTATGCTCCCGCATCATGTGTTCTTCTTTGGGGCCGCCCTCGTGATCGTACCCCAACAGATGCAGGGTGGCGTGCACGATCAGGAACGCCACTTCCCTGTCAAACGTATGGCCGTATTCCTCGGCCTGTGTCCGCGCCGCCGGAAGCGACAGCGCGATGTCCCCCAAGGCCAGGCGGCCGGTGTTCGGGTCCACGGGCAGATCGGCGGCCTCCGGGATCTCTCCCGGCGTGAGGGTGAGCAGGGGGAAGGACAGCACATCGGTCGGCGCGTCTTTGTCCCGGTGCTTCCGGTTGAGCGCGCGGATGCCCTCCTCGTCCATATACAAGACATTGACTTCACAGAGGACAGGGACTTTTTCCATCGTCAGCGTGGCGCGCACACAGCGTTTGACAAGCGACGTCAACGACCGTCCGCCCGTGTGAGGCCGCTCGGCGCGTACCCATACGGCATGGTTCATCGTTTCATTCTCCTCTTCTTTATGGTCAAGCTTTCCAGCTTGCTTTCGTAGGCTTCATAGGCTTTGATAATGCGTTGCACCAGTACATGGCGTACGACATCCCGGGCGGTCAATTCGCAAATGGCAATATCTTCCACGCCATGCAGGATGCGCAGGGCCTCTTTGAGCCCGGACACTTTCTCCCGCGGCAGGTCGATCTGCGTCACATCCCCGGTGATGACCACGCGGGAATTGAACCCGATGCGGGTGAGGAACATCTTCATCTGCTCGCGCGACGTGTTTTGCGCCTCGTCTAAGATGATGAAGGAGTCGTCCAGCGTGCGCCCGCGCATGTAGGCGAGCGGCGCCACTTCGATGTTGCCGCGCTCGAGATATTTTTGGTATGTCTCCCCGCCCAACATGTCGAAAAGCGCGTCGTAGAGGGGGCGGAGATAGGGGTCCACTTTGTTTTGCAAGTCCCCGGGCAAGAAGCCCAGTTTCTCGCCGGCCTCCACGGCGGGCCGGGTGAGGATGATGCGGTTGACCTCTTTCTGCCGGAAGGCGGTCACCGCCATAGCCACGGCCAAGTACGTTTTGCCCGTGCCGGCCGGCCCCACCGAGAGCGTCACCGTGTTTTTGGCAATGGCGTCCGCATACTTCTTCTGGCCGATCGTCTTGGCCTTGACCGGCTTGCCCTTGGCTGTTACACAGACGACGTCGCGGGCCAGCGCGGAGATCTTGTCCTCAATTCGGTCCTCCTCACCGTCGTCCACCAGCCCGAGAACATAGCGCACATTTTGCGCGGTCACCGCCTCGCCGTGCGCGGAGAGCGACAGAAGCCCCTCGATGGCCTTGACCGCCTTGATGACCTGCTCATCCTCACCGCTCACTTTGAGTTCTGTGTCTCGATTGACGACGCGCACACCCAGGGTCTGTTCAACGATCCTCATATTTTCATCGAAAGAACCGAAGAGACTGATGAGGTGTTCCAGCCTGTCGACATGAATTGTTTGTTCGATCATCACTTGTCCCCTTCGCGGCGGCCGGCCGCGCTACCCGAACGGAACCTGCACGGCCACCTGCTCCTCACACTCGGCCAGCAGACGCACCCTGAGCGCCGACGTGCTCTCCGTTTCGAAAAAACCCGCCTTGAGGGCCGCGCCCTCTTCGCCGAACGCCGCCGCCAGCCTCCGTTTCAGCGCCTCCCGCAGCAGGGCCGCCGCCGCCTCTCTGTCGCGCGAAACCGTCCGCGTCGTATATTCACGGAACGTCTCCGTGACGAGAGAAACCGGCAGCGCCCCCCCGAAGGGAAGTCTCAGCGTACTGGTTTTAATTACTTTATCATATTTCTTAAAGAATTTGAAGCCCAAAACAGAAATTTTTGTGCGATAACCGGCGACAACCAGTGTACGCCGCTTCGCGACCCGGCCCGTATAGTGTTTTTCCGCCGTTTGCAGCGGCGTCACGGCTGTCATATCGTACCATACGCGGGCGAATACGCGGGCCTGCGCGCGCAGAAAACGGGCCCCCACACGCTGGGAATCGACGACGCCGCTGACGAGAAGCTGTCCGCGCGTCACCGTCTGCCCCGGCGCCACCTGGGGCGCTCCCGCCAGCGTCTCTACACGCGTGACAACGCCGTCGCGCGCGGCCACAACGTTGCAGGGGACGTCGGGCCGGACCTCGGGTTTTGGGGCGCGTTCGCGCACCTCGACGACAGCGCGGCTGCCGCGAATGTTGACCGTCAGCCACGACAGCTCGCCGACGCGCAGCAACATCTCGTTCTTCACGGTCTCGATGTCGACGGAGGGCCCGTAGACCCCCGGTTTCACGCCCAATTCGGCCAAATGACGCAAGATGGCGTCCGACTCGACCGCCCTGTTTCCCAGGACCTCAAACTCCCAGACAAAGCGCGACAAAAAGAGGAGTGCCGCCACGCCGGCCAACGCGCCGACAAGCAGCGCGGAGCGCTTTTTGAAGTACCGCCACAACACCGGCGCGCCCCGGCGCCTTATGAGCGTCAGGGTACACAGCGCCTGTCCGGCGCACTCCTGCGCGCGCCGGTACCCAAAGAGGTGCATACGGGCGCGAAGCCGGGCGTCATCCAACCGCTTCAGGTCCCAAAACGCGACGCCCCGCTGCGAGCAGAGGTTGAAGAATCGCTCCGGAAAGGCGCCCTCGATCTCCACCTCCACCTGCCCGCGCAAATAGTTGATAACGCCCAGCACTCGCGTCCCCTCCCCACAGGCCATGTGAAGGTTTTCGGGTTCTCACAGTCTCTTCGGGCAAAAAACCGAAGCGCCGCACCGCGGCGGCCGGCCGACCGTCCGTCAAAAGACAAATTCCACCCCGCGGATAATGCCGTCCAGGGCCAGCTCGGCGGCGTTCATGGCGCGCAGTTCCAGCCGCTGCCCCCGCACGCGGACGACAACCTGCCCGCCGTTTATATCGATGGTCTCCCCACCGTAGGCCAAAATGCCTCTGTGGTTTTCCATCAGCAGCCGGCGGCAGCCCAAGATCTCCACACGCGGCAGCCCGGCCACAACGTCGGCCGGCAGGTCCAGGATGTCGGCGGCCCGCTCCCACAATCTTCGTTTCGGCGCGCGCGCCTCCGGGTCGCTCGGCATGGCTCCCCCTCCCCAGGCTGTGTGAAAATCAGAATTTTCATATTCAGAACCACAATATATGGTATGCACATACTATATATTGTATGGTATGATAAAAACTTTCAAATTCTCACACGGTCTCTCCCGCTTTCCCGCGTCTTCACCCGCCGCGGCGGGCCTTTCCCTTTCAATTCTATATTCTATGCCGCCGTCAAAAACATCATGCGCCCCCCGGCGGCATAGGCTGGTAGCGGGTGTTTTTTAAGGAAATATTTGGGAGTGATGGGATGATACGCCGGCATCTTCGGGGGATGATCACGGGCGTCTGTTTGCTGTGCGGGCTGGTGGGCTTTCTCTCCTTTCCGACCCAAGCCGCCGACGGCGCGCGGGAGGGGCTGGCACTGTGTCTGGACATCATCGTGCCCTCTTTGTTTCCGTTTTTTGTGCTCTCCTCGCTGATGATCGAGCTGGGATTGGCCGACTGCCTGGGGCGCGTGCTGGAACGGGTCATGCGCCCGGTGTTCAACCTGCCGGGTGTCTGCGGCGCGGCGGTGGCGCTGGGCTTTTTGGGCGGCTATCCGGTGGGGGCGCGCACCGCCATTGCCCTGTATGAGAGAGGGCTGTGCAACCGGTTGGAAACCGAACGGCTGCTGAGCTTTTGCAACAACTCCGGGCCGGCTTTCATCTTCGGGGCCGTGGGCGTGGGCCTCTTTACAAGCGGCCGCGCCGGTTTTTTGCTCTACCTGGCCCACGCGGCGGCCTCGCTGACCGTCGGCGTTTTGTTTCGCTTTTACCGCTATGGCGGCGGCGCATCGGGCGGACGGGCGGCACGCCGGTCCGCCGCGCCGCGCACGCCGCCCGCCACGCGTCTGCCGCTGGCCTTTGTGCGCTCTGTCTCCTCCTCATTTCAGTCGGTGCTCGGCATCTGCGCCTTTGTTGTCTTCTTCGCGGTGGCCGTACGGATGTTGTTCTTACTGGGCATCCTCCCCGCCGCCGCGCGGGGCCTCGGGCGGCTCCTCGCGCCGTTTGGGCTGCGGGCCGACACGGCGGAACAATTGCTCACGGGGCTTCTCGAGATCACCTCCGGGCTCTGGCGGTTGCAGGGCTCCGCGGCCTCGGTCGGCGGCCGGATCGCGCTGGCGGCTTTTCTCCTCGGCTGGGCCGGTCTCTCCGTCCACTGTCAAGTGCTCTCCTTTATAGGAGAAAGCGGACTGCGCACCTGGACATACCTCGTGGGCAAGGCCCTGCACGCCTGTTTCTCCGCCCTTTACGCCCATTTGATGATCGGCCTGTTCGGCTTTGAGGCATCGGTGTCCGCCTATCTCACCGAGCAGATAGACACCCTGGCGCGCCTGAAATTTCACGCCACGCTCCGCCCCACCCTCATCGCCGCCGCCGCCGTCTGGCTCGGCTTTCTCGCCCTGGCCTGGCGTCTCTCCGCCCGCCGCCGCCGGTACACAGTGGTGTGACGCGCACCGCGCAATCAGCGCAACGCCCCCTCCTGTGTGGCCGGGGTGAGTGTCCAGGTGTCCCACACAAAAAACTTCACACACATGCCGGCGGCGTCGAGGCCGGTCAGATCCATGTCGAGCGCGACTGTCTTGATATCGCCCCTATGAAGCGGCAGCGGCTCGGACGTCGTCACGCGCGCCAAGCGCCCCGCGGCGTCATAGAGAGCAAGGATCGCCGTCTTCTCCGAGGCGTCATCCGTGAGCTCCGTCACTTCGACCTGCGCGCGCAAAATCTTGCCGTCGGCCTGCTCCAGACTGCGCACAACGACCCCGTCGGCGGCGTCCGCCGCTTGCGCTTTGAACACGGGCGTGTCGTCGATCTTCAGCGTTTTCCCAAACGCGAGCGCTTCCTCGTTGGTAAATTTTTCTATTGGCAGAATCGTATAGCCGTACTGGAATGTGTTGTTGTTGATCATCGGCCTGTACTGATCCAGAGGGATCCGGCCCCAGGAGTCGTTGCCGCCGACGCCAACGCTGGTCAAGTTGACGCGGAGGCAGATGTCCTCCATTGGCGCGGCCTCATAGAAATGTTTATAGCGGCGTTCGCCCAGTTCCTCCGGCGAATAATGCAAAGCGTTGAATTCGACGAGCGAGTCGCCCTTGACGACCATTCCGAACCCCTCGTCGTCTGTCAATGCCAACCATCTTGTCTCAACCTTGTTGCCCATCTCCTGCGTAATAGAATAGGGGAAGTTTTGGTCTGTCACCGTGCTCTCATACAACCCCACAAAATTGCCCCATTTGCGGTCCGTATACGATTCGCCGGGACCACGGCCGAACCACGTCAAGTTTTCGAAGTCCGATTTCACCGTCATCATACTGCCGATCTCCTGCACATACCGGGCGTTGCCCGACAGCGCCGGGAATGTGAATGTGTAGGCCACATTCACCTCACCGTTGGCATAAATCTTGTAAACCGTCGTATAGACGCCGTTTTTGTTGTTGGTCGGGAAGGCGCCGTTCACGGTGACAATCGCGTAATGGCCGGCGTCCGTGACGTCGATCGAAGTGGTGGTACGTCCTCTGCCCACATTTCTCCATGTATTGTAACCGCTGCTTAGCAGGGACGACTGGCCGTATTCATTGTCGATGGGGGCGCGCCAGAAGTTTGGCGACGGGCCGGCGGCGAGCAGATCTCTCCCTTTGAACCGATACGCGGAGATCTCACCGTTCGTTTTGTCCACTGTGACCTGAAAATCCTCGCCCGAAACGCCGACCGTGTTCTCGTTGTCCGCGATCTGGAATTCCCCGGTGTCGATGGAACCGATGCGCCGATTTGCCTGCCCGAAATCGATGGGCATATGGCTTTCGGAGACAACATGGCCGGCGTCGGCCCAGACAGTGTCTTCTTTTGTGGCAAAGGATACGTTGAAGAAATATTCGTCGCCGGGGTCCACGTCCTCAGGTACGGCAAACGGAACCGGGAAATCCACTGACGTCATCGTGGAACCCTGAAAATTGGTGCCCGGTGTGACGTTCGGCGGATACGGCTCCACATTCACGGTGGGGACGACGCCCGCTGGCGCAGGACTTACGTCGTAGACGCCGGAACCCGACTGGACAACCTCACCGTTTTTCTTAAGCTCCCAGGACATATCGTATGCGTCGACATTGGTAAACAGATATTTGTTGTTGATTGTAAACGTGTTGCTATCTTTCAGCGTCGCCGTCACCATGCGGTAGGAATATTTCACCTCCGCCATCTGCGGGTAAAGCTGGCGGTCCGCCGTCACCATTCCGTCCATGCAGAAGTTTCCGTCTCTGCGCGGGTCACCCCAGTCACCGTCGAACGCGAGGAATTTCCGATCCGGATTGCCGGGCACCGGCGTCCAAATGCCCTGGTCCGCCCACTCCCAAATGAATCCGCAGATCGCCTTGGGCAACACGTCGCAGAGTTCTATAAACGAGTCCATATTGCCGTTGGAATTGCCCATCGCGTGCGCGTATTCGGCCAACACGGTCGGTCTCTCGCGACTGCATGTGTTTTGCCACCAACCTCCGGACGCGCTCTGCGACGTACTCTGCGCCGGCCCGTAAAACCCGCTGAACAGTTCCGGCGAATACGCCGCCGTCCCATTGGCGTACTGCGCGTGTTTCAGTCTGGACGGATCTTTTGCCCCCACAAACTCCAACAAAACCTGGTTGGGAGACGGCTGCCCCGAAGGCCCGGACAGGCTGTTTTCATTGCCCAGTGACCAGATAATGACGGAGGGATAGTTCATGTCTCTCTCCATCATATTGTTCTCGCGGTCACGCAGCGCCGGCACCCATCTGGCGCTCTGGTTGGCGGGTATACTGAGCCCATGATTCTCCACGTTGGCCTCATCCATAATGTACAGCCCGTATTCGTCGGCCAAGTCGTAGTACAGCCGGGCGTGTGGGTAATGGGCCATGCGGACGGCGTTTATATTGTTTTGCTTCATCAACTCGTATTCGCGGCGAATGAATTCCATGTCGTTGTGCTTGCCGGTATCCGGATTTGACTCGTGCAGATTGGTTCCGTACAAAAGAATCCTCGTGCCGTTGATCAACATGCGCGCGTCTTGGCGGCTGCCGAGATTCACGGCCTCGACCTGTCGAAAACCGACGCGGATGCAGGTGGTCTCCAAAAGATTCCCGCCGTTCTTCAGAGATAAGACAAGTTTGTACAGATTGGGATGTTCAGCCGACCAGAGCTCCGGCGCGGCGACCACAATATTGGCTTCCAAGTCCGCACCTATGTAATCATTGTCCAGCATATTTTTTCTGGTTGTGTACAGCGGTTCATCAAAGACAACAGATCCAACAGATTTATCGTCTTTATCGTACAGCGTCGCGGACAATCTGCTCCCATTTTTCATGGCGTTATCAGCACCTAAATCTCGAAGCAAAGCTTTGATGTTTAAGTCCCAATCTCCGTCATATTTGCCCGCCGTCACAGGTGTCGTCTTCACTTCCGCGTCGTACAAAGCTACTTTGGCATGTGATGTCAAATAGATGTCGCGGAAGATACCCGACAAACGGATCATGTCCTGGTTTTCAAACCAGCTTCCGGCACTCCAGCGGAAGACCTGAATGGCGATCACATTTTCTCCCGTGTAGTGGATAAACGGCGTGATATCAAATGTCTTACCTGTATAGCTGTCCTCGGCGTAGCCAACCCTATATCCGTTCACCCAAATGTAGCAGTTGGACTCGACGCCGTCTAAGGACAGGAACACCGCACGATCACCCCACGCGGGGTTGATTGTGAAGGTTCTGCGGTAGGTGCCGACAGGGTTGAAATTTTTGGGTGCTCTTGGGTACGTCACCGTGCCGTTGCCATATTCGGCGCGATTCCATGTGACGGCACTGTTTACGTAAATGATCTGATCATATTTGAACGTCCCGTCCTCGTTCCAATTCACCTGCCAATTGCCAGGAACTTGAATGTTATCCCAACCGCTGTCGTCAAAATCGACGGTCTCAAAACTGTCCGCTCCGTTCTCCATCGGGCGGTCGGCCGGTCTCTCGACATGGTTGAACTTCCATGTGCCGTTCAGCGTTTGATAGTAGGGAGACTCTTCCGGATGGTAGTTGTGATATTCTTTGGCGTCAGCCTCGCTCGCGTACGGGAAGAAACTCGCGTGCGGATCTTCACGGTTGATGGCGTAAACCGTGTTGGCGTCCCACTCGTCTCCTGCCCAAGTCACCTCGACGGCATTCACCGACGAGAACGCAGCGTTGGCGGGCGCGACGGAAAAAAGCAACGCGGCCGCCAGTAGTTGCGAAACAACCAAACGCGCTCTCCTACGCCGGCAGATACTCCCGATTCTCTTCTTCACGACATTTTACCTCCTTCAATATGTGGTCCAGGTGTCAAAGATCCAGTCAACCAAATTGCCAAATATTGCGGTTTCGCCCTCACAATACCATGTCAGGGGGGATATGTCAACATGTATTTATAAATTTTTTGCCATTATCAAATTTTTTGTAGAAAAAATGCCCAGATTTACACAATCTGAGCGTTGGCAGACCCTCGTATGGTCCACCACAGCAAAAAACCAACGATCTCCGGCGGCGAAGATTTTTATTTTCCCATTATTTTACATCAAAAGCGACTCGCCCTTCGGCGGCCGCACTTTTGGCGCAACGGGCTATATAAATGCCTGTCCACTTCATCTGGCACTTTCACAAGACTTTGCTCCCTGCCTGCGAGTCTACTTTGTCCGCGCCAAAATCAATTCAAGCAGTCGTTTGTGCAGATGTTCAACCTGCTCTTTGTCCAGCGTAATCATTTCGCCAATTCTTCAAACGCTTTGATGTGTTTTGCCAAAA
>JAIRTA010000028.1 GCA_031255175.1 Oscillospiraceae bacterium | reverse complement strand
CACGTTCGGGACGGTGCAGAGCTTGGGTATTTTGGCAAGCTGTACAGCAGCGGCGACATCGTGCGCATCGCTGCCAAAGAACACACAGGGCTGTTAGAGCGCGACGACCGCGAAGACTTGGAACGCGTTTTCAAGCGCGGCGATGTTGACCGCAAGCCGTGGGACACCAACGTGCTCTCCTGTACGCCGACGCTGGAAATGGGCATCGACATCGGCGATCTGTCCTCGGTCATCCTGTGCAGCGTCCCGCCGGGACAAGCCCAATACCTGCAACGAACAGGCCGCTCCGGACGTAAAGACGGCAATGCCTTGAATATCGCGGTAGCAAATGCCAGACCGCACGATCTCTACTTCTACGCTAACCCAGTGGAAATGATGGCGGGCAACGTGAAACCGCCGAAAATCTTCTTAAAGGCATCTGCCGTTTTGGAGCGGCAGTTCTTCGCATACAGCATGGACAGTTGGATTAAGAAAGGAGTGCCGGAAAGAGCCATTCCCAAGATGGTTGGTGTTTGCATCAACAACCTGGCCACAAGAGATCCGGCCAAATATCCGTTCAACTTCCTGACCTTCGTGCAGGGGAATATTTCAGGGCTGCTTAGGGCATTCATTCAGATGTTCCCGGAACTTGAAAATAACGAGAAATCCGATTTGAAGAAGTACGCCAAAGGCACAGGCGTAATGAATAGCCCGATGCACATGAAAGTCTTGGAGACATTTGAATCCTTGAAAAAACAAAAAACCGCGCTCACAGAGAGTATCAAACAACTCAGAAAGCTCATTAAAGACTTGGAAGCCAAGCCAAAAGACCCGGCGTATGAAGCAGAAATCAAAGAACTCGACGCGGAGAGAAGAGCTTTGGCAAACGTCGTACGCAGCATCAACAACAAAGATGTTTTTAACTTCCTCTCCGACGAGGGGTTGTTGCCAAACTATGCATTTCCAGAATCTGGAATTATTCTTAAAGCGGTGCTGTATCGTAAGGAAGACGCTGCCGAAAGTGCGGAACCGCAGTCAAAGAGATACGAGAAGATGGTCTATGAATACAGCCGCTCTGCGTCTGCTGCCATCAGCGAATTTGCGCCATCCAACAACTTCTATGTGGATGGCAGAAAGCTGAATATCAATCAGGTTGATTTAACTTCGGCGCAGGTTGCCAAGTGGAGGCTCTGCCCCAACTGCTCTCACGCGCAATTGGAGGAAGCCGGGAAAAATGTCGCGGCGTGCCCTGAATGCGGCAGCCCCGCGTGGGCAGACCAAGGACAGATTCGCTCTATGCTCAAAGTGCAGATGGTCTACTCCAACATGGACTACACCAAGAGCCTCATCGGAGACGAGAGCGACGACCGACAGACGACTTTCTACTGCAAGCAGCTTTTGGTTGATGTGAACGAAGATGAAGACATTACCAAGGCATACCGCATGGACAACGAAGAGTTCGCCTTTGGCTATGAGTTTGTGAGGAAGGCGACGCTGCGGGAAATCAATTTCGGCGAGAGCGACATCGCAGGAGAACAGCTAACCGTCGCGGGGCAAGAGCACGTTCGCAAAGGCTTTAAAATTTGCAAATACTGCGGCAAAATTCAGTCGGAAAACGAGAGACCGAGGCATACCCATACCTGCAAGGCGAAAAATTTCACAGGCGGAGCGGCGGACCCGTACGAAGAATATCTCTTCCTCTACCGGGAGTTCGTCACGGAGGCACTTAGAATATTGGTCCCGGCGACCACGATGGATTCCACCAACGTCCGCGTAGAATCTTTTGTCGCGGCATTCATGCGCGGCATGAAAGAATATTTTGGCAATGTAGACCATTTGCGGGCGACAATAAGCGAAATCCCCGTGCCGGATGCCAACTACCGCAAGCAATATCTCGTGGTCTACGATTCTGTCCCTGGCGGCACCGGGTATCTCAAACAGTTGATGTTTAAACAACATTCGCTTATTGAGATATTCGAAGAAGCTCTTGCGGTTCTCGAAAAATGCGAGTGTAAAGAAGACTCGCAGAAAGATGGCTGCTACCACTGTCTCTATGCGTATCGACAGAGCCGGAACATCGGGCAGATTTCGAAAGTAACCGCTATCCGCTTGTTGAAGCAGATACTGAGCGGCAAAGAAAATCTTGTTGAGATACCGAAACTTGGAGCTGTTCCGGTGAACGGGTTGTTTGAGAGTGAGTTAGAACGTCGATTTATCGAAGCACTTTCGCAAATGGGCAACCAATCGCGCACGCTCATCATCGACAAGGGATTGGTTCATAACAAAGAAGGATATCTGCTCAAAATCGGCGATGCCATTTGGGAGATTGAGCCACAGGTCAAACTCGATGCCGCAAGCGGTGTGGTGGTTGAGACCCGTGCAGACTTTGTGCTTTGGCCTATAAAAACAGGGGGCAAGCCAAAACCCGTTGCCATCTACACCGACGGTTTTCTATACCACAAAGACAAGGTGGCCGACGACACTTTGAAGCGCGAGGCTATCCGGCGTAGCGGCAAGTTCAGAATATGGTCGCTCTCTTGGAAGGATGTACAGAGCGTTTTCAAAGCGAAGGGCAACTATGCGGTGGATGCTCTGACTGCAAGTAAGATGCCAAGCGGCAACAGAATGTACATCCCTGCCGTCAAGGAAGCTGATGCAGAAAGACTTCACCCGGACAGGATGCCCCCGATGGAATTGTTGGCGCAGTATCTCGAAAACCCGGAAGCCGAGAAGCTGTTCACCGCTCATGCCGTTGCGTATGCGTTCTCGCTGCTCTCTCCCGGCGATATGAGGAACAGCATCACCTTCGCCGACTGGAAACTGAGTATCGGGAGCATCAAGGAAATGCTCGACCTTGACAGCCCGGACTTTGAGTTTGGCAAGACCATTTTCGGTTTGTGGAAACCGCGCACTTCTAATTCACACATGACGGTGTACGGCGGGGTCGTGGCCGATGATATGCAGAAAAACAAGTTCGAAGCCGATGCCATTGTTTACTCAGTTCTTGATGATAGCAAGGCAAACCGCACAGAGAAATATGAGTCGGAGTGGAATGATTTCTGGCGGTTTTACAATGTCTTGCAATTCTTAAAATCATTCACCGCTGTTTCTGTGAACGGATTGAAAGATGCGGTTTACAACAGAGTTCCTTGGATGGTTCAAACAGCACCAGAGACCGCATCTGCAGAGGGCGCGACTGCTTGGTCAGCAGAAACCCTTGTGCAGCTCATTGATGACCGGGCAAAGGCGTTTGCCGCGAAATGTGCTGAACTTGCGATTGCGGCTCCCGACACCATCGGATACGAACTCGAAGACAAAAACGGAACTGTTGTCGGCGAAGCAGAGATGGCCTGGGAGCGGCACAAGGTTGTCTTCTTACTCGAAGAGCAGGAAAAGAACATGGAAGCGTTTGTTGCGGCAGGTTGGAAAATCCTCGCCGCTGATGATGAGATTCAAACCAACTGGTTTAAGGGGGCAAAATAAATGAAGAAAAACACCGTGACTGTTGCAATATCATCTGATTTTTTCACGGCGTTTGCCGCGTTGCCGAGAAAGATTCAGGGCAAGGTAACTGACTTCGTCAACAAGTTCAGAAACAATCCTATTGCACCGGGCATCAATTACGAAAAAATCAATGCTGCGATTGACGACAAAATCTGTTCTGTCAGGATTGATGATACTTATCGTGGCATTGTGGCCCGGCAAGAAGAAACTGGCGTATACTTGATTCTTTGGGTTGACCATCATGATGAAGCATACAAGTGGGCGGCGCGCAAGAAGTGCGTGGTAAATAAGCTCACTGGCAACATCCAAATTTTTGACGTGATGGTCGAGACTACCGTCAGTTCCACCGAGGAGCCGAATCTTTTTTCGATGGCGGGGAACGACAGCTTGATTGAGCTCGGTGTACCGGAGGAGCTTGTGCCTTTCGTGAAGAGCTTTCGAAACACAGTCGAATTCTATCAGGCCAAACATAGCCTCCCTGCAGATGCCTATGAGGCGTTGGAGTACCTTGCCAGTGGCTTTTCTCTGGATGAAGTCAAAGAACTGTTCCAACAGGAAGTGGTGTCGAAAGCAGCGGAGAGCGACCTTGCCAAAGCTCTGCAAAGCGACGGGAGCAAAACGTCCTTTGTGGTTCTTGAGGGGGAGGACGAGTTGCGCCGCATGATGGCCGAGCCGTTGGAAAAGTGGCGCATCTTTCTGCATCCTACACAGCGTCAACTTGTGGAGAAAGACTTCTCCGGTTCGTACCGCGTGTTGGGTGGCGCAGGAACGGGGAAAACTGTGGTGGCGATGCACCGGGCAAAGTACCTTGCCTCGAAACTGTCCGACAAGAAGCAGGTACTCTTCACGACATTCACCGCGAACTTGGCAGGAGATATTAAAGATAACTTGCGGAAGATATGCAGCGTTGAGGAATTGCGGCGCATCGAAGTTATTCATCTCGATGCATGGGTCGGTCAATTCCTGCGGCAGCACGGATACACCTACTCGATTGTCTACGATAAGACGACAGATCCCATCTGGGATGAAGCGATAGCCGGGTCCGGTGAGGATACGGCATTCAATAGAAATTTTTATTCTGATGAATGGTCAAAGGTTGTGGCAGCTCAAGAGAGTTTTACGCGGGAACAATACTTGCGGGCGTCGCGGATTGGCCGGGGTACTCGCCTCAACCGTAAAAAACGAATGCAAGTGTGGAGCGTGTTTGAAGAATACATCACACTTATGAAAGAACGGCGGATACGCGATGTGGATACTGCCATGTATGAGTGCCGCCTGATACTTGAAAAGAATCTGCAAGAGGCACCCTACGCAGCCATCATCGTAGACGAAGGACAGGATTTCAGCGCCAATGCCTATCGCCTTCTCCGGGCTATCGCCGGAGCCGAGCATCCCAACGACATTTTTATCGTTGGCGACGCGCACCAGCGCATTTACAAAAAGAGGGCTGTTCTCTCCAAATGCGGTATTAACGTACGCGGTCGAAGCAGCCGTCTTCGCATCAACTACCGCACCACCGAGGAAATCAGAAAGTATGCCTTTGCCTTCCTGAAAGACATCGACTTTGACAATCTGGATGACGAATACGAAGGCGAAGAACGCTGCCAATCATTAACCCACGGTGCCTATCCCGACATCCGGAACTTCAAGTCTGCGGCCGAGGAATACGCCTTCATTGTTGATGAGGTAAAGCGGCTGACCGAAGAAGGTATCGACCAGAAAGACATTTGCCTGGTCGCCCGCACCCACAGTCTGCTTGATGATTACGTCAAGGCTTTCCGTGACGCAGGTATCCGGGCTTACGAGATAAAGGGAACCAAACTGGACGACCGCAACTTTGAGGGTATTCGCATCGCCACGATGCACCGCGTCAAAGGCTTGGAGTTCCAGTATATGTTCATCGCCGCCGCCAACAATCGCGTGATACCGTTTGCCGCGGCGATTGACGACACGGACGAAATATCGAAGCGAGCAAGCCTGACATCTGAGAAGTGCTTGTTATATGTCGCCCTCACAAGGGCGCAGAAGGCAGCATATATCACGAGCTATGGAACGCCATCGAAGTTTTTACCGAAGTGACAGCCCACATAAAAGGGGCGATATTGTCGGTGTGTTGAGCCGGAGCGCGGATGCGAGGAACTATTGGTACGTTCTCAGAAACCGCCTGAAAAAGGCCGCAAGTGAAGTCCTTACAAATTGTAAGGGGTTCAAACTCATAGCAGGCGGCGGCACGGGGCAATTTTGCTGTGCCCGCAAGCCATTTTAAAGGAGGATTGCACAATGCCAAGACCCACAACAAAGCCCGATCTTATCGAGGCGGCGAATGCGCAATTTCACAAGCTGTGGCAAATGATAGGCTCCATGACGGAGCGGGAGCAAAACGCAGTGTTCAATTTTGGAGAGGACTTCCTGCAAAAGCAAAAAGAGGCGCATTGGAGGCGTGACAAAAACTTGCGCGATGTGCTGGTCCACTTGTACGAATGGCACCAACTGTTGCTGAATTGGGTAAAAACCAATCAAAACGGCGAACCCAAACCGTTTTTACCGGAACCATACAACTGGAAAACCTACCCGCAGATGAACGTCGGATTTTGGGAGAAGCACCAGGCGACACCCTATGCGCAATCGTTGGACATGCTGAAAAAAAGCCACGCCGAAGTGGTGGATATGATGGATGTGTTCTCAGACGACGAACTGTTTTCAAAAGGGCACTTCTCTTGGACGGGAACAAGTACACTGGGCAGTTATTGCGTTTCGGCGACTTCAAGCCATTACGACTGGGCGATGAAGAAAATCAAACGGCACATTCAGTCGCAAAGAGATTCATGATTCCAGACGCTAATCTATTTCTATCGTGGAGAGTATCTGATCCACCACGGCCATAGTCTCGTCATCCAAACTGCCATACATGGTGGAATACCCAATGTTAAACATCTTACCGGCATCCGCGATTATCGCCTGATATACGGAGGTCGATACTTCGCCCGCGGTACAATCGGCGGCGAAAGAGATCATCTTCCTGCCGCCAAGCTCCTTCACGGCCGGTTTCTCCGTGAATACGAAATCTGAAAACATAAAAGAAAACTGCTGGGTGGTCGTTATTTCCGTCGCCTTCGCCATATCGTCCGTAGCGAAACCATCTTCCGTGAGGCCGGGTACATTCTGCAACACCACATTCAAATTCGGCGTGAAGCCATCTCTGCTCTCGTCCATGTTGTAAATGATGACAGCAACCTGTTCTACCATTGCGGACAAGGTTTCCACGTCGATCCCCATACGTGCGGATGTCGCCGCGAGTACGTCCGGCTGGTTGACCAGAGCGGTGTCAAGCAGCAGCCATTCTTCAGGGTAGCTGAACCGCAAGCCCAAGGAGGTGTTGTTATACGCCTTGAAGCCCGCCGGCACGGGACTGAAAGCAGGCTGTGTGTCGTCGGCATCGCTTTGGGTGTCCTCCGCGGGAGGGATCTCGTCGGAACCGGTGGCGAACGGCGCGAGAGGGATCTCGTCGGAATCGGCGGCGGACGGAGTGGAGGGGATCTCGCTGGAATCGGCGGTGGGCGGCACGGGAGAGGTTCTGTCGAAACCACCGATGAAGGGCGGCAAGAAATTCCTGCCACAGGCTGTGAGGGACAGCATGAGTACACAGCATAGCAGCGCAGACCATTTTTTCGTTGAAAGTGTTTTAAACAGCCCCATTTTGTTTCCCATCCTTTCCAAAACCATTGTGTATCACTTCGGCGCGATGCCCATATCAAAAAATGCGCAAACTAAAACTTTCCCAAAGGCCAGGCGGCGGATTCGGGCGCAATTTTACGGGAGGGACGCGCGGGTTTCTTGGGTGGGGTGTGCGCCGCCGTCGATGCCGAGGCGAAAGCCGATTACCATGAGAAGCGCGGCCAGGCCCCAGAAGTAGGCGTTCATATAAGGCACCTCAAAGATATTTTCAAACAGGCTGTGGGTGAGGACGCCGGCGAGGCCGGCCAGGAGACCGCAGGCCACGGCGTGGTCGGCGCGCTGGGCCCGGACGCGAAACAGCGTCCTAAATCCGTTCCAGAGGAGCGAGGCCAGCAGCGCGAGATAGCCGATCAGGCCGACAAAGCCCATCTCCACCAGTGTCTTTAGGTAATAATTGTCCATATAGAAGTAGCGGATCCGCTCCAATGTTTGGTTTTGCATGGCCACCGCGCCGCCGAAGCGGCCGAGGCCGAACCCAAATACCGGGTCGCTGCGCATCAGAAGATCGATGCCGTAGGCCCACCGGGCCGCCCGCCCCGCCGTCTCGTTGTTGTTGGCGAAGTCGGAGGTGAACAGGAAGGTGATCCGGTCGGCGATCTGCGGCAGCATGATGATGACGACCAGCGCGGCCCCCGCCAAAATCAGCAGCCGTCGGTCCCGCAGCAGGGCAAACAGTACGACGGCCGCCGCGAGACCCAGCCAGGCCCCGCGCGAGAAAGTGAAGAGGCAGGCCAGGCACATGAGACCCGTGGCCGCCCAGCAGAGCAGCCGGACGCGTACGGTGCGCGCGGCGTAGGCGAGGCCGGCCGCGAGCGGCGCCAGCATGACCATCAGGTCGCCCATGACGTTGGGGCTGCCGAGGATGGAGAACACGCGCGTGCGCACCCCCATTTCGTGGATCGAAACCCACGAACGGGGGATCGGCGTGCCGACGATGTATTGGTAGACGCCGTGCAGCGCCACCAGGGCGCCGAGCGCGGCGAGCAGGGCGCAACAGATGTGCACGGCCCGGCGGTCGCGCACGAGACGCACGATGACAAAATACCAGACCATGTATTGGCAGACCGCGCGGTAGCCCGAGACGGCGACGCCGAGGATCGGCGACACGACCCCCATCAGGAGGAGACCGAGCCCCATGAAGACGAGCAGAGGCCCTTCCAACGGCGTCAGACAAGGTTCGGGCGACGCGTCGGGCCGCATCTTCCACGCGACGACGAGGAAAACGGCCAGCAGCAAAAAGAGTTCATCCCAATATGTGGACAGCGCGGCCAAGGCGCTCCATTCGCGCAGCACGTAGTCGACGGGCAGGTATAGGCAAAACAAAAACAGCGGAAGATCCCCGCGCCGCAGGCGTCCCAGCAGGCGCCCCGTCAGCCCGCCGCGCGACGCGGCGGCGCGGCGAAGCCGGTCGGCCGTGCGCGCCGTGAGACTGTGGGACCAGATGGGAGCCCACGCCGTGCCGAACTTGCGGAGCCGGCGCCCAAACCACTGCCGGAGCCGGCAAAACAGGGAATCGTACCCCGCGCGCTGGGGGCCGGACATCCACCGCGCCCAGAGCCGTTTGAAGCCGGAGCGCGCGTACTGCGCGGACCAGAAGGCGCCGAAGCGGGCCGGCGCGCTGTGTGCGGCGCAGGCGCGCAGCCACAGGCAGAGATGTCTGAGACGGCTGTGCCGCCAGACGGTCCGGACCGGCTCAGTCACGGAAGTCTACCGACTCGACAGTGGAGGAGAACTCCAACAGCGGCGTCTTCAAAAAATGGCCGTACCCCACGCGGACCTCCTGCGTGCCCACTTTGATGATCGGCGTATCCTTCGGAACGACGGCCTCGACGGTGAACAGCGCATCCAGCCGGGCCGGGTCCGTCGCGTTGACGAGGCGGCCGTCGTCGGTGGGATTTTGCTGGATATACGGCTCAAAAGAGACGTCGGTCACCCGCGCGCCGTCGACGAAATTGTTGCCGGCGATGATGCGGTTGTCGTATTCCAAATTTTTCTCAATCTCCGATTCCAGCCGGCTGTGGACGGCGCGCACGCGCACGGTGTAGATCATGGTGGTGGTGGCCGCCGTCAGATCGCTGACCTGGGCCCCGAAGAGCCGCCACGCGACCCCGCCGACCGCCAGCAGCACGGCCAGCAGTACGAGCAGATCGACCACATTGATGAGGCCGAAAAGCTTACCTTTTTCGTTGATCAATTTCATCCGCGTCTTCTCCTTTTGTGTAAATGCTTTTTGTGTAAATGCTTTCAGTGTAAATTCTTTTGGTATAAGGGCTTTCCGCGCTCACGGCGTGACGGCGGGCGCCCTTGGCGTTTGCAGCGGTCCGGGCGGGGGCGCCGGCCCCGGGTTCTTACGGCGCGCCCGGGAGATCGAATTCCCGGATGGCGTAGCGGCGTTTGCCGGAAGCGGACGGGGCGATGTCGCTCACAAGCTCCACCGCCACCTGTGTGCCGGGCAGAAGCGCGCGCACCTGCCGGATGAACCCCTCCATGTCGTCGGCGTGAGAGCCCTCCGCCGGGACGATGCGCAGCGTGGCCAGCTCGGGTGTGTGCTGAACGATCTGAAAGCGCTCCACGGCCCCGTGGGTGTTTGACAGGTGCACCAGAACGTTGCCGTGCACCAGCCTGTCGTCGCGGGTGACCAAAATATCGACCAGCCGGCCCTCCAGGGCGTCGAGCAGCGGCAGCGTGCGCCCGCATCTGCAACGCTTTGCCGAGAGCGAGGCCATGTCCCCCAGCAGATAGCGCAGGCGCGGCATAGAAAAATTGTGCAGGTCCGTCACGGCCAGCACACCCGTCTCGCCGGGGGGGAGAGGCCGGAGCGTCTGGGGGTCCAACACTTCGAGCAGGGCGTTTTCGCAGGTGATGTGCATTTGCCCCTCGGGGCATTCGTAGGCCAGGATGCCGGCGTCTTTCGCGCCGTATTCGTTCACCACGGGGCAGCCGAAAACCTCCGCGATCAGCGTGCGCTGGAAGTCAAACAGCATCTCGGAGGTGGACAGCACGATCCGCGGAGCGTGCTTGGGGCGCAGCCCCGTCTGGCGCATGAGATTGGCCAGGGCGTAGAGAGCCGAGGCATACCCATAGAGGTATTCCGGCCGGTAGCGGTCCAACAGCGCGATGTGCCCGGGCAGCGCAGCCCTCGACAGGTCATGCGCGGGGATCATCACGCGGTTTTTCAGCCATTTCTCCCGCCGCCGGTAAGCGGCTTGTTTCGAGAGTTCCCATTCGACGGGCGCGCCCCACACCATGACGCTGCGGCTGCCCGGCGTGATGCCCCACCAGGAGAGACCCCGCCACCGCGCCGCCTCGTAGTGTTCCACCGCGCGGCGGTCGAGATAGAACCGGACCGGCGCGTCATCCGTCGTGCCGCCCGACATTCCGGGGGTCAGCGTCTCCGGGCGCGCCGAAGCGGCCAAAAAAGCGTCCGGGTCCGCCCGCAGCGCCGCGCGGGTGAGCGGCGGAATGTCCGCGAAACGGATGAGCGGCGACACGCCCTCCGCGCCCAGAAACCGGTAGGCCGGCACCTCGCGGGCGCACACGTCCAGCAGCGCCTCGAGCCGCCGCCGCTGGAGCGCGGCGAGCTCATCCGGGGGCAGGGCTTCGCTGGCGGTCAGCTCGCGCAGATAGGGGCGGATCCGGTTCCCGCGCCTTCGCTCCATCAGGGGATACACCGCGCGCTCGATCATCAGCTTTACAAGGTCCATCGCAACATCCCCCCCGCAGCCGGCGTTTGCGCCGGACAATTTTCCGGGCCCGCGGCGCGGCGCCGGAAAGCTTGACCCGTAACACGAGACATTGTATAATATTTTTTGTCCCTTGACAAGCGCGGATTTCCCGGAGGGAGACCGTGTGAAAACCTGCCGGTTTCCGGCATATTATACAATATATAGTGGTTGTTATACAATATACATACTATATATTGTGGTTCTGAATGTGAAAATTGTGATTTTCACATGGCCTGCGGTGTGTGCGCGCGGGTTGGTTTCGTTTTGTTTTCAGACAGCGCAATCGCGATTTTTAATTTTTCCGGCGGGTGCCGGGCGGATATTTAACATTAAAACCGTCGGCGTGTCGGCGCGGAAGAGGCGAACATGAAGGTTTTGCATTTGATCAGCGGCGGAGACGTGGGCGGCGCGAAGACGCATGTATTGTCTCTGTTGAAGGGCCTGTCGGCGCGGATGGACGTGCGGCTGACGGTTTTTCGCGAGGGGGCGTTTGCCGAGGAGGCGCGCGCGCTGGGCGGGTTCACGGTGGAGGTGCTCCCGGGCCGCCCCGGCGCCGTGGTGGACAGGCTGGAGGCGCTGCTCGCGGCGGAGGGCGCCGACATCGTTCACAGCCACGGCGCCCGCGGCAACATGGTCGCCGGGCTGCTGCGCCGCCGCCGGCCCGTGCCCACCGTGACCACCGTGCACTCCGACTACCGACACGATTACCTGGGCCGGCCTCTGGCCCGTGTGACATACGGCAACATCAACAAATGGGCCCTGCGCCGCCTCGACTACCGCATCGGCGTGTCGCAGGGCATGACGGACCTGTTGTGCGACCGCGGCTTTTTGCCGGACAGGCTGTTTACGCTGTACAACGGGCTGGACTTTGCCAAAACCCCCGCGCCGGTGGCCCGCGCGGCGTTTTGGGCGCCGTACGGTTTTGCGCCGGCGCCGGACGATGTGGTCTGCGGGATCGCCGCCCGGCTCTCCCCGGTCAAAGACATCGACACCCTCCTGCGCGGGTTCGCGGCCGCCGCGGCGCATTGCCCCCGGCTGCGGCTCGTCATCGCGGGGCACGGCGAACTGTACGACCGCCTGCGCGCGCTGGCGGCCTCGCTGGGGCTGGACGGCCGCGTGTGCTTCGCCGGGTGGATGAACGACATGGAGGCCTTCTACCAGGCCATCGACATCAATTTGCTCACCTCGCTGACGGAGACGTTCCCCTACGCGCTGCTCGAGGGCGCGCGCGCGCGGCGGGCCACTGTGGCCACCGCGGTGGGCGGCGTCCCGGCGCTCATCGACCATATGGTGAGCGGCTATCTCTTCCGGCCGGGCGATGCCGACGCGTTGGCGGGCCATTTGCGCCGCCTCTGCGACGACCCGGCGCTGCGGACGCGCGTGGGCGAGGAGCTCTACAAGAAGGCCGCGCGGGCCTTTTCGATGGAGGCCATGCTGGACACGCAGGAGGAGATCTACCGCGTCATCCTCCGCCGCGCGGCCCGGCCCCCCGCCCGCCGGGAGGGGGTGCTCGTCTGCGGCGCGTACGGGCGCAACAACGCCGGGGACGACGCCATTTTGGAGGGGATCGTGCGGGAGATCCGCGCCGTAGACCCGGACAGACCCATCACCGTGCTCTCCCGCAGTCCGCGCCAGACGCGGCGCACCTGCGGCGTTTCCTCGGTGTATACGTTCAACCCCTGGGGGATCTGGCGCACCGCGCGCCGCACCGCGCTGTTCATCTCGGGCGGCGGCAGCTTGATCCAAAACATCACGTCCAACCGCTCGCTTTGGTATTATTTGGCAACCATTGCCTGGGCGCACCGCCTGGGGGCCCGGGTGCTGATGTACGGCTGCGGGGTCGGGCCGCTGACGGGCCGGCTGAACCGGCGGCTCACCGCCCGCGTGCTGGACCGCCACGTCGAGGCGATCACGCTCCGGGAGGAGAGCTCCCTGGCCGACATCGGGCGGCTGGGCGTCACGCGCCCGCGCGTGGTGCTCTCCGCCGATCCGGCGCTCAACCTGCCGGCCGCGGCGCGGGAGCGCGTCGACAGCCTGCTGCTCTCGCAGGGGGTGCCGCCGGACGGCGATTACATCGCCTTCGCGCTGCGGCGCTGGCCCGGGTTTGAGGGCAAAGCCGACGCGTTTGCCGAGGCCGCCGACTACGCCCGCGACACCTACGGGCTCGTGCCCGTCTTTCTCCCCATCGAACGCCGGGGCGACATCGAGGCGGCGGCGCTGGCGGCCGCGCGGGTGAGAGGGGCGCACCATCTGCTCTCGCACACGGGGCCGGCCGGGGAGGTCATCGGCATTCTGGGCCGGTGCCGGGCCGTCGTGGCCATGCGTTTGCACGCGCTGATCTTTGCCTCCGGGCAGGGCATCCCGCTCGTGGGTGTGGCCTACGACGACAAAGTAACCGCTTTTTTGACGTACATGGGGCAGTCGTGGTACACGCCCTTCGCGTCGGCGGACGCGGCCCGGCTGAAAGCGCTGATCGACGGCGCCCTGGCGGAGAGCGGCCGGAGCGAGGAGCGGTTGGAGGCCGTGACGAGGCTGCGCGCCGTTGAGGGCCGCAACATGGAAATTTTGCGAGAAATGCTGAGGACAACGCCATGTCAAAAATAGTCTGCCTCTCCACGGCCAATTGGCACCCCATTCCCACCCGCAAGCAGCAGGTCATGGGCCGGCTGACCGGCCACCGGGTGCTCTACTTCGAGCCGCCCGTCAGCCGCGCCGCGCCGCTCAAAGACCCGGCGGCGGCCGAGCGGCTGCGCGCTTGGCGGGGCGAGGGGGAGCATATCACCGGCAGCCGCGTGACCGTGTACGCGACGCCGCCCGTCTGGCCGCTGTACAACAAGTACCGCTTGATCAATCGCATCAACCAGCGCGCGCAGGCGCGCTACCTGCGCCGGGTCTTTAAGACGCACGGCTTTGAAAATCCGTTGCTCTGGTGCTACAGCCCGGCGGCGGCCGACGTCGTGGATCTGCTGCCGCACCGGGCGCTTGTGTACGACTGCGTTGACCGCCATTCGGCCTATGGCGGGCTGATGACGCCGGCGGTCGTCGACGCGATGGAGGCGGACCTCGCGGCCAAGGCCGATGTGGTGTTCGCGACGGCGCGGGGGCTCTGCGAGAGGCTGAAGGAATACAACAAAAACACCTATCTCATCCCCAACGGCGCCAACTTTGAGCTGTTCCACCGGGCGGCGTCGGAGCGGGAGCTGCCGTTTCCGGATGAGTTGCTTCGGGTCAAGGGCCCGATCCTCGGCTTTGTGGGCATGATCCAGCCCTGCATCGACTGCGCGCTGCTGCTGGCGGTGGCGCGCGCGCGCCCCGGCTGGTCGTTTGTGCTGGTCGGTGCGCCGCTGCCCGGGGTGGATGTCGCGCCGTTGAAAGCACAGCAAAATATCCATTTTCTGGGACTCAAACCGCACAAAGAACTGCCGCGCTACCTCGCCCGCTTTGACGTCTGCCTGAATCTGTTTCAGACGGGCGCGCTGGCCCAGGATGTGAGCCCGCTGAAATTCTACGAATACCTCGCCACCGGGCGGCCGATCGTCTCCACGCCGCAGCCGGACCAGGTGCGCGACTTTTCCGACGCGGTCTACATCGCGGACGGGCCCGAGGCCTTCACGGCCGCCTGCGAGAAGGCGCTGGCGGAGCGGGGCGCGTGGAAGCCGCAGCAGCGGATCTCATACGGCCGCGCCGCCTCGTGGGATGCCCGCGTGAAGCAGATGACGGAGATCTTGGAGCGGCACGGCGTGCTGTGAGGCGTTACAAGTTTGAAAGGATGTGAGACGGGCGATGAAAAAAGTCGCTGTGATTATGGGGTCTCAGAGTGACCGGCCGGTGGTCCGGCGGGCGCTGGACGTGCTCGCCGGGTTCGGCGTGCCGGCCGAGGCGCGCGTGATGTCCGCCCACCGCACCCCGGAGGAGGCGCACGACTTTGCCCGGCGCGCCCGGGCGGAGGGCTTCGGCGTGCTGATCGCCGCCGCGGGCAAGGCGGCCCATCTGGCCGGCGCGCTGGCCGCCGTGACGACGCTGCCCGTCATCGGGCTGCCGATCAAATCCTCCACGCTGGACGGGTTGGACGCGCTGCTCTCCACCGTGCAGATGCCGCGCGGCGTCCCGGTGGCGACGGTGGCCATCGACGGGGCGGAGAACGCGGCGCTGCTCGCCGTGGAGATTCTGGCGGTGTCGGATGAGGCGCTGTACGCCGCGCTGCTGCGCCGCCGGGCGGAGATGGCCGACGAGGTCCGCGCCGCCGACCGCGCCCTGCGGGCGGAGAGTGAGGAGACCTGATTGGTTCCAAACCGTAAAAAATTGCATACAAAAATTACATATCTTCAGGGAGGAGATGGAATCCATGAAAAAAGGCGCGCTGCTCTATGAGGGCAAGGCCAAAAAGGTCTTTGCCACCGGCGACCCGGCGCTCGTCATTGTCGATTACAAAGACGACGCCACCGCGTTCAACGGCCTGAAAAAGGGCGCCATCGAGGGCAAGGGGGTCATCAACAACCGGGTGACGAACCACCTGATGCAACTGCTGGAGACCCACGGCGTCCCCACCCATTTTGTCCGCCAACTCTCAGACAGAGAGACGTTGGTGCGCCGTGTGGAGATCGTGAAGATTGAGGTGATCGTCCGCAACATCGCCGCCGGTTCTCTGTCCAAACGGCTGGGGATCGCCGAGGGCACGCCGCTGCCCGTCACGGTACTCGAGTACTCTTACAAAGACGACGACCTGGGCGACCCGATGATCAACGAGTACCACGCGCTGGCGCTCGGGCTCGCCACGAGCGGGGAACTGAGGCAGATCGACGCTTACGCGGGCAAGGTCAACGAGGTGCTGAGCGCCTACCTGCAAGATCTGGGGATCCGCCTCATCGACTTCAAACTGGAGTTTGGACGCATGCCGGACGGCACGCTGGTGCTGGCCGACGAGATCTCTCCGGACACCTGCCGTTTCTGGGATACGGCCACCGGCGAAAAGCTGGATAAGGATCGCTTCCGCCGCGACATGGGCGGCGAGCAAGACGCCTACCGGGAGATCCTGCGCCGCCTGCTGGGAGCTTAGTGCACCAGTGACACAGAACCATATTATTTTTTGGGAGGTCTGGGATGAGTAAGGCATACACGCAGGCCGGCGTAGATGTGGAAGCCGGATACAAGGCCGTGGCGCTGATGAAGAAACACGTGGAATCGACGCAAACAAAGGGCGTGCTGGGCGGTATCGGCGGCTTCGGCGGCTTGTTTGAGCCGGATCTGACAGGTTTGCGCCGGCCGGTGCTGGTCTCCGGCACGGACGGCGTGGGCACAAAGCTTAAGATAGCCTTTGTGCTTGACAAGCACGACACGGTGGGTATCGACTGTGTGGCCATGTGTGTCAACGATGTGGTCTGCGCGGGCGCCGCGCCGCTCTTCTTTCTCGATTACATTGCCTGCGGAAAAAACACCCCGGAGAAGATCGCCGCCATCGTGTCCGGCATGGCGGCGGGCTGCCGGGAGGCGGGCTGCGCGCTGGTGGGCGGAGAGACCGCCGAGATGCCCGGATTTTACGCCCAGGAGGAGTATGACCTCGCCGGCTTCTGCGTGGGGCTCGTCGACTACGAGCAGCGGATCGACGGCCGGCACATCGCCGAGGGCGACTTGCTGATCGGGCTGTCCTCGTCCGGGGTGCACGCCAACGGCTTTTCGCTCGTGCGGCGTGTGCTGGGCGAGGGCGAGGGCGCGCTGGGCCGCCACTACAACGAACTCGGCTGCACGCTGGGGGAGGAACTGCTGAAGCCCACGCGCATCTACGTGCGCCCGCTGCTGCGTCTGATGAAAAAAGTGAAGGTCAAGGGCATCTCCCACATCACGGGCGGCGGGTTCATTGAAAACGTACCGCGCATGCTGCCCCAGGGGCTGTGCGCCGCCATTGAGCCCCACAGCTTCCCGGAGCACCCGATCTTCGATATCATCAAGCGAGAGGGGCGTATCCCCCCGCGGGACATGTACGGCACGTTCAACATGGGCATCGGGCTTGTCATCGCGGTGGACAAGAAGGACGGCGGCGAGGCGGTGACCACCCTCGTCGAGGCGGGCGAACACCCCTATATGATCGGCGTCGTGCGCCGCGGTGAGGGCGGGGTCTCGCTCTGGTGACGCGTGGCGTACCGGGAAATATGTAAAAATATGTAAATTAAATCGCCGGCCGGCGGCGGGCGGGATTTTTGACACTTGCAGCATACACGCAGATGTATAATAGTATATGCCTATAGTATATGCCTATGGAGGGGAGAGAGGCCCGTGTTGGAGGAGAAAAATATCGCCGTACTGGTGTCGGGCGGCGGTTCGAATCTGCAAGCGCTGATCGACGCGGAGACAGCCGGCCGTCTGGGCGGCGGCCGGTTGTCCCTGGTGATCTCGTCGCACCCAAACGCTTACGCGCTCACGCGGGCGGCCCAGGCGGGCATCCCGGCGCGGGTGGTGGCGCGGGAGGCGTACGAGACCCGCGCGGCCTTTACCCAGGCCGTGCTGGAGGAGTTGCGCGCGCGCGACGTCCATCTCATTGTGCTGGCCGGGTTCTTGTATGTGTTGTCCCCGGCGTTTTGCCTCGCGTACCCGGGCCGCGTGATCAACGTGCACCCGGCGCTGATCCCGGCCTTTTGCGGAGACGGCTGCTATGGCCTGCGCGTGCACCGGGCGGTGCTTGCGTACGGTGTCAAGGTGACGGGCGCCACGGTGCATTTTGTCAGCGAGGAGACGGACGGCGGCCCGATCATCCTGCAAAAGGCGGTGGCCGTCGAGCCTGACGACACGCCGGAAAGTCTCCAGCGCCGCGTGATGGAACAGGCCGAGTGGATCCTGCTGCCGGAGGCCGTGCGCCTCTTTTGCGAGGGGCGGCTGCGCGTAGACGGCCGGACGGTGACGGCAGTCGACGCTTGACAGCCGGCTGTCGGCGGGCGCGAGGGCGCGCCGCCATCTCAGAATATTCAATACTATTCTATAAAACCAACCTGCCGGCGCGCCTAGGGCGCGTCGGCGGTTCAAAGCCGGGCGGGGGGGTGCATAAACGGCGGGGGGACGGTCCATGCTAGAGAGAAAGCCCGAAAGGGCGCTCTCAAACATGGAGGTGTCGCCGTTGCGCAATTATCCGGATTGCCTTTTGGACCCCGCCCGGACGGCGGTGGTGTTGATCGACCACCAGCCGCAGATGTATTTCGGAGTGGAGGGCGCGTCCCGCGCCGCCATCGCGGACCATGTTGTCGGGCTTGCGAAGACCGCGCAGATCTTCAAAGTGCCGTGTCTGCTCACCACCGTGGCCGCGCAGACGTTCTCCGGCCCCCTGTACGCGCGGTTGCAGGCCGTGTACCCCCAAGTCGTGCCCATAGACAGGACCACCCTCAACGCCTGGGAAGATACAAACCTGCGCCGGGCCGTGGAGGGAACGGGCCGGAAGAACATTGTCCTCGCGGGTCTTTGGACGGAGGTCTGCGTGCTCTTCCCCGCGCTCAGCATGATGCGGGACGGTTACCGGATCTTCGTGGCCGCCGACGCCTGCGGCGGGGCCTCGCGGGAGGCGCACCACACGGCCATGCGGCGGATGATCCAAGCCGGCGCCGTCCCCGTGACCTGGCAGCAGGTGCTGCTGGAATTCCAGCGCGACTGGAACAACAAAGACACGTACAACGCCGTCATGGCCCTGGTCCGCGAGCTCGGCGGCGCGTACGGTCTCGGCGTCGAGTACGCGGAGGCGATGATCCCCAAAAACTGAAAAACGTCTTTACAAAACCGCCGCAAAAGCCGCGCACAAGTTTGTGCGCGGCTTTTGCGAGTGCCCCCAAACCCGAAGAAGTTATGGGACATTGCGGGTGGATGTGGACAGTTCTTACAAAAAAGGAGAAAAATCCTATTGACTTTGGGAAAGATTTGTCATAAGATACCAATGATACGGCGTATTGCCAATGAAAAGGTATACGTTTTGAGCATCGGCGTGTGTCGCGATATTTTTTCCATTATATCATAAATTTACAAAAAAAGAAACAAAGAATCCACATGAAGTTGCTGTGTTTTATAGGATTTTACCGACAAAGGCACCGCGCCAGGGAAAAACCGGCGCTTGGAGGGGGCTCTTTCAAAACGTATACCTTATTAATGGACGGGCGGTCGAGGGGGAGAGAACGATGATCAGTACGATGATTGTAGACGACGAGATCTATGTCAGGCTGGGGCTGGCCTCCATGATTGATTGGGAAAAATTGGGATTTTCGATCGTCGGGCAGGCCGCGAACGGGCAGGCGGCGCTCGACATGGCGGAGGAGATCCGGCCGCAGCTCATCATCACCGACGTTCGGATGCCCGTGATGGACGGGCTCACGTTTGTGAGCCGTCTCCGAAGCAGGGGGCAGAGCGCAAAGATCATTATCCTCAGCCTGTACGAGGATTTCTATAAACTGCGGGACGCCTCCCGGCTTGGGATCTTCGACTATGTGCTGAAATCTGAGATCGTGGAGGCGGAGAAACTCATCGACATCCTGACGAGGGTGAAGGAGGAGATCGAACAGAGCCGCACGGGCCAGGCGTCGCGCGACCGGCGGCTGCTCGAGACGCAGCTTATCTTTGAGATCGCGCGCGGGTGTGAGCCGGACGGCGCCGCCCTGCACGCCGCTCTGTCGAACCTGAAGCTCACCGATTACACAAAACAGCAGCAGCTGTTGTTTTCGCTGGACGGCTACCAGATGCGCTTTGCGGGCGGCGACGCGGACCGAACCGAGCGCGACGTGCTGATGCGGACCGTTCGATATCTTGCCGAAGAGGCGGCCCGGAAGCGCGCCGCCTGTGTGACGGGGTGTGTGGAAGAAAACGAGTTCCTCTGCGTGCTCTTTGGAGACAGGGAGGACGAACTCGCCGCCCGGACCGACGCCTTTGCCGCCGAGCTCTCGGCGGAGCTGACGCGCCTTTCCGGCTACCGGATCTTTGAGGTGCGCGCCCGCGCGGACGACTGTGACCGGCTTCGCGACCGCTACCGGGCGGCGCGCGCGCTGCTTGTAAACCGGCTGTTTTTCAGCGAGCG
Source organism: Oscillospiraceae bacterium (assembly GCA_031255175.1). Classification (GTDB taxonomy): domain Bacteria; phylum Bacillota; class Clostridia; order Oscillospirales; family UBA929; genus JAIRTA01. The sequence goes on along the minus strand of JAIRTA010000028.1, from coordinate 3,295 downwards.
GCACGCGGTGTGCGAGGCCGACCTGCGCGAGCGCCGGCGTTTTTCTCTCAATGTCACAAAAACAGCGCTGCGGCTCTCCCGCGCCTGCGCCGCCTGTGACGAGGCGGAGGCGTCGCGGATTGTCGAGGAGCTTGTCATGCGCGACATTCAGGGGCTGTTTGACCGGGACGCGGCCGACAACGCCTGCCTTGAGCTCTTCAATGTCGTAAAAGACATTGTGGACAGGAGCGGCGCGTCCGGCGCGGGCTGCGGTATGCGCAGTCTCGACATCCTGCGCTGCGACACGCTGCGGCAGCGGTGCGATTTCCTCATCGAGCGGCTCTGTCTGTCAATGGAACAGCGGGCCGACGGCGGCGAACTCAAGGGGCGCGTCCTTCACTATTTCCGCGAGAATTACCAAAACGCCATCTCGCTGCAAGACATCGCCGATTATCTGCGCATGTCCCCCACGTACATCAGCCATGTCTACAAAAAATTCTCGGGCGAGAGCCTCATTGAGACGCTCACGCGGATCCGCATGGAAGAGGCCAAGCGTCTTCTGCGGGCGCCCGGCCGGCCGCTGCGGATCTACGAGATCGCCGAGCGGGTCGGAATGGAGAACGCCCGGTACTTCAGCCAGCGTTTTAAGGCGATGACCGGCTGCACGCCGGCCGAGTACCGCGCCGCCGAGGCGCGGGCCAAGACGGAGCAAACGCCGCGGGGCGGTGTGACGCCGGACGGCGCGCCGGAAAATCCGCGCCGCAAATCTTACGACGCCGGGGATGAGAGCGCATGAGAAAGAAGCGGGAGGGCTCCATTGTACGGACGGTGGTGGTGGCGTTCGCGTCGCTCATGGCGCTGTCTCTGCTGGTGACGTTGGCCGGCACCGTATACAGCCGGCAGGCGGCGACCAAGCGCTACGCGGCCCGGGACGCGTATCAAAACTATCTCTCACAGCTGTACCGGTTTCGGGTCTGCTTCGCCGAGATCACCTGCATGGAGCGCGACATCGCCAGCCAGGGTGTGGAGCGCGGGGTTGTCGTGCGCCGTTTTTACGACCTCAACGTGTACCGGATCGAGCAGACGCTCAAGGAATTGCGCTCGTTTGCGGGCAGCGAGGAGATGACGGAATGCCTGCGCGCGCTGGAGAGCGCGTACGACGAGTACATGCGCATCTCTCAGATGGGCGTGCGGTATTACCTCGAAGGGGAGCGGGACGCGGAATTCCTGGCCCTGCTGGACGAGCTGCCCTGGTACCCCTACGCCGAGCACCTGTCTCAGGTGGTGATACCCGCGGAGGCGCTCACCGCCGTGAGCGAGACGCATTTTGCGGCGCAGATGCGGCGCAATGACGCGTTCCTGGGGCAGTCGGCGTACTTGATGATCTCTCTCAATCTCATCGTGTTTGCCGCGCTTTCGCTGTTCGCGGTTCTGTTCATACGAAAGTCACTCCGGCCCGTCCGGCGGCTCATGGAGGACATGGAACGGATCGAGAGCGGCGACTTTGCGCTCGACGCCGTCCCGACCGCCAACAATGAGATCGGCCGGCTGACCACCGGCGTCCACCACATGGCGGAGACCATCCGGGTCATGCTGCAGACCCGCGAGCGGGACGAGATCCGCAAACGCAAACTGGAGCTGTCGGCTCTCTCTTACCGGCTCACCCCCCATTTTCTGTATCACACGATCCATTCCATCCACTGGCTTGCCCGGCTGAACAATGTCGTGAGCATCGAGAAGATGACCGCCGCGCTGATCAAACTCCTCCGGTTTCAGTCCCGAAGCGATGAATTCATCACATTGGCGGAGGAAATGGCGCTGCTCGAGAGCTACTTCTCCATTCAAAGGTACCGGTTTCCGGACAAATTCCGCACTGAGTTTCGGCTGCCTCCGGATCTGGCGCAAACAAAAGTGCTGCCCATGCTGCTGCAGCCGCTCGGAGAAAACGCGATCTTCCACGGCATCCAACCCCTGGCAGACGAAGGGGAGATTGTGGTGGAGGCCGCCGCGCAGGGGCCGGATGTGCGGATCTCAATCTCGGACAGCGGCGTCGGGATCTCCGACGAAGTCCTGCGGATGCTAAACGGCGGCGTGCGCCCGCCCTCCGCGGAGACGGACGCGGCACTGTCGGATTCCAAGGAAGAGGGGTTCGGCGAAGCGATCCAAAACATCCGCGACCGGCTGCGCCTCCGCTATGGCGATCGGGTCAGCCTGCGGTTCGCGCACAGAGAGGGCGGCGGGACCGTCGTGACGGTCTGCTACCCGGCGGAGCCGGATTCTTAAAAATAAGATGGAACGAACTTCTAAAAATGGACTGCCAAAAGAAGTAAAAATATCTCAAAAATGAGAATTTGGATAATTATGGTATTCCATAATTAAGAAATAGTCAACAAATCTTGACAGGTAGATGGGAGATCGGATATGATATAGACTGTGCCCTGCGTGCAGAGCGGACTTTTACGCGCCGCGAACGCGGGGCCAAGCGAGTGAAGAAAGAGAAAAAACGCGCAGATAACCGGCGGAAAAGACATAAAAGTTCCGCGGCCGGCGCTTTTCCGGCTGCAAAGAAGAAGAGGAGAGATCTGAGATGAGGACAAATCGGTGGATGGCGCTGCTGTTGGCGGCGTCTGTTTTGTTGTGCCAAGTGTTCACGGTGACGGCTGCGGCGGCACCGGAGGACGACTTTGTCGTCGTAGACGGCGTACTCACGCAGTACTTGGGCGGCGGAGGCGAGGTCACGATCCCGGGCTCCGTCACAGAGATCGCGGCGGGGGTGTTCCAGGGGAACCGCAACCTGATCAAGGTCTATTTCACCGGCAATGGGCTTGTCAAGATAGGCAACAACGCGTTCCGGGATTCCGGTCTGACCGGGGCGATAAGCCTGCCGGCGGGCCTTGAGAGCATCGGAGACGCGGCCTTTTACGGATGCACACGGATCACAGGCACGCTGGCGCTGCCGCCTTCGCTGAAGAGCGTGGGGAACAACGCCTTCCAAAACTGCACGGGCCTGACGGTGCTGGAGCTGAACACGGGGCTTCTGACGATCGGTAACACAGCGTTTTACGACTGCGCGGGCCTGCGCGGGGATCTGATCATACCGGACACGGTGACCAGTGTGGGGAGTGACGCATTCCGCAACTGCACAAACCTGGACGGCAGACTGCAGTTGTCGGAAGCGATGACAGTTGTGAACGGATCCACGTTCACGAATTGCCGGAACATCACAGGGGAACTGGTGATACCGGATTCGGTGACGCGGATATCCAGCAACTACACGTTCCGGTACATGGAAAAACTGACCTCGATCCGTTTTGGC
>JAIRTA010000020.1 GCA_031255175.1 Oscillospiraceae bacterium | reverse complement strand
AAAAACCCCAACCGGGGCCACCCGCAAAAGCGGGCGGCCCCGGTTTTTTTGTGGGGTGCGCTGCGTTTGGTTTTCTTCGATGCTTTCTTCGATGCTGCATCTGCCTTTGGGCGGGAGCGAAAGCTGAAATTTTTCTGAAAACAAGGCCCCCAGGCAAAAATTCGTACTACCCGCGGACAACCCGTCATAGGATGTTGCGAGACAAGGACAAGGCCCACGGGTGTGGGGCCGCCGGGAAGGGAGGGGAAGGCTACGACGTCTTATGAATCCGCCATTGGGCTGTTGCCCCCGCCGTTGTGCGGGTTGCTGCGCACACTCCCGCGGGATGTGTGGGGGCGGGCCGAGGAGGTCCGGCTGCGGGCCGGGCGGCCGCTCACCGTGTCGTTGCCGGAGGGGGAGCGCGCGCTGCCGCCGGGGGGGCGTTACTTGGTTGAGCCGCACGACTTGGAAGCCGTGCTGGAGGCGGTGACACGGGGTTCCGCCCATACGGCGCTCTCGTCTTTGCAGGCGGGCTTTGTGACGGCGCCGGGCGGGCACCGTCTGGGTGTGTGCGGCGCCGTGGTCCGACGGGAAAACGGCGCGCCGCCGGGGCTGCGCGAGATCTCTTCGGTCTGCCTGCGCGTCGCGCGGGCCGTGCCCGGCGCGGCCGACGGGCTGCCGCTGCGGCTCTTGTGCGGAGACGGCTTCTTTCACACGCTGATCCTCTCGCCGCCGGGGTTCGGCAAGACGACGCTGCTGCGCGATCTGGCCCGGCAGATCTCCGACGGGGGCGCGCACGGCGCGCCGCGCCGGGTGGCGCTTGTGGACGAGCGCGGCGAGGTGGCCGCCTGCCAGCGGGGCCGCCCGCAGCTTGACGTGGGCGCGCACACGGACGTGCTCGACGGCTGCCCCAAGGCCTGGGGGATCATGTGGCTGTTGCGGGCGATGGCCCCGCAGGTGCTGATGGTGGACGAGATCACCGCGCCCGAGGACATGGACGCGATGGCGGCGGCCCGGGGCTGCGGGGTGACGCTGTTTGCCACCCTCCACGCCGGCGGCCTGCGCGACCTCGCGACACGCCCCGCCCACCGCGCGCTGTCCGCTCTGTTCCAGCGGGTGGTCGTCATCCGCCGGGACGGGGGGCGGCGGCGCTGTGAAGTCCACCCGTTTCCGGATGCGCCGCCGCCCCCCGGAGAGGGGGAAACACCGTGATGCGCTGGATCGGCGCCATCCTTGTGGCGGGCGGCGCGGCAGCCGCCTCCCTCTCGGCCGTGCAGCGCCTCGGCGCGCGCGTGCGGCTGCTCGCCGCCCTCATGGACGCGCTGGAGATCATCCGCGCGGAGCTGCAATTTAACCTGACGCCGCTGCCCGCGCTGATGGAGCTGCTGGCGAGCGGGGCCCCCGCGCCCGCGCGCCCCTTTTTCGCCCGCTGCGCGCATCTCATGGACCTGTTGGGGGCGCACAGCTTTCAGGCGCTGTGGAACAAGGCCCTCGCGGAGACGGAGGGGGCCTGGCTGACGCCGGAGCGGGAGCTCATGGCCGCGCTGGGCGGTATGCTCGGGCGCTACGACGCGGAGGCGCAGAGCCGGGCCGTCTCTTACACCCGGGCGCGCATGGAGGCGCTTTGGCGCGGTGCGGAGGAAAAACGGGCCCGCCAGGGCCGCGTCTACGGCGCCCTCGGCCTCGCCTCGGGCCTCGCCGTCGTCATCATCCTGTTATAAGCGGCAAAGGAGAGTCGGCCATGCAGGTGGATCTGATCTTTAAGATTGCGGCCATCGGGATCATCGTCGCGGTGTTAAACCAGCTGCTGATCAAGTCGGACCGCGCCGAGCAGGCGATGATGACCACGCTGGCGGGCCTCATTGTCGTCCTCATGCTCCTGCTGCGGGAGATCAACAACCTGTTTACGCTCGTCAAGTCGCTTTTCGGGTTTTAGGCCGATGACAGGGCTGTGGAAGATCGCCGCCGCCGCGGTGGCGGGCGCGCTGGCCGCGCTGGCGATTCGAAAGACCGTCCCCGCGCTGGCGCTGACGCTGACGCTGGCTGTGAGCGCCGTCATCCTGACCCTCACGGCGTCGGCGCTCACGGAGGTCATGGCGTTCCTGCGCCGGATGGCGGAGACGGCGGACCTCCCGCCGGAGCTGTTTTTGCCGGTGATCAAAACGGTGGGGATCGCCCTCGTCGCCAAGACGGCCGCCGACATCTGCCGGGACGCCGGGCAGACCGCCGTCGCCTCCGCGACGGAGACCGCCGGCGTCATCGTGGCCCTGTACTTGACGCTGCCCCTGTTTACAAAAGTCGTCGATTTGGTCACGTCGCTGGTCTGAGAAGGCCGGCGCCCGGCCGGTTTCGAAAGAGGAGCCTCTGCTTATGAGACATACGGGACGCGCGAAACGCGCGAGACGGGTCGTCTGCCTGCTGGTCTGCCTCTGGGCGGCGGCGAGCGGCGGCGTTGCCGCGGCGGAGACGCCGGCGGAGGAGGCGGCGCGCGCGCTGGCGGAGGCGATGGACATCGCGGACCTGCCGCGGGCGGTGCCGCCGGAGGCCGAAGAGTTTGTGCGGGGCCTGTCGCCGGAGACGCCGCCCGAGAACCTGGACGGCGCGCTGCGCGAAGCCGCGGACGCGGCGGGCCGTCGGGCCGGCCCCCCGCTGCGGGAGGCGCTGCGCGGGATGCTCGCGGTGCTGGCGGTCGTCGTTTTGTGCGCCGCGGCCGCCGCGGTGCAGGAGGGCGCCGGCGGGCCGGACATGGCGCTGCCGGCCGGCGCGCTGGCGGTCACGGCCGTCACGGCCGGGCAGGTGGGGCAGCTCATGGCCGTGGGCCGAGAGACGATCCGAAGCCTGGACGTCTTCGCCCGGGCGCTGCTGCCGGCGTTGGCCGCCGCCTCCGCGGCCACGGGCCAGGTGGGTGCGGCGGCGGCGCGCCACGTGGCCACCATGCTGTTTTCCGACCTCCTGCTGACGCTGATGGCCCATGTGCTGACGCCGCTCGTGTTTGTCTACACGGCGCTGCTGGCGGTCGGCGCGGCCGTGGGGCAGGAGACGCTGACGCGGCTGGCCGGCTTTGTCCGGTGGGCGGTGACGGGGCTGCTCACCCTCTCTCTCACGGCCTTTGTCGCGTATCTGACGGTCGGCGGCGCGCTGTCGGGGGCCGCCGACGCCGCCGCGCTGAAGGGCGCCCGGTTTGCCCTGTCGGGCGCCGTGCCGGTGGTCGGCGGCATCTTGTCGGACGCCGCCGAGACGGTGCTCGCCGGCGCGGGGCTGGTGAAGAACGCGGTTGGCGTCTTCGGCCTCTTTGCCGTGGCCGGCCTGTGTTTGACGCCCTTTCTGCGGGTGGGCACACCGTACCTGCTCTACAAGCTCACGGCCGCGGCGGTCGCGCCGCTGGCCGACGAGCGGCTGGTGCGGCTCATCGACGGGCTGGGCGGCGCCTTTGGGCTCATTTTGGGCATGACGGGGGCCTCGGCCCTGCTCATCTTTCTTTCAATCGTCTCGGCCATATCGGGGGTGGGTGTGCTGTGACGGAATGGATACGGCAATGGCTGGTCGGTGTGGCGGCGGCCGGCACGCTGGTGTCCGCGGCCTGCGCGCTTGCGCCGCCGGGGGCGGGCCGCCGGGCGGTGCGCGTGGCGGGGGCACTTTTGATGCTGCTCGTCATCGTGCGGGTGCCGGCAAACACCGGCGCGCCGGCCGCGGGTCTCGCCGCCGCCGGCGAGGCCTATCGGGCGGAATTTGAGGACCGCCGGGCCGGGGCAAAAGAAGCGGAGGCGCGTGTGATGAATGATCTCATAGCGGAGAGAACGGCCGCATATATTGTGAGCGAGGCCGGCGTCAGAGGGCTTTCCCTCACGGCCGAGGTGACGGTCCGCGCGGAGGAGGGCGGCCCGCCGGCGCCGTATGCCGTGCGTCTGCGGCCCCGGACGCCGCAGGCCCCGGACGCCGTCCGGGGCCTGGAGGAATGGATCGCCGGGACGTTCGGCATCCCGGCGGAGCGGCAGAACTGGGCGGCGGCGGGGTGAGCGGATGAAGACGGAAGGTTTTTTGGGCAAGTCGGGCGGCAAGCTGCCCGCGTGGCTGAACCGGTACCGGTACGTGCTGCTCGCGGCGGCGGCCGGCGTTCTGCTGATCCTGTGGCCCGTCTCCCGGCCGGCGGAGACGGCGGCGGTGCCGCCGCCGGTCTCGTTTTCGCTGGCGGAATTTGAAGAACATCTGGCCGAAGCGCTGTCGGCCGCCGGCGGGGTGGGCCGCGTTCGGGTGGTGCTGACGCTGCGGACAGACGCGGAGGCGCTGCTTCCGCGCGAGGAGCGCGTCAGCGAGCGCCGCTCATGGGGGGATGACGGCCGTCTCAGCGGCTACGACGCCCAGACGGAGGTGAAGACGGTGGTGACCTCCGGCGGCGGGGAAGCGCCGCTGGTCGTGGGCCGCGTCTACCCGGAGTTTAAGGGCGCGCTCATCGTGTGCGACGGCGGCGGAGACCCGACGGTCTGTCTGCGCGTGGTGGAGTCGGTGTCGGCGCTCACCGGGCTCGGCAGCGACAAAATCGCCGTGATCCCCATGGAGAAAAACAGGACAGGGAGGAGAGCAGAATGAAGATCTGGAAACGCAACGCCGTGATCATGACGGTTATCCTGTTTGTGTGCGTGGCGCTGTACTTGAGCTGGAGCGGCAACCGGGCGGAGGACGACGGGCTGCCCGACGAGATGGGATCTTTCCTCGACGGCGCCGGCGACGTGTTGCAGGTGCAAGACGTCCCACCGGAGGCGGAGGACCCGCTGGCGGGCGCCGGCGTCATCGAGCCGGGCGCGGACACGGTCGTGCAGGGCGCGCCGTCGGGCGGAGAGGCGGACAGCTATTTTGCCCAGGCCCGGCTCTCACGCCAGCGCGCCCGCGACAGTACATTGGAGATCTTGAACCAGACCGCCGAACGGAAGGAGGGGGATCAGTCGGTGCGGGACAAGGCTGCCGCGGTGCTTGAGGCGCTGGCCCGCGACACGCTGCGGGAGGCCCAGATCGAGGAACTCGTCAAGGCCAAGGGCTTCGCCGACTGCGTGGCGTTTTTGAGCGACGGCGGCGTCAACATTGTCGTCGCCCCGCCCAAGGGCGGGCTGCTGGCAAGCGACGTGGCCAAGATCCAAGACATCGTAGTCGGCGAGACCGCGCTGCCCGCCACGGCGATCAAAATTGTCGAGGCCAAAGCGTGAGACATTGATAATTGACAATTGACGATTGACAATTGACAATTTTATAATTATTTACAATAACATCCCATGAGCCCAAGGGCCCCCCGCGCCGCGGAGGGGCCCTTGTGGTGTTCCGGGAAACACGGGGATGCGCCCGCGGGAGCGTTGGGGTATCTATGAAACGCCAACGGACCACTCGCATCCTTCACATAAATTCCAATTTTTAACAAAAATCCTCCGGCGCTCCCCTTCACCGCCCTATTGTCGCACAACTGATTCTATGCTACAATGGAGGTGAGGAAGAGGGTGACTCGTTTGAACGAGGGGCAAAACATGCTCAAAAGCATACTCCCACCCACAGACGACCGCGAACGCGCAATCAACCGCAGCCGCCGCATGTGGCAGACCGACATGGAATCCAACCTAAACACCTCCCACGAAGCCGGCCGCATCGAAGGGCGTGCCGAAGGGCGCGCCGAGGGCCGCCAGGAAGGCCGTACCGAGGGCATGCGCTTGGGCGAAGAAAAGGGCCGTCGGGTAGGCCGTCGAGAAGGCCGCCAGGAGGGTATGCGTTTGGGTGAAGAACGGGGTCGCCGGGACATAATCCAACGGATGCGCGCCAAAGGCATGGACAACGCCGCCCTCGCAAACATTACCGGGTATCCGATAGAAGAGGTACAACAATATTAAGGCCCACAGTCCCCAGCCCAGGCAGAGGCAGAACTATGGCAATCAACATTCAGAGACCACAACGCAAACGCACGGGCGGATACCATCCGTCCGCGGTACTCCCACACGCCAAGGCCGCGGGGGAACATCCCAATTGACAATTAATTGTGGGGACATGTGATACGGCGTTGAAAATATGGCGGGCCGTACGGGAAACGGGAGGGCGCACACATGGGTGCGCTCCTACAGGCGTTGTTCCCTCTCGCCCCCCGAAAAATTTGTCGGGGGCGTGCGCGTAATATTGACAGGGAGAGGGAAAAATGGTACGCTGGTTAGAGAACCATAAAATACCAAATTCTCAAAGGAGGTTGCGCGTATGTCACTCATCGGCAAAGAAATCGGCGATTTTTCGGTACAGGCGTTCCACCAAGGCGCGTTTAAGGCCGTCACCAAGGCGGATGTGCTGGGCAAATGGGCCGTGTTCTTCTTTTACCCGGCCGACTTCACCTTCGTCTGCCCCACCGAGCTTGAGGACCTCGCGAACAAGTACGAGGAGTTCCGGAAGATCGGCTGCGAGATCTATTCTGTCTCCTGCGACACGCACTTTGTGCACAAGGCTTGGCACGACACATCCAAGACCATCCAAAAGATCACTTACCCCATGCTGGCCGACCCGACCGGGCAGTTGGCGCGCAATTTTGACGTGCTGATCGAAGACGCGGGCCTCGCCGAGCGCGGCAGCTTCATCGTGAGCCCGGAGGGCAAGATCGTCGCCTATGAGGTGATCGCGGGCAACGTCGGCCGCAACGCGGACGAGCTGTTCCGCCGGGTGCAGGCGTCCCAGTTTGTCGCCGAGCACGGCGACCAGGTCTGCCCGGCCAAGTGGCAGCCCGGCGCGAAGACGCTCAAACCGAGCTTGGATCTCGTGGGATTGCTTTGATGGACGACGGCTTTTATGACGTGATTGTCGTCGGCGGCGGGCCGGCGGGCCTGACCGCCGCGCTCTACCTGGCCCGGGCGCGGTATCGGGTGCTCGTGGTGGAAAAAGAGCGCTTCGGCGGGCAGATTACCATCACGTCGGAGGTGGTCAATTACCCGGGCGTCGAGCGCGGCAGCGGCGAGGAGATCACGCTGGCCATGCGCCGGCAGGCGCAACGCTTTGGGGCGGAGTTCCTGCTTGCCGAGGTCGAGGGCTTTGCGCTGGACGGGCCCGTCAAGACGGTTCGCACGTCGCGCGGCGCGCGTGAGGCGTTTGGCGTGGTCCTTGCCACCGGCGCGCATCCGCGCATGGTGGGCTTTCGGGGCGAGGCGGAGTTCAAAGGGCGCGGGGTGGCGTATTGCGCCACCTGCGACGGGGAGTTTTTTACGGGCCTCGACGTCTTTGTCGTCGGCGGTGGGTTTGCCGCGGCGGAGGAGTCGGTCTTTCTCACCAAGTACGCGCGCAAAGTGACCGTGCTGGTGCGGGACGCGGACTTCACCTGCGCCAAGGCGACCGCCGACCTCGTGAAGAACAACGAAAACATTGAAATCCACTACCGCACTGTGGTGGAGGAGGTCTCCGGAGACACGGCGCTGCGACGCGCCAAGATGAAAAATTTAGACACGGGCGAGACGTGGGAATACAGCCCGCCCGAAGGGGAGACGTTCGGCCTGTTTGTCTTCGCCGGCTATGAACCGGCCACCGCCCTGGTCAAGGGCGTCGTGACGCTGGACGAACGCGGCTATATCATCGCCGACGCAAACCGCAGGACCAATTTGGAGGGCGTGTACGCCGCGGGCGACGTCTGCGTCAAAAACCTACGGCAGATGGTGACGGCCACCGGAGACGGCGCGGTGGCGGCCACCGAGTTGGAACGGTATGCGGCCCGCCTGCAAAAAGAGACGGGCCGCGTGCCCCGCCAGCCGGTCTCCCGTGTGGCGCCGGAGCGGGAGGCGGCCAAGCCCTCGTCGCCTGCGGTGCCGGAGAGTTTCTTTACGCCGGAGGTTGTCGCCCAGCTCGCCGGCTTCTTTGAGCGGATGGAACGGCCGCTTCTGCTGCGGGCCGCGCTGGACGACCGCCCTGTATCGGAGGAATTGCGCAGCTTTTTGCGGGAGCTGACCGGGCTGACGGACAAGCTCACCCTCGCGGTCGCGGAGGAGACGGAAGCGGCGGAGGCGCCCGTTGTCCGGATCTGCCGGGCGGACGGCACGGACACCGGCCTCGCCTTCCACGGCGTACCGGGCGGGCACGAGTTCAACTCCTTCGTCATCGGCCTTTACAACGCGGCGGGGCCGGGGCAGGTGCTCGAAGCGGACACCCTGGCGCGGGTCCGCGCCCTCGGCCCGGCGCGTATGCGCATCCTCGTCTCTCTCTCCTGCACAATGTGCCCCGAGCTTGTAATGGTGGCGCAGCGCATCGCCGCGGAGAACCCGCGGATTACCGCCGAGGTCTACGACATCAATCACTTTTCCGCGCTGAAAGACGCGTACAAAGTTATGAGTGTCCCCTGCCTCGTACTGGACGACGACACCGTCTCCTTTGGGAAGAAGACGGTGACACAGCTCGTGGAGCTGTTGGAGGCATAAATTACCAAAATATGTAAATAAACAGCGAAGGGCCCGCGGACAAAACAAGTCCGCGGGCCCTTCGATGTGCGCCCGTACCGACGATATGTGTATATTAAACAAAGTGGGGGAAAAACGATTACAGTTCCGGCGGCTTTACTGCGATACTATTATAGAAGAATGACATGCAAATTCTTACATCTGTTGACGCGGGCCTTTGTACCCAAAAAGGAGGAGTATTGAAAGTGAAACAAAAAAGGCAACGGCTGGCCGCTTGTTTGGTTGCGGCGGTTCTGATTTCGCTGTTGGCCGTACCCCCCGCGGGGGCCGCGCCGGACGCGAACAGCTACACGGCGGTTTTGCACTACGACGACGGGATCCAGATCACTTACAGCCACAGGACGGGCAGCGGGCCGGACGACTGGTGGGTCAGCAAGGGGGACATCCCGTTGGGGGGCGCCGAGCTGAACGGCAAGCCGGTGCTCCGGCAGATCTATTGCGCGGACGCGGTGGTGCCGTTTCACTCCTACGCCGTCGGTGAGGCCAACGCACAGGCCGGCGGTTCTTCCGAAATGGAAAACGAGTACGCCACAGACAGGGTGCCCGGCTATGTGTCGACCTCGCCAGAGGAGATGCCGGCCATCATCAAGGCACATTGGAACGAACTTTTGTGGCTGATGGTCAATGGGTACAGGGGCACGGACGAGAGTGTAGACGCCTTAAACGACAGATTCAGCGATCTGTCGGACAACACGGGGCCGCTGCCGAAGATCACAATGGAGACGGCGGTCATGGCGACGAAGGCGTGCGTCTGGCACTACACCAATCCGGACGTCGCCTATTTCGGCACAAGCTTTCTCCAAGCCAGCAACGGCGATCCCCTGAGCAGCAACGGGATCCGGCACCGGCAGTTTGTGGCCCTCATGGGCAGACTCATCGCGGAGGCGGATGCCTACGCCGCCAACCCCACCCCCCTCAATGATACGCGTTTGGAGGTTGTCATTGAAGGGGACGAGACGGAGATGGCGGCAGAGGGAGGCAGCGAATATTACGGCCCGTTCACCGTGTCGGCCGTTACCACGTCGGGGGAGTATCTGCAAGACGACGACAAGATTTTTCTGGATCTGAGCGGCGGCCCCGACGCGTCCGCCATCGGCATTGTGAACGGCGTCGGCGGCGAGCCGGTGCAAAGCGACACCATATACGGGAGCAGAGACACGGGCCCTTACGTGATCCGCGGCGAGGAGTTTTATCTCCGTGTGCCGGCCGGGTATTCTTTGGAGGGGCTGAAGCTCCGCGCTTTCACACGGACGGAGACAACGGTGACAAATATGCCGATGGTGCTGGTGCACCAGGACCCGGACGGGATGCAGAACTGGCAGACGGTGCAGGCCTTCATCGGCCTGGCCGACAATGTGGCGGCCACCGTGTACGGAGAGGCGCTGCGCCCGCTGCAAGATGAGAGCCACGGCACGCTGACGGTTGTGAAGATGACGGCCGGGCTTGAGCGCGAGGAACCGTTTGTGTTCCGGCTGACGGACGGAAAAGGCGCCCCGGTGAATTTGGGGCTTTTGACAGGCATCCATATAAGCCGGATCCGCAACGCGGAAGAGGGTCTCTTCACGCTGCCCGCCGGGTCGTCCCTCACCATCGGCGGCCTCCTTCTGGGCGACTACCGGGTGACGGAGATCGAGACGACCAACACCGTTTTGTACCGGGTCTCGGAAGACGGCTCGTTTGCGACCGGCCGGACCGCGTCCGTGTCGCTGACGCAGCAGGAGAACGCGCAGACGGTGACATTTCTCAATGTCCCCAACGCGCCGTTTATTTCGGTTCGCAAGAGGAGCGGGGCGCCCGGTCATCCCACCATTGAGGGCGCCGAGTTTTCGCTGCGCCGGGAGGGCGGCGGCTACGATTCCGGCGTGGTCCGGACAAATGCCCAGGGCGGCATCACATTCGCCGGACTGCCGCATTACACGCTGCCCGCGGGGTTCACGGGGACCTATCTTTTGACCGAGGAGTCCGTGCCGGGCGGCCGGCACGATCTGCTGTCCGGGCCGGTCACGCTGGAGATCGCGTCGGACGGGCGGGTCACGAGCGTCACGCCGGTCGAGGCCGACAGGGATCTGGTGAGCGTGGAGGGCCTGGAAACAGACTCCGTCACGATCACGGTCACCGACGTGTACCACCAGCCGCCTTCCACCGCGCGTATATACGGGCGCAAGGGCGTCCGCGGCGTGAGCAGCACCGAGGAGCGGTTTAGGTTCTCGCTCAGGCAGGTGGCCGACCTTCAGGGGACGCCGCTGGATGCGCCTCTGTTTGAGGAACACATAGCCCAAACCGGCGGGACGATCACCGTCGGCGCGCCCGCGACCTTCGCGTTCGAGGAGATCGTCTTCCCGGAGGGGGTGTCGGGCACATATTATTTCAAACTCACCGAGGAGATCGGCTTCGCCCCGAACTGGATTTACGACGGTGCCTCCTATGTGGCGCGGGTGGACGTGGACGCCACCACGAGTCTCGCGACGGTCAGCTGGCCGGGGACCGATTTTACGTATGACGAGCCGCCGCTGTTTGTCAACGCCTACCAGCCAAAATATTCTATTATTTTCCACGGGCGCAAATCCATCAGCGGCGTAAACAGCACGACGCAGACGTTCAGCTTCACGCTCGATCAGGTGCGTGACGCCGCGGGAACGCCGCTGGGTCCGAACGACGCGCGGCTGACGGAGACCCTGAAGACCTCGACGGCGGGGACGATTACCGCCGGCGCGTCGCAGACGGTCACCTTCCCGGTGATCGAAAACGTCACCGCGGGCACCTATTATTTTAAGCTCACCGAGGACGAGGGGTCCGTCTCCGGGTGGATCTACGACAGCGCCGTCCACATCGCGCAGGTCACGGTGAGCGCGGACGGCGGCGTCAAGATCGATTGGCCGGAATCCCGGTATTCGGAGAATATGCCGCCGCTGTTCGTAAACCTCTATCTGCCGCGGTACTCCGTGGAGATTCAGGGGCGCAAGAGTGTCAGCCACGACACGCAGGAAGTGTTCAAATTTACGCTCACAGAGGTGCGCGACGCCGCGGGGACGCCGATGGGTCCAAGCGATTTGCGCTCGGTGGCGACCCGCAGCGCCTCGACGGTGGGGGCGATCACCGCCGGCGCGCCGCAGACGTTCAGCTTCCCCGTGATCGAGGGCCTCGTGCCCGGCACTTATTATCTCAAGATCACCGAGGAGCCCGGCGGCACGGCGCGGTGGACCTACGACAGCACCGCCCACATCGCGCGGGTTCTCGTGAGCGCCACGGGCCCCGAGGTCACGTGGATAAACGGCGATCCGGCGGAGACGCCGCTGTTTAAGAACACATACACCCCGCCCGGCACTTCCGGCAACACCCCGCCGCCCCCGCGGCCCACCACACCCACAACGCCAGACACACCAACCACACCGACTGCGCCGACCACACCGTCCGAACCCTCCAAACCGGATGAGCCGGACGGACCGGGCCCCCGTGACACGCCTCCGCCCGTTCCCTACGACGCAGGTGACAACAACCCGCCCGGGTACGGCAACGAGGACACCCCCCCGGACGGCGGAGGCAACACGCCGCCGCACGGCGGCCGCGACATGCCGTACACAGGCGGCGCGGACGTTGCGGGCTGGCTCTTGCTCCTCGGCCTGCTGCTGGCCGTCGCCGGCTCCGCGCTGGCCCTGACGGACAGCCGCCGGCATGACTGGCGCCAACGCGGCGAAGAAGCCGAACCGGAGCGCGAATGAGACGCCCTGCGGCCGCATGAGCGCCATGCCGTGTAATGACATACAAAAGAACATAAAAATTTACGAAAGCACGCAAAGTCTCATCGAAAAGAGAGGCCCCGCACGGGGTCTCTCTTTTCGCGGCGGTGCGCCCGGCGTTCAAATTGCCGGCCGTCATAGCAGATTTTCCAATAATTTCCATTTTGCGCGCATCCGGCGCGCGCGTCTGAATCTGCGCCGAACGTCTTGATTCCACAAAAAATTCACACCGTTGCGATTGCCAGCCGCATCGGTTTGTGCTATGATACAAAGGATAGTATGCGGGACAGCATGCGGGATAGCATGTGGGACAGTGGGGAGGCGCGGTATGGAGTACACATTTTCAGACCGGATCTCGGGGGTGCAGCCCTCGGCCATCCGGGAAATTTTTAAGGTCTTGGAGGACCCGACCGTCATCTCACTGGCCGCCGGCAATCCGTCGCCCGAGACGTTCCCGGCCGACGACATGGCGAAAATCGCCTCCGGCCTCTTTCGGGACCGCCCCGGGCCGGCACTGCAATACGGCATCACGGAGGGGTACGGCCCGTTGCGCGAACAGACGGCGGCCCGGCTGCGCGCGCGCGCCGGCGTCGGTGGTCCGGACGACGATCTGATCATCACCAGCGGCGGCCAGCAGGGGCTGGACCTGGCGGCGCGGGTGCTGCTCAACGAGGGCGACGTCGTCGTCTGCGAGGACCCAAGCTTTATCGGCGCGCTGAACGCGCTGCGCGCGTGCAACGCGAAACTCGCGGGCGTGCCGATGGACGCGCAGGGGATGGACGTGGAGGCCCTGGAACGCGTGCTGCGGGACACGCCGCGGGCCAAATTTATTTACACGATCCCGACGTTTCAAAACCCAAGCGGCGCCACGCTGCCGGCCGACCGGCGGGCGCGGATGCTCGCGCTCGCGCACCGGTACAACGTGCTGATTGTGGAAGACGACCCCTACTGCGAACTGCGTTATTCGGGCGCGCCCGTGCCGGCGATCAAAAGCATGGACACCGACGGCCGCGTCATCTATCTCGGTTCGTATTCCAAGGTCATCTCGCCCGGTATGCGGGTGGGCTTCGTGTGCGCCCCGCGCGAGATCGTCGCCAAGATGACGGTGGCCAAGCAGGTCTCCGACGTGCACACCAACCTGTTCTTTCAGATGGTGGTCTCGGAATACCTGGAACGGTGCGACATAGACGCCCACATCGAGGATTGCCGCCGCCTGTACGTCCGGCGCCGCGACCGCATGTTTGAGCATGTGCGCGGCTGGGGCGACAGGGTGCGGAGCGTCCGCCCGGACGGCGGGCTCTTCCTGTGGTGCGAATTGCCGGACGGGTACGACGGCATGGCGCTGTGCCGGCTGGGAGGCCGGCGCAAAGTGGCGGCCGTGCCGGGCCAGACCTTCGCCGTGGACGACCGGCGTCCGTCCCCCGGGTTCCGCCTCAATTTTTCCATGCCCTCGCCCGAGCAGATCGACCGCGGCATGACGCTTTTCGGCGAGGCCCTGGACGAATTGCTCGCCGGACGCGGCGGGGATGCGCCCCGCGCGGCGGGGGGATGAATTTGATGCTTGGGTACGGCGTCATCCGCGTTTTGGTGTGCCCCGCGCGGCGGGGATGGTGACGGCGGGCGGATGATATCCGCCCCTACATACCGGCGTGCCCCGTGTGGGGAAAGATATGAGAAAAGGCGTGGTCTTTGAATATGATGAAGAAGAGAATTTTGAGCGGTGTGCAGCCCAGCGGCACGCCGACACTCGGCAACTATCTGGGCGCGTTTCGCAGTTGGGTGGCTTTGCAGGACGACCCGCAGTACGAGAGCGTGTACTGCGTGGTCGATATGCACGCCATCACGGTCCGGCGGGACAGGGAGGAGCTGCGCCGCCAGACGCGGGAGCTCTACGCGCTGCTGCTGGCGATCGGCCTCGACCCCCAAAAGAATGTCCTGTTTATACAGAGTCAGGTGCCCCAGCACGCGGAACTCACCTGGGTGCTGAACTGTTACACGATGTTTGGCGAACTCTCGCGCATGACGCAGTTCAAAGAGAAGTCGGCCCGGCACCCCGACAACATCAACGCCGGGCTGTTTGACTATCCCGTGCTCATGGCCGCCGACATCCTGCTCTATCAGGCGCACCTCGTGCCGGTGGGCGGCGACCAAAAGCAGCATGTGGAGCTCACGCGGGACATCGCCGTGCGTTTCAACGGCGTCCACCCCGACGTGTTTACGCTGCCGGAACCCTATATCCCCCCGGTGGGCGCGCGTATCATGAGCCTCACGGACCCGACGCGGAAGATGGACAAATCGGACCCGAACCCGGCGTCTCACGTCTTGCTCACGGAGTCCCCGGACGCGATTATGAAGAAATTCAAAAAAGCGGTGACCGACTCGGACGCGCGGGTTTGTCACGACACGGCCCAAAAGCCCGGCGTCTCCAACCTCATGGCCATCTATTCTCTCGCCACCGGGCTCTCTCTCGAAGAGACGGAGAGAAAGTTTGAGGGGCAGGGGTACGGGGCCTTCAAACCGGCGGTGGGGGAGGCCGTTGTCGAACTTTTGCGCCCGGTGCGCGAGCGGGTGGAAGAACTGCTGCGGGACCCGGGATTTTTGGAGGCCGAGATGGCGCGCGGCCGGGAGCGGGCCTCCGCCATTGCGGAGAAGACTATGGCCGATGTGCGCCATGCCGTCGGTTTCCTGCCGAGGGAGACCGTGTGAGAACTTGAAGGCTTTCATCACGCTATACAACATATAGTGGTTGTTTTTTGCTACACACTATATGTTGTGGTGCTATATGTGAAAATGATGATTTTCACATAGTTTGGAGGGGGTGACCCGGTGGGACTTTCCACGCCGTTGCTGGCGCTGCTCACCTTCGTGATGGGCGGTGTGGTCTCGTTTGCCGTCTCTCCGGCCGTCCGCCGGTTTGCCCACATCATAGGGGCCATCGACGTGCCGAGGGACGGGCGGCGGATCCACAAGAAGCCGATCTCCAGATTGGGGGGGCTCGCCATTTTCGCGGGCACACTGGCGTCTATTTTGGTGTTTTATGAGATCTCCCGGCCCGTGCGCGGAATCTTGTTGGGCTCCGTCATCATTGTCGTGCTCGGCATCATCGACGACGTTGTGCGCCTCAAGGCGTGGGTGAAGTTGCTCGTGCAAATCGCGGCCGCGCTGGTCCCGGTGTTTCACGACGTGGTCATCAAGTTTTTTTCGAACCCGATCTTTTTCAGCGACGTCTCTTACATCGACCTGGGCGTGCTGTCCTGGCCGCTCACCGTGTTGTGGATCGTCGCCATCACCAATTCCGTGAATCTCATCGACGGGCTGGATGGGCTGGCGGTCGGCGTGTCGGCCATCTCGTCTCTCACGCTGCTCGTCATCGCCCTGCTGCTGACCCAGCCCGAGGTGGCCGTCATCATGGCGGCGCTCGCCGGCGCGTGCGTCGGGTTTATGCCCTACAACTTAAACCCCGCCAAAATGTTCATGGGCGACACCGGCGCCACCTTTCTCGGGTATGTGCTGGCCTGCGTCTCCATCTTGGGCCTGTTCAAATTTTACACGATCATCTCGTTCGCCGTGCCGTTTTTGGTGCTGGGGCTGCCCATCTTCGACACGGTGATGGCCGTCGTCCGGCGGCTGTCCAGCGGGCACAGCCCCATCGCGCCGGACAGGAGCCACGTTCACCACCGGCTGATCGACATGGGTTTCTCGCAAAAGCAGTCGGTGGCTATCTTATACACGCTGTCCGCCATTTTGGGCCTCGCGGCCGTGCTCCTCACCACGTCGGGCGAGATCAAAGCCATGTATTTTCTGCTGGCGGTCATTGTCGCCGTCCTCGTGGGCGCCCGGCTGTTTCGCATGAACCGGAGGGACGGCCCGGCCGCGCCGACGGCGACCGGCCGGGAGGAGGACGCGCCCCCGTCGGAGACGCCCCCGAATTCGAAAACTTGAAGGAGATCATTGTATGCCGCCTCTGAAGGTGATGACCGTCTTCGGGACCCGTCCCGAGGCGGTGAAAATGGCACCGCTGGTGCTGGCTCTGCGCCGGACCCCCGGCGTGGAGACATGCTGCGCCGTGACCGCGCAGCACCGGGAGATGCTCGACAGTGTGTTGGCACTGTTTTCGATCACCCCGGACTATGACCTGAACATCATGGAGGAGAGCCAGAGTCTCTCCACCATCACAACCAAGGCGCTCACCGGCATGGACGCGCTGCTGGCCGAGGCGCGCCCCGACCTTGTTTTGGTACACGGCGACACCTCAACCACCCTGGCCGGCGCGCTGTCGGCCTTCCACCGCAAGGTGAAGGTCGGCCACGTGGAAGCGGGCCTTCGCACGGGCGACAAATACGCGCCCTACCCGGAAGAGGTCAACCGCCGCCTGGTGGGCGTGCTGGCCGATCTGCATTTTTGCCCCACGGCGCAAAACCGGGAGAACCTCCGCCGCGAGGGCATTGAAGACGGCGTCTTTGTCACGGGGAACACGGTCATCGACGCGCTGCGGCTGACGGTGCGGGAGGACTACGCCTTCCGGACGCCGGCGCTCGCCGACCTGCCGCCGGAGGCGCGCGTGCTCTTGGTCACCGCCCACCGGCGGGAAAATTACGGCGACGGGTTCGTCAACATCTTCTGGGCGTTGCGCGACCTTGCCACCTGTTATCAAGACATCCACATTGTGCTGCCGGTGCATCTGAATCCGGCGGTCCGGGAGCCGGCGAGCCGGATCCTCGACCATGTGCCGCGCATCCATCTGATCGACCCGCTGCCGGTGGACGAACTGCACAATCTCATGGCGCGCTGTCACTTTATCCTCACCGATTCGGGCGGACTGCAAGAGGAAGCGCCCGCGCTGGGCCGCCCCGTGCTGGTGATGCGCCGCGAGACGGAGCGCCCCGAGGCGGTGGAGGCGGGCACCGTGCGCATGGTGGGCGCGGACAGGCGCGACATTGTGGCCACGGCCGCGATGCTGCTGGACAACGCGGCGGAACATACAAAAATGGCAAAGGCCGTCAACCCTTACGGGGACGGCGAGGCTTGCCGGCGGATTGTCGAGGCCGTTTTGTACCACTACGGTATGCGCGCCGCGCCGCCGGACGTATTCGGTGCGGGAGGCGAATCGGTTTGAGGAGACGAAGAAGGCCCCGGGGCGTGCTGCTGCCCGTGTTGCTGCCCACGGTGGTCATTGTGGTGGCCCTGGTCGCGGTTACGCTGTATCTCTTCCGCGCCCCGGCGGAGGTGGGGCCGGGGACGATTGTCCTGCCGTCACCCCCGCCGGCCTGGGAGCCGTCGCCGTCGAACTCCGGCGCCGTGCCGCCCGCCTCTCCGCCGCCGCCGACCCCCGTTTCCCCGCCCGCCTTCGCGGCGGACATCAACCGTGCCAACGCCCAGCAGATCCTCTCCGAGCTGAAGAGGCCGCCCGAGTACAGCAGCGTTTGGCAGATAGAGTGGTTTTGGGACGGGGGCGGGTCGGGCCCGTTGGAGCGGCGCGTGTTCGCGGCGGACGACTACACCCGGGCGGAGATCTACGACGTCGAACGCCGGCTGTCCGCCAATCTGCTCACGGGCCGCACACGCGTCTTCCTCTGGGCGCCGCAAGGGGGGCCGTACCATCCGACGGCGCGCGGCAACGTCAGCGTGGAGGATGAGGCCGGTTTGGCCGTCTACGAGCCGCTGCTCACCTGCGACCCCGAGGAGATCCTCTCCGCGTCCTATCTCGTGTGGGAGAACAAGCCCTGCATCTTCGTCGAGTCACAGGCGGCCGGGTCCCGCTATGTACACGCATGGTGGATCTCGCTGGAAAACGGCTTTTTGCTCCGCATGGAGAAGACGCAGGACGGGGTTTTGAAATACAGCTGCGTGCTCCAGTCCGTGGAGCTGTACCGGCCGTCCGACGAGATGTTCCGTCTGCCGGACACCCAGCTTGTGATGAATCTGGACTGAGGATTTACGGCGCACAATCGAATGCCAATAAATACCAAATTTTGACAAATAGAACCTGCCCGCCGGATCCCGCCGGTCTCCCCGGGGGTGCGCTTACAGCCCGGCGAACAGGAGAAGGGCGAGCAGGACGAGGATCTCGTCGCTGTCGCTCTCGAGGCACAGATACAGCGTGACAAGCAGCAGCAAAATGTCCCCGGCGTCCCGCCCGGCGCGGGTTTGAGGTGTCGGGGCAGGGGTCTGTGCGGCCGGGGCGCGGGAGGGCGCCGGGTGCGCCTCGGCGTCGGGCATAGCGGCCCGCGCGGGTGTCTCGGGGTAACGGCTATGCATGTTCTTCGCCTCCGGACGTCGTTTGGTACCCGCCGTACACCGCGCGGGCGAGACGGACGAGCTCCGCGACCCGTTCCACCTGGGCCCGTCTCTCCGGGCGCAGGTAGGGCCGCAGCGCGAGCAGCAGGGCTTCGCTGTCGCCTGACGCGCCGCCGGCCTCGCGGCAGGCGTCGAGAAGCGCCAGGAGAACCGTGGCGGGGGTGCGGGCTTCGCTGTCCGCCGGTTCGGCCGGTTTGGGTTCGGGCGCCGGCGTCTCCGGCGTTGCCGCGCCGCCGCTGGGCGCGCGCGCCGCGCGAAACAGCGCGCCCAGCGCGTCGGGTGTGAGAGGGAACGCCTTGTCCATAGTCTCGCCTCCGTTTTGTGTCTTGAGATCGAACATGACGACAACAACCGACAGTTCGTTGTTATAACAATATGCGGCGGGGGCCGTTTTTGGAACGGGGGCGTGACCATTGACCCGTATTTTGGTATTTTCCGACACACACGGTCATTTGGAGCGCATGCGCTCCGTGGTGGAGAACCGCCCGGCCGATTTGATCATCCACCTGGGGGATTTTTCCCGCGATATACGCGCCCTGTCTCTGCCGCCCGGCAGTCCCGAGCCGGTCACGGTGCAGGGCAACTGCGATATGACCGCCGGGGGCGAGACGGTCCGGATGCTGACGGTGGAGGGCGTGACGTTTTTTTTGACGCACGGGCACCTGCACGGCGTCAAACGCACGACGGGCCTTCTGGCCGCGGCGGCGGGGGAAGCCGGCGCCCGGGCGGCCCTGTTTGGGCACACGCATGTGCCTTTTTGCGAGGAAGAAAACGGTGTGCTTCTCTTCAACCCCGGCAGTCTCGGGTTCCCCTGCTTTGGGCACGCCACCTACGGCCTGGTCGAAGTGGACGGGCGCGCCCTGCGAACGCAGTTTGTCCCGGTTGTGTGAGATTATATCTTTCCCTCCAAACGGAAGGGCCCGCACGCGCATTGCACGTGCGGGCCCTTCCGTTTGGAGGGAAGAATCATTTTTTGTTTTTCAGGTTGAACCACGCGTCGAGTCCGGGGAATTGGGCGCTGTCGCCCAGTTCTTCTTCGATGCGGATGAGTTGGTTATACTTGGCCACCCGGTCGGTGCGGGACGGCGCGCCGGTTTTGATCTGCCCGGCGTTCAGCGCCACGGCGATGTCGGCGATGGTGGTGTCCTCCGTCTCGCCGGAGCGGTGGGAGATGACGGCCGTGTACCCCGCGCGGTTGGCCATCTGAATGGCGTCCAGCGTCTCCGTCAGGCTGCCGATCTGGTTGACTTTGATCAGGATGGAGTTTGCGACGCCGAGATCGATGCCCTTCTTCAGGCGCTCGACGTTCGTCACAAAGAGGTCGTCGCCCACGAGCTGGATTGTGTCGCCGAGCGCGTCGGTGAGCATCTTCCAGCCCTCCCAGTCGTCCTCGGCCATGCCGTCCTCCAGAGAGATGATGGGATACTTGGCCGCGAAGTTCTTCCACATGCGGACCATCTGCTGGCGGGTCATCGTCTTCTTGGCCTTGGGCAGGAAGTAGGTGCCGTCCTCGCGGTACCATTCGCTGACGGCGGGGTCCATAGCGATCTTGAAGTCGTCGCCGGGCTTGTAGCCGGCGGCCTCAATGGCCTCGACAATGGCGATCAGCGCGTCTTCGTCCCGCTTCAGGTGGGGCGCGAAACCGCCCTCGTCACCCACGGCGGTGGTGAGACCCTGCGAAGACAGGAGCTTTTTGAGGCTGTGGAAGATCTCGGCGCACCAGCGCAGCCCCTCGCTCCAGCTGCCGGCGCCCACCGGCATGATCATAAACTCTTGGATGTCAACGTTGTTTGAAGCGTGCGCGCCGCCGTTTAAGATGTTCATCATGGGGACGGGCAGCGTCTTGGCGTTGACGCCGCCGATATAGTTGTAGAGAGAGAGTCCCAGCGCTTCGCTGGCCGCCTTGGCGCAGGCCAGCGACACGCCCAAGATGGCGTTGGCGCCCAGGCGGGATTTGTTCGGCGTGCCGTCCAGCGCGATGAGGGTGCGGTCGATCTCGACCTGCTCCAGCGCGTTGAAGCCGATGATCGCGTCGGCGATCTCCGTGTTGACGTTCTCAACGGCCTTGGAGACGCCTTTGCCGAGGTAGCGGTCTTTGTCGCCGTCGCGCAGTTCGCACGCCTCAAAGATGCCGGTGGAGGCGCCGGAGGGCACGGCCGCCCGGCCCACACTGGTGCCGCTCTCGTCTTCTACAAAGACCTCGACTTCCACCGTGGGGTTGCCGCGGGAGTCTAAAATCTCGCGCCCGATGATATCGACGATCTCGATGATCTTTTTCATGTGTACACTCCTCACAATCATATTTGGTAAAATTTACCTTTTCACGGAATTTCATGGGGAAACGGAAATCAAAAGCCGCGCCGGAGCCGGCCGGTTTTGACAGATCTTTATCTGACCAGGCTCCGCCCGGTCATCTCTGCCGGCTGCGGCAGGCCCATCAGGTCCAGCATCGTGGGCGTCAGGTCGCACAGCCGTCCGCCTTCGCGCAGCGCCGTGACGCCGCCGCCGCGGACAATGAGCGGCACCGGGTTTGTCGTATGCGCGGTGAAGGGAGAACGGCCGTCCGCCTCCAGCATCTGATCGGCGTTGCCGTGGTCCGCGGTGATCAGGATGACACCGCCCACGGCCTCCACGGCCTCGGCGACGCGGCCGACGCAGGTGTCCACGGCCTCCACGGCCCGCCGGGCGGCGTCGAAGACGCCGGTGTGCCCGACCATGTCACAGTTGGCGAAGTTTAAGATGACCGCGTCGTACATCCCGCTGCGGATGCGCGACACAGCCTCGTCAGCGACGGGGTAGGCGCTCATCTCGGGTTGCAGGTCGTAGGTGGCCACCTTCGGGGAGGGGATGAGGACGCGGTCCTCACCGGGGTAGACGGTCTCCACGCCGCCGTTGAAAAAGAAGGTGACGTGGGCGTATTTTTCCGTTTCGGCGATGCGGAGCTGGGTGAGTCCCTTTTGGCTGAGGTACTCGCCAAACGTGTTTGTCAGCGTCTCGGGCCCGAAGGCGACGCGGACATTGGGCATCTTGGCGTCGTATTGGGTTGTACAGACATAAAACAGAGGGAAAAAGGACCGCCGGGCAAACCCGGAGAAGTCCGGGTCCACCAATGTGCGCGTGATCTCACGCGCGCGGTCCGGGCGGAAGTTTGTAAAGATCACGGCGTCGTTGGGAGAGAGCTCGGCGCCCCGCAGGCAGATGACCGGTTCCATGAACTCGTCGGTGACGCCTTTTTCGTAGGAGCGGGCCACCGCGCCGGCCGGGTCCGGGTCGAGGGGCGCCTCGCCGTATACGATGGCGGCGTAGGCGCGCTCCACGCGCTCCCAGCGGTTGTCGCGGTCCATTGCGTAGTAGCGGCCCATCACGGTGGCGATGCGCGCGCCGGTCTCCCGGCAGTGTTTTTCCGCCTCTTCAACAAAGCGCAGCCCCGAATCGGGCGGCACGTCGCGCCCGTCTAAAAAGCAGTGCAAGAAGACGTTCGAGAGGCCGCGCCGGCGCGCCAGCTCCAAAAAGGCCCAGGTGTGCGTGTTGTGGCTGTGCACCCCGCCGTCCGACAGAAGGCCCATGAGGTGCAACGCCGTGCCGTGCGCCAAACAGTGGTCGACGGCGGCGGTGAAGGCCGGATTTTCAAAGAAACTCCCGTCTTCGACAGCCTTTGAGATGCGGGGGAGGTCTTGATACACCACCCGGCCGGCGCCGATGTTTGTGTGTCCCACCTCGGAATTGCCCATCTGCCCGTCCGGGAGGCCGACGTTGAGGCCGGAGGCTTGGATCTGCGTGTGCGGGCAGCCGGCCGAGAGCGCGTCTAAACACGGGGTGGCGGCCGCGGCGATGGCGTTGCCGGCGGAGGCCGGCGCGAGGCCGAAGCCGTCCATAATGACAAGAGCGACGGTTTTTTTCAACATTGTTACCTCAAATCTCAGATGACAGGCGCCGGCGTCACTGATTGGCGGCCTGCACAATGGCGGCGAAGTCGGCGGCCTTTAGAGACGCGCCGCCGATCAGCCCACCGTCCACATCGAGCTGGGCCAGCAGGTCGTGGGCGTTGGCGGCGTTCATCGAGCCGCCGTATTGGATCGTCACCGACCGGGCGGCCCGCGCGCCGTACATCTTGCGGATTGTGGTGCGGATCGACGCGCCCACCTCGCCGGCCTGCTCGGACGTGGCGGTGCGGCCCGTGCCGATGGCCCAGATGGGTTCGTAAGCGAAGACAATCTGGCGCAGCTTCTCCGCGGACACACCGCTCAGCGCGGCCTTGACCTGCACGGTGATGAGGTCCAGCGTGACGCCCTGGTCGCGCTGCTCGAGGGTTTCGCCCACGCACACAATGGGGCGCAGGCCCGTCTTCAGCGCGAGATGCACTTTTTGGTTTACGAGGGTGTCCGTCTCGTGGTAGTAGGCGCGGCGCTCCGAGTGGCCGATGATGACGTATTTGACGCCCAGGTCTTTCAGCATGGAGGCGGAGACGTCGCCTGTGTAGGCACCCGACTCCTCGTGATGCATATTTTGGGCGCCGACCGCGATGCGGGAGTCTTTCAGCGCGCGCAGGGCGACGGGAATATCGACATAGGGCACGCAGAGAACGACTTCACACCATTTGGCTTTGGAGATGAGCGGCTTGAGTTCGTCGATCAACTGGCGCGCCTCGGAGGGCGTTTTGTTCATTTTCCAGTTTCCGGCGATGATGGTCTTGCGATATCTTCTGTTCATAGTTTTCTCCTTTCCTCTGACGACGAACGCGACGCGGCCCGGACATACCCGGGCGCGCCGAAGTATGGCGGGGCGCGAAAACAAGCGCGCGGCCGGTACAAGAAAAAATGAAAAGTGATTCGGGGTACCGGAAGCGCGTTTTATTTGTCAAGCAGGCAGGCGATGCCCGGCAGCGCGAGGCCCTCTAAAAATTCCAGAGAGGCGCCGCCGCCGGTGGAGATGTGCGTCATGCGGTCGGCGTAGCCGAGCTGCGCCACCGCCGCGGCACTGTCGCCGCCGCCGATGATGCTGATGGCCCCGCTGTCGGCAATGGCCTGCGCGACGGCGCGGGTGCCCTCGGCGAAGGTGTCGAACTCAAACACGCCCATAGGGCCGTTCCAGACCACGGTGCCGGCGCCGCGGATTGCCCCGGTGTAGGCTCCGACGGTCTCCGGGCCGATGTCAAGCCCCATGTAGCCGGCCGAGATGGCCATAGAATTGCAGACGACGGGGGCGGCGTCGGCGGCGAAACGGTCGGCGCATACGTTGTCGGTGGGCAGCAAAAAGCGCACGCCTTTGTCGGCCGCTTTTTGGATCATCTCGCGGGCGTAGTCCAGCTTGTCCGCCTCGACGCGGGAAGTGCCGACCGACGCGCCCTTGGCCAGCAGGAAGGTGTAGGCCATAGCGCCGCCGATGATCAGCGTGTCCACCTTTTCGAGCAGGCTGCTGATGACGCCGATCTTATCGGAGACCTTGGCGCCGCCCAGCACGGCCACAAACGGGCGCTTGGGGTCGGAGAGCGCCGTGCCCATCACGCTGATCTCCTTGCCGATCAGGTAGCCGCACACGGCGGGCAGGTAGTCGGCCACGCCGGCTGTGGAGGCGTGGGCGCGGTGCGAGGTGCCAAAGGCGTCGTTTACGTAGATCTCGGCCAGCGAGGCGAGTTCTTTTGCAAAGGCGGCGTCGTTTTTTTCTTCTTCCGCGTGGAAGCGCACGTTTTCGAGCAGGCAGACGTCGCCGTTTTGCAGCGCCGCCGTTTTGGCTTTGGCGTCCGGTCCGATGACGTCGCCGGCCATGACGACGGGTTTTTCGAGCAGTTCGCTCAGGCGCGCGGCCACCGGCCGCAGGGAATACTTCGGGTTGACGCTCCCCTTGGGCCGGCCCAGATGGGAACAGAGAATGACGCGCGCGCCGTGGTCGATGAGGTAGCGGATCGTGGGCAGTGACGCCACAATGCGCTTGTCGTCTGTGATGGCGCCGGCGTCATCTTGCGGCACGTTGAAATCGCATCGGGCCAAGACGCGCTTCCCGGACACGTCGATGTCTTCAATGGTCTTTTTTTGATAGGTCATACAACCAACCTCCCAGAAAATCCTCGAGTGTCATTATAATGCTTTCTGTATGAAAATGCAAGAGAAATCCATAATTTTGCCTCAAAAAGATTGCAAATGGGTTCAAAACGATTGACTTTTTCTAGACAAACTGGAGACACATACAACACATTTGCGGCCGCCGCGCTTTTTGTGTGGCAAATGATACAAAATACAACAAAAAGGTCAGAATTTGGCTGGCGGCGGGCGACGGCGGCGGGGATTTTTGTAAATCGGAAGAAAATACCGGTTGCGGGAATTGACAGAAGCCCGCCGCGTGAAGTATAATTGTCCCCGCGCAGGCAGCGGCGTTCGCCGGGGAGATTCGTCCTCTTCCGGATGTGACGCCGGGTTCTCCGAGACGAAGAGAGACGAACGCGCAAATCAAATACAGGGGAGTGACGAAAGATGTCCTATACCAGTGAAGTGCTGGCAAAGACCATCGAGAAAAATCCGGGCGAGCAAGAATTCCATCAGGCGATCCGTGAGGTGCTGCCGACGTTGCAGCCGGTCTTTGACGCAAACCCGGCCTATCAGCGGAGCGGGCTGCTCGAGCGGTTGGTGGAGCCGGAGAGGCAGATCATCTTCCGCGTGCCCTGGGTGGACGACAAGGGGCAGGTGCAGGTAAACCGCGGTTTCCGTGTGCAGTTCAACAGCGCGTTGGGCCCGTATAAGGGGGGGCTGCGTTTCCATCCCTCCGTCAAACTGGGCACAATCAAATTCCTTGGGTTTGAGCAGATCTTCAAAAATTCCCTGACGGGCCAGCCCATCGGCGGCGGCAAGGGCGGTTCCGATTTCGACCCCAAGGGAAAGTCTGACCGGGAGGTCATGGCCTTCTGTCAGAGCTTTATGACAGAGCTTTTCCGTCACATTGGCGCCGATACCGATGTGCCGGCCGGCGACATCGGCGTGGGCGGCCGCGAGATCGGCTTTTTGTATGGGCAGTACAAGCGCCTCACCGGGCTGTATGAAGGCGTACTGACCGGCAAAGACCTCACCTACGGCGGGTCTCTGACGCGCACCGAGGCCACGGGGTACGGGCTTGTCTACCTTGTGAGCAATATGCTGGAAGCCAAAGGGCAAGATCTAAACGGCAAGAAAGTCGTCATCTCCGGGTCGGGCAACGTGGCCATTTACGCGGCGGAGAAAGCCGCGAAATTGGGCGCCAAGGTCCTCACAATGAGCGATTCAAACGGTTGGATCTTTGACGGGGATGGGATCGACCTGGCCGCCGTCAAGGAGATCAAAGAAGTGCGGCGCGGCCGGATCCGCGAGTACTTGAACGTCCGCCCGAAGGCTGAATATCACGAAGAGGGTCTCGTGTGGTCGGTGCCGTGTGATGTGGCGCTGCCGTGCGCGACGCAAAACGAACTGCGGGCCGACGGCGCGCGTTTGCTGGTGCAAAACAAATGCGTCGCCGTGGGCGAGGGCGCCAATATGCCCACCGACATTGAGGGCACGGAGATCTTGCAGCAAAACGGCGTGCTCTTCGCGCCGGGCAAGGCGGCCAACGCCGGCGGCGTGGCGGTCTCGGCGCTGGAGATGTCGCAAAACAGCATGCGTCTCTCCTGGACCTTTGACGAGGTGGACGAGAAGCTGAAGGGCATTATGAAAAACATCTACACCCAGTCTTCCGCGGCCGCGGAGCGCTATGGCGCAAAAGACAATCTGGTGCTCGGCGCGAACGTCGCCGGGTTCCTCAAAGTGGCCGCCGCGATGACGCTGCAAGGCATCGTGTAAGCAGATTTTATAGCAGATTTTATATAGAGAGAAAACAGACGCGCGCGCTTTCGGTTCGACGGGAGCGCGCGCGTCTGTGCCTCGGGGGCCGGGCGCTTTTGTTTGCCGCGCCCGAATATCGGGCCTATTTTTTGCCGCGCCGCCGACGGGGGGAGAACAGTATTTCAGAGGCGCGCGCCGCCGGCGCGATATTTTTTTATGGGGGTAAGAAAAAATTTTTTCATTTATACTATTGACTTCTTCGACGATCTATACTACCATAGAGAATATAAATAAGTTTGAAAGGTGGTGAGTGATTTGGCACGTTGGTCCGTTGATGAGCAAATTGAAAAGGTTGAGGAAAAGATCAAAGAGTTGCAGGCCAAGAGAAAAGATCTGCTGGCCCGTCGGGAAGAGATCAACAAAGACAAGGAAAAGAAGCAACTCGGTGAGCTGTACGCGGTTCTTAAAGCAAAGGGGATCGAGCCGAGTCAGTACGCGGATGTGATCTCGCAACTCTAAAGCCGCCGGTGTCTTACAGGAAAATCTGTCAAAAGCCTTCGGAATTGAATCTTCCGAAGGCTTTTGATGGTTTTATTTTATCTTGCCCCTCCGGGCTTTCGGCGGGCGCGTTGCTTTTGTGTGTGAGAACGAGAGGCCGTCATACGGCGCCGTTCCGGTCAAAAGCGGCGGAATGGGCCAGGCCCTCTTTGGCCAGAACGAGAGCCCTTTCGACGCCGTTGGCCGGGTACAGCGCGCAGAAGCGGGCGGCGAAAAGGTGATGGGCCTCCGCGAGAGACCGGTCGAAGCCGGCGCGCGCTCCGCCCTGCCGGGCCGCCGCGCCGAGGCACAGCGCGGCCTTTTGCGCCAGCGTTGTCAGCACGTCGTCCCACGCGCCGCGCAGCGCGTCCAGGTGGATGTGCAGCGGCGCGGAGTCCGTATCCGGGCGAAAGGAGGCGCGGATGTCATCCAGCAGAGACACATAGGCCCGCGCCGTGTCGTCCGGCGAGGGGCTCCGGTGTTGGCCCTGTTGCAGCCGCTTGGCCTCCTGCGTCAGCCTGAGCGCGTACTCGGCGCGCAGCCGGGTCTCGTCGGTGATGTTGAGGTGGTCCCGCGCCACCGGCAGCCTGACGCCGCGCTGGGCGGCGGTGCGCCGGGCGTCGCCGAAATCGGCGCGGGGGCGGGAGACAGATTCGACCCGCGGCCGTTCCCGCGCGGGGCGGTTTTGGGACTGCGGCGGGATCTGCGGCGTATACATCGCGGCGAAACCTCCCCTCGAAGACCCGAAGCAGGCTGTGCTCACAGCCCAAGCGGGCCGTGCCAGCAACCCAAGCAGCTTGGTTTTATCACAGCCCGTCCGTGCGCGCAGAGTATGGTTCTTCAACTTTAATATCGTGTTTCACCCCTGCACCTTTAGCGCATAGTGACAAAAAAGAATTACCAAATTTTGAAAATTTGTTATTTGAATCAAAGGACACAATATATTGTGCCGTCACCCGCCGGCCATGTCCCATTTTGCGCAAAACAAGGCGCGCCCGCGCGGGGCGCGCCTTTGGCGGCGGCATCATCAGTCGTCGGCTTTTGGTGCTTTTGTCACGTACCGGTCACAGAGGGCGGCGAATTCTTCGCTGTCGAGGCTCTCTTTTTCGAGCAGGACGGCGGTGATGGCGTCCAGGCCGTCGCGGTGCGTTTGCAGGATCTCCCGGGCCCGCTCGTGGCACACGCGGATCAGGGAACTCACTTCCTCGTCCACGCGGGCCGCGGTGGTCTCCGAGTGGTTGCGCAGGGGGGCGGCGCCGAGATAGGGATTCGAAACGGTCTCGAGGGCCACCATATCGAACGTATCGCTCATGCCGTACTGGGTGACCATAGCCCGCGCGAGCTGGGTGGCGCGCTCGATGTCGTTGGCGGCGCCGGTGGTGATCGACTGAAAGACGATCTCCTCCGCCGAGCGCCCGGCCAGCAGCGTGGTGATCTGGGCCAGCGCCTCCTCTTTGGAGTGGAGGGATTTGTCCTCCTCCGGCACCTGCATGGTGTAGCCGAGGGAACCCATAGTGCGCGGGACGATGGTCACCTTGTGAACCTTTTCGGCGTGGGGCAGGCAGGCGGACACCAGCGCGTGGCCCGTCTCGTGGTAAGCCACAATGCGTTTTTCGCGCGGGGAGAGGACCTTGCCCTTTTTCTCCTGGCCGGCCAGTGTGGTCTCGACGGCCTCCGACAGGTCGGCCTGTTCCACCACGCGGCGTCCGGCGCGCACGGCGAGCAGGGCGGCCTCGTTGATGATATTGGCGAGGTCGGCGCCCACGGCGCCCGGCGTGGCGCGGGCGACGGCGGAGAGATCGACCTGGGCGCTCATGCGCACGTCGCGTGCGTGTACCTTGAGAACGGCTTCACGTCCGGCGAGGTCGGGCCGCTCCACGGGGATCCGGCGGTCGAAACGGCCGGGCCGGAGCAGCGCCTTGTCGAGCACGTCCGGGCGGTTGGTGGCGGCCAGGATGACGACGCCCTTGGAGGGGTCGAAGCCGTCCATCTCGGAGAGAAGCTGGTTTAGCGTCTGCTCCCGTTCGTCGTTGCCGCCGACGCCGTAGGCGTTGTCGCGGGATTTGCCGATCGCGTCGATCTCATCGATGAAGACGATGCACGGGGCCTTCTCCTCGGCCTGTTTGAAGAGATCCCGCACGCGCGAGGCGCCCATGCCGACAAAGAGCTCGACGAAATCCGAGCCGGAGAGAGAAAAGAAGGGCACTTTGGCCTCGCCCGCCACGGCGCGGGCCAGCAGGGTCTTGCCTGTCCCCGGCGGCCCCACCAGCAGCGCGCCTTTGGGCAGTTTGGCGCCGATCTCGAGGTATTTGTCCGGGTGGTTCAAAAAATCGACGATCTCGGTGAGGGATTCTTTGGCCTCGTCCTGCCCGGCGACATCTTGGAAATTTTTACCAGTTGTGGTTTCCGCATAGATCTTGGAGGTGTTTTTGCCGAAGCTCATGACGCCGCTGCCCATGCGTTTGGCCATAGAGCGGTTGAGCAGGTACCCGAAGAGAAAGAGAATGCCAAAGGGCAGGATCCAGCCGAGGAGGAAGTTCATGATGGGGGAGTTCTCTCTGGGGATGGCGCTGGAGATGTCCACGCCGGCCTCCTCGAGCCGGGGCAGGAGCGTCGGGTCATCGAGCCGGCCGGTGGTCAGAAGGACGCCGTTTGGGTCGTCCTTTCGGGTGATGACGATGCGGGTGGGCTCGAAGCTCACTTTTGAGATCTCACCTTGGTCGAGGGAGGACAAAAACTCGGTGTAACTGATCTCTCTGACGGTGCGCTGCGCCATCATGGGCACGATGACGCCGTTGAACATGAGGATGAGGACGAGAGAAATGAAGATGGAAAACAGCAGCGGCCGGCGCGTGTTGCTTGGCGTGCCGGAGTCGTTTGTACTCATGCTGGGTTCCTCCCTACTCTGTCGCGATCTGTCGCGTGCCCGCCGCGGCGGTGCAATATCCAAGCTATTATACCACCCATCATACCACATTTGCCGCCTTGCGGTCGTTTTTTCCCCCCGGATTTACAAAACGTTTACTTTTATCCCCACATGCGGAGCGGTTGACAATCGTGGTATAATGAAGAGGCAAGAGAGGTGATCCTATGAAAAAGCGAACGAAGCGGGCGCTGCGCTACGGGGGACATTCGGTCGGCCATGTGGTCGCGGCGGTCTTAAAAGTGTTTTTGACGGTTTTCTTAATCTTCATCACCACCACCGCCATGCTGGGCGTGATCGGCGTCGTCTATGTGAACCACAATCTGCAAGCGGACCTGGACGTGGACCTCAACGACATCACGCTGAACCAAACGAGTTTTATCTATTACATCGACAAGACCACCAAACAGCCGGTCCAGCTCGAAAGTCTGTACGGCCGGGAGAACCGCGTGTGGGCCAACTATGACGAGATCCCGAACCACATGGTGGAGGCCCTCATTGCCATTGAGGACAAACGCTTCTACAGGCATCGGGGCGTGGACTGGAAACGCACGGTGGGCGCCTTTTTGGAGCAGCTCAAGGCCGACGGCTCCACATACGGCGGTTCCACGATTACGCAGCAGCTCATCAAAAACGTGACGAACGAAAAAGAAGTCACGATCAAACGCAAGCTCACCGAGATCCTGCGCGCGCTGGAGTTCGAAAAGCACAATTCCAAGCAGCGGATTTTGGAATATTACCTCAACACCAGTTATTTCGGGCAGAGCTGCTACGGCGTCAAGACGGCCGCGCGCACCTATTTCGACAAAGACCTCTCCGACATCACCCTCGCGGAGGCGGCCTGCATCATCGGCATCACCAATTCCCCCACCCGTTACGATCCGCTGCAAAACCCGGACAAAAACAAAATCCGCCAGGAGGTCATCTTACAGGAGATGTACGTCCAGGGCCGCATCTCCAAAGCCGAGCACGACGCGGCGGTGGCGCAGAAGCTGACGTTTTCTACCAAACGGCGCGCGGAGACGGAGAGCAACCGCTCCTACTTCGTAGACCAGGTCTTCAACGACGTGGTGCAGGATCTTGTCGAGCGAAAGGGCATCTCCAAGCTGCTCGCGCAGCAGCTTGTGCTCGGCGGCGGGTACAGAATCTACGCCACGATCGACATGGACGTGCAGGCCGCGATGGACGAGGTGTTTACGAACGAAGAAAACATCCCCAAAGTGAAGGGGGTGGAGAAGCCGCAGAGCGCTATGGTGATCTTGGACCCATACACCGGCGACGTGCTGGGTCTGGAGGGCGGCCTCGGCGTGAAGAAGGGCGCGCTCCTGCTCAACCGGGCCACGCGTTCTTCGCGCCAGCCGGGCTCCGCCATCAAGCCGATAGCCGTCTACGGGCCGGCCATGCAGTACGGCATCATCACGCCCTATTCCGTGATCGACGACGTGCCGTTCTCCGAGCGGCGCGACAACGCCTGGCCCAGGAACTCGGGCGGGCGCTACCTGGGGCGCGTCACGGCGCTGAACGCCATTACCAATTCCCGCAACGCGTCGACCGTGCATATCCTGCACAAGCTGACGCCGGAGCTCGCGTACGGTTTCCTCACGGAAAAGCTGGGGATCACCTCGCTCACGCCGGAGGACCAAGACTACGCGCCGCTCGCGCTGGGCGGCCTCACGCGCGGCGTCAGCGCGCTGGAACTCACTGCGGCTTACGCCGCCTTCCCAAACCACGGGATCTACACAAGGCCGCGCACGTACACGGTCGTGTACGATTCCAAAGGCAACGTGGTGCTCGAAAACGAGGCGGAGACCACCGTGGCGTTTGACGAGAAAAACGCCTGGTATATGAACAACTGCCTGCAAAACGTCATCCGCGCGGGCACGGGTTCGCGCGCCAGGCTGGAAAACGGACAGCCGGCCGCGGGCAAGACGGGCACGACGTCCGACGACTTTGACCGCTGGTTTGTCGGCTACACGCCCTACTACTGCGGCGGCGTCTGGTTCGGGTTTGACGACCCGAAGAAGATACAGCTCGAAAACAACACAAACCCGGCGCTGGCCATTTGGAAGCTCGTCATGGACAAGCTGCACGAGAACCTGGAGACCCAAGAATTCTTTACGATCGAAAACACCGTCCAGGCGTCCTACTGCCTGGACAGCGGTTGCGCGCCCACGGACCTGTGCCGGCTGGACCCGCGCGGCAAACGGGTCGCCACCGGGGTGTTTTACAAGGACGACGTGCCAAAGAGCCCCTGCCCGGCGCACGCCGCGGTGAAGGTGGACGGCGAGAGCGGACTGCTGGCCACGCCCTACTGCCCGGAAGAAAACCTGCAGGAGATCGCGCTGCTGGATATTGAGCG
Source organism: Oscillospiraceae bacterium (assembly GCA_031255175.1). GTDB lineage: Bacteria > Bacillota > Clostridia > Oscillospirales > UBA929 > JAIRTA01. The sequence continues at coordinate 7,661 of JAIRTA010000020.1, read as the reverse complement.
CAACCTGCCCCTGGCCGGCGTCTCCGTGGATGATGAGGCCTACCGCATCCGCTACTTCGTAGAGGGCGGGGATTCCACAGTGGGCCCGGTGCCGGAGGGGTTCTATCCCCCGGCGCGGCCCGTTGCGCCGGAGGGAAAGACGCTGCCAAACGATTTTTGTCCGCTTCACCTCACCGAGGAACAGCCGGAGGACCCGAACACACCGCCCGACGGGCTCCCGGACGGGATCTTCCCGCCCGACGGGCCGGATATGCCGGAGTACCCCTGGTGGTACCCGGATATCCCGTGGGATCCGGAGAATCCGGGCGGAAACACCCCGGACCCGGGCGCGGGCACGCCGACCGAGCCGAACACGCCCCCGCCAACGCCCCCGGGCAACACGCCGGAGGGAGGCATCGTCATACCCTCGGTGTGACGATGCTCCGCATCGCGCAGCACATGAAAAATCTTAAACAGCCGCCGTCATACCCTCGGTGTGACGATGCTTCGCATCGCGCAGCATATGAAAAATCTTAAGAGCCGCCGTCATACCCCCGTATGACGGCGGCCCGCCGGATCCCAACCGGGCGCCCCCGCGGGGCCGCGCCGGATCTTTTCCGAGGAGGGGCCTTCGATGAGCCTGGCCGACGAGATCTTCATCGACAACTGCCGCGCCATTTTGACGCAGGGCGTTTGGGATACCGGCCGGGACGTACGCCCCCGCTGGGAGGACGGCGCGCCGGCCCACACGGTCCGGCTGTTTGGCGTTGTCAACCGCTACGACCTGTCGCGGGAGTTTCCGATCCTCACGCTGCGGCGCACATATTGGCGCTCGGCCGCCGACGAACTGCTGTGGATCTGGCAGAAAAAGTCAAACAATGTCCGCGACCTCAAAAGCCGGATCTGGGACGCCTGGGCCGACGAGAACGGCAGCATCGGCAAGGCGTACGGCTACCAGCTCGGCATCGTCCACCACTATCCGGAGGGCGACTTCGACCAGGTGGACCGGCTCCGTTACGACATCAAACACAACCCGGCCAGCCGCCGCATGATCACGAACCTCTACAACCACGCCGACCTCCACGAGATGCGGCTTTACCCCTGCGCCTACAGCCTCACCTGCCATGTGGACGACGGCGCGCTCTCGGCCATTCTCCACCAGCGCTCGCAGGACATGCTGGTCGCGAACAACTGGAACGTCTGCCAGTACGCGCTGCTCCTGCACATGCTGGCCGCCGACGCCGGGCTGCGGCCGGGGACGCTTCTGCACGTGATAGCCGACGCGCACATCTACGACAGGCACGTGCCTCTGGTGGAGACGCTGCTTCGAAGGGAACCGCTGCCCGCACCCACCCTGCGGACGGACCCGTCCGTGACGGATTTTTACCGGTTCACCACAGACAGCTTCACGCTGGACAATTACGTCTATCACCCGTTCGACAGCGCCATCCCGGTGGCGGTCTGACGGGATACCGCAAAACATGTACGGCCGCACCCATGTGCGCCCACCAGCGCCGGACATCGCACACGGGACGCAAATGTAGGGGCGCACCCATGTGTGCGCCCGCCGTTGCCGGGCATCACGCACGGGACGCGGGTGTACGGCCGCACCCCATGTGCGCGCCCACCAACGCCAGACAACACGCGCGGGAGCGGGAAGGAGCAAAATGTGACGAACATGACAGCGGTCGCCGCGGTGGACCGGCGCTGGGGGATCGGGCGAAACGGCGGCCTGCTGCGGCCTCTGCCGCCCGACTTGCGCCGGTTTAAGGCGCTGACGTTTGGGCATACGGTGGTCATGGGCCGCCGCACGTTTCAGTCGCTGCCGGGCGGGCGGGGCCTGCCGGGCCGCCGCAATCTGGTCCTCACCCGCACACCGGAGCGTCCGCTGCCGGGCGCGGAGGCGGTGTCGCTCCCCGAGCTGCTGGCGTTGCGCGCACCGGAGGGCGGTGAGATCTTTGTAATCGGCGGGCAGTCTGTCTACGAGCTGTTGCTTCCGCACTGCCGGGCGGCCCATATTACAAAGATCGAAGCCGATCTTGGGCCGGCCGACGTCTTCTTCCCCAACCTGGACAGCGCCCCGGACTGGCGCCTCGTCTCGCGGACGGAGACGGAACGCTACGAAGACACAGACTTTTTTTACGCCTACTACGAGCGCGTTTTATAATCCGCCCGTTCACGCGCGGCGCGTATCAATGCGCTCCGTTTCGCGCAAAATGAAACGGGTGTCCGCAGGGGCGCACTTATATGCACGACCCAGACACCCCACACAACGCGAAACGGGGGACGATTTTGACAAATATTTCCAATAAAGAATACGCGCGCCTGGTGGAGCGGCGGAGCCCGCGGTCGCCGATTTTCAAAAACACGGCCTGCGCCTTTGTCGCGGGCGGTCTGATTTGTGCGGGGGGGCAGGGCCTGCTCGCGCTGTATGGGAGTCTGGGCCTTTCGGAGGAGGAGGCCGGCGCCGCCGCCTCCGTCACCCTCATCTTTTTGGGCGCGCTGCTCACCGGCCTCGGCGTCTACGACAAGCTGTCCCGTTTTGCCGGCGCCGGCACCCTCGTGCCCGTCACCGGCTTTGCGAACGCCATCGTGTCGCCCGCTATGGAGTTTCGCAGTGAGGGCCTTGTGCTCGGCACCGGCGCCCGTCTGTTCACCGTGGCCGGCCCGGTCATTGTCTTCGGTGTGGCCGCTTCCGTCTGTTACGGGATCGTGCTGGCCATTTTGCGATAAAGATTGCGGTTTTCACATGGCCCGGTTGTCAGGCAGGCGGCCGCCGTGAGGCGTTCGCCGCCCGGCGACCGTGGCCCGGAGGGGGGACGCGGGTTGCGAGAGGCGGTCGGGCTGCGCATAGCCGGACGGCTGCGGGAGTCTATTGTAGACGGCCCCGGGCTTCGCTATGTCATTTTTACGCAGGGGTGCCCCCACCGCTGCGAGGGCTGCCACAACCCGCACACCTGGCCGCCGGACGGCGGCGAGGAGGCGGAGCCGGAGACGATGCTGGCGGAGATGAAGGCGGACGCGCTGCTGCGGGGTGTGACCTTCTCGGGCGGCGAACCGTTTTTGCAGGCGGACGCGCTGGCGGCGCTGGCCCGGCCGGCGCGCGCGTCGGGGCTGGACGTCTGGACATATACGGGTTACACCTGGGAAGAACTGCGTGCGGCGGAGGACCCGGCCTGGAACCGGCTGCTGGCCGAAACGGATGTCCTGGTGGACGGACGCTATCACCGGGACGAGCGCAGCTACCGCCTGCGGTTTCGCGGCAGCGCCAACCAGCGCCTGATCGACGTCCCGAAGAGCCTGGCCGCCGGAGAGATCGTCCTTTGGGAGACATAAAAGGCCATAAAATTGGGGGGCCGGACGCATGTCCGACACCCCAATTTTATATGCGTAAAACTTAGAATTCCATCTCTTTTTTGAGGAAGGCCAACATAGACAAGACGAGCGCGGCGGCGGTGTATATGACGTACTCAAGCAGGGGGAGCAGCCAGGAAGATCCGCCCACCATGACTCCGGCAAGGATCCGGGGCGCGATGCCGCTCATCAGATGGTCGATGAAGTTCGGAGCGATGGAATTGACAAACTCCAAATTGGCCGCGGTTGTCAATAAATTGCTCACAACGCCAAGGATCAGCAGGAGAAAGGCCACCATAGAAAAAGTCGGCCGCTGTGAGCCATAGACAACAAAGCCGGACACGGCGGCAAAAGCAACGATCTTCAAAAAGTGCGGCATCGCGGAGGTGTAGAGCGTCGTGATGATCTCCGCCGAGGCAGGCCGGCCCATCACGGCGTGAACAAAGCATATATACAGAGGTATGAGCACCCAAACGACCGCGCTGGACAGTGTCATTAAAATAAACTTAGAGAGCACGATTTTGACTTTGCTCATGCCGAAGCCCACAAGCATAATCAAGTTTTTCGCGTTGAGGTCGTCGGTATAGACGGCTGAGAACAAAAAGCCGCCGGTCAGTACGGACAAAATCATAAACAAGTTCAACGCGTCGTTGACAATGGCCCCTGTCGACAACCCGCTCGAACGGACAAGAGTCAGAAAGAAATAGCCGAGCGCCAACACCGAAAAATAGATATACATGCTCTTCTTGTGAAGCAGCCGGTAGATCTCACCGTGAATATATTTAAGCATCCTGCCCACCTCCGATCAGCCGCATAAAATATTCTTCCAGTGTGGTTTCCTGGCGGTGCAGATCGTAGAGCTCAATACCGCCGTTTATCAGCGCGCGGGCAATCTGGTGCGGTTCGTTCAGGTGGGACTCCAATATCAGCCGGCCGTCGCTTGTCACCGTGCCCGCGGCGCCGACTCCGGCTTGCAGGACCGCCGCCGCCTTTTGCGCGTCGTTTACCTCTATTATGAGGGATTTTTTTGTGTGATCGTGCAGATCTTTGTGCGTGATCTCTTTGAGCAGCACGCCCTGTTCGATAAAACCGAAGCGGGTCGCCACCAGGTCAAGCTCGCTCAAGATGTGCGAGGAGACGATGAGGGTCGCGCCGGTCTGCTCTTGGGCGGATTTGATGACCGCCCGTATGTCGGCAATGCCCTGCGGGTCGAGGCCGTTGATCGGCTCGTCCAGCACCACAACGGGGGGTGAGCCCAACAGGGCCCCGGCTATCCCCAGCCGCTGCTTCATGCCCATAGAAAAAGACTTGAAGGGTTTTTTTACATCAGACAGCCCGACGAGTTTCAACAGCCGTTCCACCTCGCCCCGCGTCTGTATGCCCTTCACGTGGCAGGCGTATTTTAAGTTTTCTCTTGGGTCGAGATACGGGAAAAACGAGGGGTTGATCATAAACCCCATCCGCCGCCGCGCCGCGTTCAAATTGGACGTCTTTCCGTCGATGGCGACGGTCCCGCCCGTTGGTTTTGCCAACCCCATCACACATTTGAAAAAGGTTGTTTTGCCCGCGCCGTTTCGCCCGACAAGACCGTAAATATCGCCCTGCCGCAGCGTCAGAGAGACATTGTTGAGCGCGGTGAATTCTTTGTACTTCTTCGTCAGCCCATGAGTTTGCAGAATCGGTTGCAGCATTACTTCCTCCTGTTGTTCATTCTTATAATATGATTTGAGTGCCCAAAAAGCGTCTGCCGAATGCCGGGTTGATTTTCGGAATATGCAGCAAAAACATTTGGGGTTTTGGCCGGGTTTGCCCGGCGGGCGAGGGCGAATGCCGGATATATTCGCGGGGCTTTTTGTGGTCGGGACCCTCACGCGGATTGCCATGTGGAACGGCGGCTGTGGGCGAATAAAACGCCGGCCGGCGGCAGGCGAGACTTTTGGCACTTAAACCATATTATACACCATTTTTTCGTTAATGTCAACAACGCCGCGCAGGATATGAGCGCACGGACGGCGGGCAGTCACCGCGTGACCGCCCGCCGCATAGCGCGAGTAGGACCCCTGCACGCGGGTCTGCGGATTTGACAATGAGAAAAGCCATCCGATCTGTGAAAGTCGGACGGCTTTATACAGGTAAAATATACCATTGCTTCGAATATCGGCTTCGCTTTTCGTATCTTTCGTCATACAGGAGATCGATTTGTAAAAAACGGCTTTCCCGGCAGGGGAGCGCCTCCTGTCATAGGGAGACAATTCCTTCTACTGAGCCCCTCCGGCCGGGGGGCCGATGAGCGCCGAACGTTTTTCGGTGACGTCGGCCGCCTGAGGCGCCGCCGACACGCGGTAGTGCAGGACATCGTCTCGGACGGCCATTTCGTAGATCGCGTTCAGCCCGGTGAGAGACTCCGCCAGGACTTCCCGGAGGTCCGTCCCGTCGAAGCGGAGGCTGAAGACGCGGTCGGGCGTGTTGTAGAGGAGCCGATCCCCATGCCGGGCGAGATAGGGTGTCCGCCCCCAGAAGGTGTTGCGCCCCCGGGCGTTCCAGCGCGCCGAGATCGTGTGGACAACCTCGGACGAGCCGGTGCGGAAATCGTACGCCTTGATGGTGTGCGTCAGGCCGTTTGACGCTGGGATATAATACCATTTCCCGGCCTCGTGGATGATCTCTGTTGTGACGTTGAGCCAGAAGGCGTTTACATAGGCCGTGCCGGTGGCCTTGGGCGCGTCCGGCGACCAACCGGTGTGGCCGTGGGCGGCGTCGCTGATCACGCTGTCCGGGATCAGCAGGTAGTCGTGGCGTACGCGCCCGAGCATATCGGAAAATCGCGCGTCGCGCTTGACAATCGGGTCGTTCCAGGTCACGTCCACATGGTACCACGCGCCGTTCAGCTTCACCATGTTCCACGCGTGACTCATCTTGGCGCTGGAAACAAGCCGCCACTCGATGCCGAGGCGGCTCATCAGCAGCCCGAAAGCGAGGCTGTACCCCTCGCAAACCGCCGTCCGGTTCACCAGCGCGTCGTAAGCATTGCGGGCGGCGTAGGTCAAGTCATAGGAGATGTGGCTCACAAGATAGTCGTTGACGGCCAGCACCTGTTCGGCCGGCGACACGTTTTTGGGCACGGCCGCGAAGGCCTTGGCGACGGCCTGGGCAAACACCGGCCGGCGCGCCTCAATCACCTCTTTGGAGGCTGTGTAGACGGGCTTGAGGGCGACGATATACCCGTTTTTATACTTGTAGCTGTAGCCGCCGCCCAAATAAAACAGTTCCGGATGTGTGTTTGCGACGCGCTCAAAAAGGGAGCCGACGCCGGAGATGGGGACCCGGAACGAAGATAGATCGATCTCTCCCTCAACGGATTCGAGACCGGCCAGCAACGCCTCCTCCGCCGTCGCCGGAAGGCGCGCGGGCGCCGGTGCGGCCCATGACAGAGGGACGAGACAGACAGTCAGAAGAAGGCACAAACAGAGTGCGCGGGCAAGATAATGTCTGCGCAGCAAAACAGGAACCCCTCTCTTTCTCGACGTGAATCTACTTCTGTGAATCGAATTCTCTTCGCGTCTTCAAAATTAGAATGGAAATTTTTCACATTTCATAGGACAACGCGGGGATATTTTATCATGGATCTGTGCGCGTGTAAATATGAAAACGAAAAAAATCAAGGCGGCGCCGGGTCTGCCGCGGAAAAGGAAGAATGTTGAAAATAGTGGTTTTGCGCCGGCCAGAAAATGAAAAAAATGGAATATTGTTTGACTGTCGATGGATCTGCACTATTTTACATGAAAACTGTTTACTTTTTTTCATTTACTTTGTACGTGGCGGGCCACATAATAAAAGGGGGTCTGATGCGGTCCGCCACCGAAAGCAAATTCATAGTAAAAAGCCATAATTTTGAAAGGAAGTGCGCCCACATGCAAAGAACCCACGTCAAACGCTTTGCGTCCCTCCTCTTGACGCTGACGCTGCTTTTCCAGGTCAGCGTGTTCACCGCCGCGGTCGCCGAGCCCTCCGGGGCCGGTACGTTCTCTGTCGTTGCCCTGAAGACAGAAAATACCGTCACCCCTCTGGGCATAGATGATTTTACCCCCCGCTTCTCCTGGCAGATGGAGACCGACGCCTACAACATGAAACAGACAGCCTATCAGATCGTCGTCGCCACGGACCCGACGCTCGCCGGCGGCATGGTCTGGGACTCGGGCAAGGTGCCAAGCGATGCGTCGGTCAATGTGTATTACGCGGGCGCGGCCCTGGCAAAACGCACCCGCTACCACTGGCAGGTCACGGTTTGGAACGACCGGGGCGATTCGGCCGCCTCGGAGATCACCTGG
>JAIRTA010000062.1 GCA_031255175.1 Oscillospiraceae bacterium | reverse complement strand
CAGAAGCCCGGTAAACCTCTCAAACTCCGGAAAATTTTCCGGCGCCAGCAGGCGACTCTCGCCATTCTCAAAAATACCGGTCTGTTCTTCTCCATCTTCTGTTTTTTGATGAACGTCGTCATGGCCCTGCTCTTCTTCGACGTCTTCGACCCCTTCATGGATATGTTCTTCTGGAACAGCGCCAGTCCCCTGCAGGGTCTCATCCCCCGTCCCCTGTACAGGGCCGCCAAAAACTTCATAGACAACGACAATTTGTGGCCCTTCTTCCTCGTCTGCCTCGCCGGCCTCCTGCTCTACATCGTGTCTCAGATTCTCTATTTGTTAAGATACCGGAAATTCCGCCGCGAGTGGAAGGCCCGGCATATGTCCCCGCAGCAGACGTCCCGGTGACCTGCCCCGCTCCTCTGACCGCGCGGCAGATGTTCCGGACGCCAAGAGCCTACCTTACCGAAAAGCCCGCGCGTGTGCGCGGGCTTTTCGGTAAGGTAGGCTCTCTCATACGCAGTGACCGGGGCGTATCAGGCCCGACGCGCCCCGGATGGAAAACAATTTTTTCATATTCTACTGTTTCTGCGGGATATGCGCAACGCCCCGATCCGCGGACGGCGGCACGGGCCCGGAGCACCCGGCGCACCGCGCCCGCGTGTCGGTTAGCACAGCCTCACAGTTACAAGATTAGCGCTATCTAACCCCTTTGTCAAGAAAAATTTTCTTTTGTGAAGAAAAAATTTTTTCAGGGTCTTGTCTTTTGTCGCCATATGTGTTACAATCTTCTTACATTGTTAGCTATATCTAACCTCGGCATACAGATGCCCGGAAGGAATCAGGGGGGACCTATGCACATATCACTGGAGAGAGCACTGGCCCGGCACGGCGGCCCCGTGCTGCTGGGGCGCAAACCGGCGGCCATGTTTCCGTTGCCGGTGTCCGTGGCGGGGGGCGCGCATCCCGCTCGTCTCTGCGACGGCGCGCTGTCGCTCGACGTGCTGTGCCGGCGCGCCGGCCGCGAGTTGATCCTCATCTACCGGCCGCCGCTTTTGGAGAAGACACTGGCGACCCCCGACACGCGGGCGGCGCTGGTCGGCTTGGGCTACCCGCCCCACGGCGGCGCGGCCGCGCTGCTTGCCTGCCTGAAGCGCCGTTTTCAGACGGCGGAGCATTTCCCCCACGAAGTGGGGTTCTTCCTCGGCTACCCGACGGAGGATGTGATCGGCTTCATCGAACACAAGGGGCGCGGCTGCAAACTCAGCGGGCCCTGGAAGGTGTACGGCGACGTGACGCGCGCCCAGGCGCTCTTTTCGGAATACGAGCGATGCCGGGCCCACTTGTTGGCCCACATGGCGAGCGGCGGTTCGCTTTCGACGCTGTCCCCGGCCTGCGAGCTTGCGATATCATATCATTAATGCCTCATTGCCGCGACGCGGCAATAAAAACAGAGACGTGGGCCGCGGGCGCGGCCCGCGTCAGACAGATGGGAGGATCATTCACTATGGCAGACACAGCGGTTGTATTTTGGAGCGGCACGGGAAACACGAAGATCATGGCGGAGAGCATCGCGTCCGGCCTGCGGGCGGCGGGCGCGGAGGCGGACGTATTTGAAGTGCCGAACGTGTCGGCCGCGGACATCGCCGGCCACGCGAAGATCGCCTTCGGCTGCCCGTCCATGGGCAACGAGGTCCTGGAGGAGGAGGAATTCGAACCCTTTTTCGCCGAAGCGGAAAAATCTCTCTCCGGGAAGAAGACAGCGCTGTTTGGCTCCTACGGTTGGGGCGACGGAGAGTGGATGCGCGACTGGGCGGCGCGCGCCAAAACCGCGGGCGCCGTCCTCTTTGACGACGGCCTCATCGTCCAGGAAACCCCTGACGAGGCCGCCTGTCAGGACTACGGCCGCCGTTTCGCCGCTTTTTAATCCAGTGTCCCTATTTATCCCTTCCTTACACGCAAACGGTCCCCGGGTTCACCGGGGACCGTTTGCGTGTGCGAACGCCCTATTCCCTTTTGCCGCAAAACGTCAGCGAAATAAGATTTTGGGTTGTGGCGCGCCCGCTGTGAGGGAAGGGAAGGAGATAATCAATTTATACGGATCCCGCGCGCACCAGGGAGAAATCGTCGAAGGTGAGCCAGGCGTCGCCGCCCCGGGTATTCTTCAGGCCCACCCGCGCGGTGCCGTTTGTGACGGGCACATTGGCCAGCTCGACGCGGATCCATGACAAGTAGCCGTTCAATTGGGTGACAGTCTGCGCGTACCGCTGCTCCCCTGTCTCCAAGAAGAGCTCCAATACGCCGCTGCTTCCGTATTTGTCCCCTTGGAGCCAGCATGTCAGCGTGTAGGTCCCCGGCGCCAGGTTGTTCACCGTTTGGTATGTCTCACCCGTCGAATTGTTCGCGCCGCTGCTGTAGTAGTTCATCATGTAGGAGCCGTCGTGCGCCTCGTTCGCTCTGTTTGTTCGGGTGGCGCTGCCGCCGTATGTCCAAACGCCGGTGCTCTCAAAGCTTGGGTTCTCCAGCAGGTTGACAAGCACAGGCACCACCGTGACGACCACCCGGGCCCGCAGCGAGGTCTCGGCCACGACGCCGGTGACGGTGAAGGTGCCCGGCGCGGCGAGCAGCGCCTCGTCGTAGGCGTCCCATGTGACGGCAACCTCCCGCCGGCCGCCGTCGGCGTACACCGCGGTGACGGTCGCCGGCAGTTCGAGCGGCACGGCGCCCTGTTCGACACTGACGGCGGCCTCCGCCAAGGATATCACGATGTCACCTTCTCCGGGGAAGAGACGGTTCCAAGTGGCGAGTGAGGGAAGCGCGCGGCCCGCGTAGTCGAAGTATGCCTGGTTGGCCATGACGATGGGGGTGGTGCCGGCGGCCCATCCGGACCCCATCCGCGGCGTGGGGATCCACGCGGGCTCCCAGTAGAACACGCCGAGGCCCTTGTTTTCCGGAAGCTTCGCGACCACTTGCGACACCGCGCGAAGTTCGTCGGCCTGCCCCTGCGGGGAGACGGGATAGTCGTGCCCATAGCTGCGCGCCGTGTTGAGCGCCGACTGGTTGAACGTGTTGCCGAGCCGCGGGCCGCCGTTTGCGCCGCCCGGGTACGGCGAGTTGCCATCCATTGTGAAGCCCCAGCCCGTCTCGGCAATGACGACGTCCTTGCCGAATTCGGTCGTCATCGCCGTGAGGGTCGCCGTGATGTTCTCGATCGAGCGGTGCCAGTAGGGGTAGAACGAGGCGCCCATCACGTCGTAGTCCACGTTGTTGCGCTGCAGCATGGCCGCCCTGGTCCGGTAGAGACTGATGTTGTGGCCGTCGGCCAGATGGTACATGACCTTGACGCGCTTGTCCGGGTCGTCGCTGTTCGGGTCCACATCGCGCACCGCGCGGATGCCCGCCTTGAGCAGCGCAATATGGCTCGCCTCGTTGTTCGACGACCCCGTGGGCCGGCCGGCCGTGATGTTGCCCCATGTCCCGTCCGGCCGCATCTCGGAATACATAAAGCCGCCGTTTGTCTCATTGCCGATCTGCACCATCTCCGGCAGACAGCCTTCGTCCGCAAACGCTTGGAGCGTCTCTCTCGTGAAGTCATACATCGCGTCGCACAGGCCGTCCAGCGTGGGGATCTCCGTCCAATCGGTCGGTTTGATCTGCCGGCCGGGGTCCGCCCAGGTGTCGCTGTAGTGGTAGTTGAGCAGCACCTTGAGGCCGAGCGCGTGGGCCTTCTTTGCGATGATGAGATCCACATCTTTGTCGTTGAGGCCGCCGGCGCCGTGGCTCGAGGGCGCCTTGGTGACGTCATTCCAGAGCCGCAGGCGGATCCAGTTGGTTCCGTGTTTTTTCATGATCGCCAGAGCATTTGAGATCTCGTCGCCCTCAATCAGCTTCCGGGCGTCCATGTCGAAATATTCCCCGCCGGCCTGGACGATCGCCCAGAGGCTCGAGACGTCCATGCCCCGGATGAAGTCATCTTCGCGGTCCTTCAATTCGGGGATCGGTGTCACGGAGATGGGCGCCTGGAAGGTCGCGTACCGCTCCAGGTCCACATATGTGTGAAGCACCTGGGCGTCCGCGGTGAGCGGCGTCAGCGTCTTTGCATCCCACGCGAAGGCTCTGACTTTGCTGCCCAGCGCGATGTCCGCCGCCCGCAGAACGACTTCGCCGGACGACTTGGGCGCGACCTCGGCCACCTGCGACCGGACATCGAGCAGGCGCCACGCGGCGTCGTACACCGCCAATATGCCCGCCACCCGGGCGGTTTCGGCGGTCTCATTGCGCACCGTGTAAGTGGCCGTATCTTCCGCGCCGTCACGCACGAGCGAAACGGCGGCGGTGACGACGGGTTCCGGCGCCACCGTGACATGGGCCTCCACGGCGCTCATGTTGCCGGTGCCCTCCGCGACGCCGGCCACCGTGAAGGCGCCCGTGCCGGCATAGGCCTCCGCCGGCACATCTTCCCAACGCACCGGCACATCGGTGACCGCGCCTGTCGCGACGTCGATGTCCCGGACGGCGGCGGGCAGCGCCGGCGCTGTCCCCGGATAGGTTGTCACGTAGACGCCGCTCTCCACCGCGTTTGTCGCAAAGGCGTCCTTAAAAACCTTCATTGAGGCGTACGGCTGCCGGTTGGTGCCCGAGGTCACGAAGTTGACGGGGCCGTACTGCCCCTGGCCCGAACCCGCCCATGTCCAGATACCCTGGCCGACGTTGTTCGGAACGTTGTTGATGATGGTCATGATGCCGAGGAGATCCTCTCCCTGCGACTGGACGCTCGCCGTGAAGCCGGCCGGATGGTTGGGGTCGCCGGTCGTCTGCCCCGTGAGCCTTGGGGAACACTCTGAGATATTGAGTTTTGTATTGGGCAAATAGCGGTTGATCTCCACCAGATTGCGCTCGAGCTGCGCGTAAGAACCGTGCCAATCCGGATAGTAGGAGATGCCGATGCGGTCCGCGTAGCTCCCCATCGCGTCCAGGCGCTCCGTGATCTGCGTGATGAACTCCATAACCCGGGGGAACTGGTCCCGTTCGGGGATGGGCACTCTGTTGTTGCCCTCCACCACGTTGAACGCGCAGTGGATCTCTGTCTCGATGGTGACTTTATGCTCCGCCTCGACCGCGCGGATCGCCTTGATCCCCGCGTCGACCAGACGCGCGAGGCGCGCGAAAGAATCCAGATATTGCTGGTATTCCTCCGGCGTCACCTCATCCTCGTGCCAGTATTTCCAAATAATCCCTCCGCCGAACTCGTTCAGATATCCTGTCCCCGCCGGGTTGCTGGCGCCGTTGATGTCCCGCCATTCCTTCCCCCACATCATGCCGTTTGTGATCTCGTTGCCGATGGCCACGACGGTGGGCGCCGTGCCCTGTTTTACAAGATCGGAGATTGTCTTGTGGGTGAAGTCGTATGTGGCCTGTACCAATTCGTCGAACGTGAGAGCGTTCCACGCCGCCGGCTTCGGCTGGTGCTGAGGGTCGGCCCAGCTGTCGGCGTAGTGGAAGTCGATCGCAAGCTCAAGGCCGGACCCCGTGACATAGGGCGCCAGCTTCAGCGTGTTCTCCGGGCTGCAGTTTGTGGCCGCGCTGTTCGTCGGCGAATTCCAGATGCGCAGGCGGTTGACCGCCCAGCCCAGATCTTTCGCGAGACCGAAGATATTGTTCCCCGTGACGGGGTCGGAGGTGTTCAACACACCGCCCCTATACCCGGGCATCGGCGGGTTGTTGTTCGCGTTGTAGTAGTAACTGTTTCTGTTGTCGCTGCCGAGCTCCGACATGTCGGAGCCGTTTTTCATGTTGTCGCGCAAATAATTGATCACCGCGAACTCCCGGATCCCGATCCGCGGGCCGTCGGCAAACGTCACCTTGAGATAACGAAGGCCCGCATATATAAACAGGTCCGTAAAGCCGCCGGCCGAACGCGTGTTGTTCATGCGGTCCGCCAAAACAGCCCAGCTCTCGCCGTCTGACGAGCCCTCCAAACGGTACCGGTAGACCACATCCGCGTCCGCCAAGACGATCTCCGTCTTGCGCACGGCGTCGTACCGGCCGCCCAAGTCGATCAAAAACCATGTCTCCCCGTCGTCCGCCGACGGCGCCCAGAGCGTCGATTCCTCTCCGTCGACGGCCAGCGCCGCCTCCTCCGAACGGCTGCTCGCGCTCGGAGTCACCCAATATTTACCCGCGATGTTGCTCTCCGCGGGCGTGTAACTGGCGCTCCCGCTGAGCGCTTGGGCCGGCGGCGCCGACGGCAAAAAAATCATCGGCATTACAGCCGCCAAGAACAGCGCCATGGCCCGCCTCCGGGCACCTTTGACAAACAACCTGCGCACACTCTTCACTTTTGACATCTCACTTCTCCTCTCTTATATCCGCGGTTTTCTCTCTTTGACTCACCGCGCCGCAACATCCCGCGGCAAGCGGCGCGGCGGACGCGCCATATCTCCGTTTGAGGGGCGGGCCGTCTGCACAACCGGTCCCGCCCGGCGGCGGACCCGGCCTGCACGCCGGGCCCACCGCCGCACGCGCGGAGTATGACAATTACGCAACGATCGCCGCTTCGCAGAGCGGCGCGTACGTTTCGTCCCATAGGAAAGCCCGGGCGGTGCCTCCGTCCGGCAGCGCCGCGCTCAGCGCGAGCTTGCTCCGGCCGCCGGCCGCGACTTCGACGCGTTCGGCCTGACAGCCCGTCAGCGCGCCGCCGGCGTCGTAGACGGCCAAAATGGCGTAAACTGTTTTTGCCTCCGCCTCGTCATTCACCGCGAGGAATGAGGCGGCGGCCCTTCCGTCCTCTCTCACAAGCGTGAGACCCGTTTCCGGCCGCTTGACCCGGATCCGTACCGTCGCGGGCTGCCACGGCAAATCCGCGTCCGGATTTGACACACGGACGTCAAAGTACTCGTCGACAAAATCACCTGTCAGCGTCACCAGACCGGTCTGGTCGATGGAGACGCCCTGCAAGCTCTCTTGTCCCAATATTTCCCATTTTTCGCCGGACGCATTCGGCACCGGGATCCTGTCCTCGGCCGTATGCACAACCGTGGCCGTAAGCTGGATCTGTGTGCTCTCATTCACGGCGGCGGGCAGCTCGATCTCCCCGGGGCCCGCCACATCGTAGGTGATAAGAGGGCTTTCCCGGTTGATCACATACAGGTTGAAGTCCTCGATATGGACGGTGGCGGACGTGTTGCCCTCGTACAGGGCAAAGACGGGCCACTGCACCGTCGTGGCTGAGGCCGTGGTCTGCCGGCGCGCCACGCTGTATGAAACCTCTTGGCCGGCGGCGTTTGTGTAACGGACATACGCGGCCACGTTGTGCCCGTTGGAATCGGGGGCGTTGGGCGTGTCGAGCAGCCACACCTCATAGTAACGGCTGCGGTCCAGATTTGTCTGCCACGCGGTCATGGCGTTGTCTGAGACCGCGTTGTTCGAACCGCTCGACGTGGTGGTTGAGTAACGGATCCCCGAGTTTGCAAAGGTCACTTTGAAGATCTCGGCGGCATTGCGGCATTCGCCGTTACCGTCACGGAAGCTGAGCGCAAAGCTGCCGGACACCGGGCGGATTTTTGCGTACATCACAAGTGTCTGTCCGGCAATATTCGTGGAATTCTGCGGTTCGACGCCGACAAGGGTGTCGCCGATCGCGTTGCCGCCTGTGGCCGCGTTTTTGTGGACGTAGATCCGCCGGCCCGTCGCCGGGTCGATCTGAACGGAATCTCCCGTGGCGTTGCCGACCCCCACGATGCGGCGGTTTGGATAGAGCCCGACAAACGGAATGTCGCCCCGGTCGGTGACGCCGCCCGGCGGATTGTTCACGTAATAGTAATTGTTCTGGTTGCCCGAAGCGGGGTAAGATGAGAACTTCACGTCCCCGAGCGGCAGCGTCTGGATGTTGATCCTGGAGCCCCATGCGGCGGGCCGTTGCGTGTCGAAGTCCATCACAAACAAGAAGCGGATGCGGTATGTCTGCGTGTCGCCATAGGCGTTGCCCGCGACGACGATGGCCTCCATCGACTCCGTGTTTGCCTGTGTGATGTCCACGCTCACACCCTCCGCCGCCGTGACCGCGACGGTGGGCAGCGGCACATTGCCCGGCCACTGCACGGAATAATCGCGCACGATGGAGTGGTACCCGTCGATAATGCTGCCGTCCAGCGTGATGCCCATGAGGAAATTGAGATCGCGGGAGAAGTTCACAACGTAGACGTCTTCTTCGTCTTCTGTAGACACGTTGATGACGGCGTATTTTTGGTCGACCGTCGCCTGGCTGATCTGGGCCGTGACACCGTCATACGTCTCCACGCTGACCGTTGGGAACGGCGCTGCGGCGCTGAGCGTCACATCGTAACTCTTCACCTTTTCGTTGAAATCCTCGATCGGCACACCACCCAGCAGGATGCTCCGCAGCAGCGGCGCGCCGGTGATCAGCGACTTGCTGGCGGCCATAGCGTCCAGCGCCGGGAACAGCGGGCGCAGCGTATAGGTGTATTCATAGTCCCGGTCTTGGCGTACCATAAAGTCGCCATACGCGAGCGTCCCCGTCTGGCCATACGGGCCCCGCTGCCAGTTCTCACTGCCCACGCCCATCTGGATGTGGTTGAGGCTCAGCGTGACCTCTGTCGCCGGCCGGATGTCCGCCGGGTGGCGCGGGCCGGTCTGGCTGCCCGTCCATGACCAGGTGGACATGTCTTCGGCCGTGTGGTTCAGCGCGGAAAATTCCATCACGCCGTCGGCCACAGCGAGCAGCCCGAACCCGTCGTCGTTCGTGACAGCCACCCAGCGCGTGTCAGTGCGGTTGCCGTTCTCTTGGCTGCGGCTGCGGCTCACAAACATATCCTCGGTTGTGGACCGGTACCGGCCAACCTTTGTGCCTGTCTGTCTGTCAATGTAATTTTCCTCCGGGCCGCGCCCGAAATATTCCACATTGTGATAATCCAGCGGGAGTTGCAGATAACTGCCCACCATCCCCAACACATAGGAGTCGCGGTTGGGGCTCACTTTGTTGCCGACCACGACGTCGCCGTTGCCATAGACCGTGTATTCGATGCTGTAGGGCGACGGCCGCTGGGTGTTGCGGTTCGATGTCCGGGAATCCAGATTGCCGCTGACCGTGATCTTCACAGCCTTCGCGTTGACACGCATGACTTTGAACTCCTGGATCGTCTTGTCACGCCCCGCGTAGCGCCACGCGTTCCCGATATACGCGCCGAACGACGAAGAAGAATATGTCCCTCCGATGTCGTTGTCGGTGAGCGCGCGGTAGAAGTTCGGCACCGGGCCGTTTTGGATCAACACCTTGCCGTCCACCGAATAACCGGTGATAAGGCCGGTGTCTTTGCCGATCACCACGCGGAAGGGCTTTCCGTCCGTCTGTCCGGTGATGGTCACGTCGGTGTCCGTCTCCGTCACGTCCGACAGCGCGGGCACGCCGGAGAGGCCGATGCCCGCCGTGGGCGTCGCCAGTGTCAGAGAGAACTGCTCATACGACACGTTGTAACCCTTCTCGGCCCACGGCGCGTCCTCTTTCAGCCTAAAGGAGAGGTTTAAGAAATATTCCGCACCGGGCTTCAATGTCTCCGGTAACGTGTAGGGCACATGCCGGACATACGGCGTCGCCGTGAGTTCGCCCGGTTGCCACGGGGGAACATCGAGCGCCATCGTGCCGGAACGCACGACGGTTTCGTTCTCTACGACCTCCCAAACAAAGTCGTACTGGTTGGCGTTTGTGAAGATCGCGTGGTTTTTAAATGTAATCTGCCCCGCGCGCAGCGCGTCTTCGCCGGTTACAGTCATCTTGATGTCTTGGTACCCGCCCCTGACTTCGGTCAGGCTGGGAGACGGCGTGCCGTTCGCCAAAACGCCGATGCCGTTGACGCAGAAGGCGTTGCTGTGAGACGTCTCGCCCCAGTCGCCGCCGTAACCGGGGTAGAGCCGGCCGTCGGCCGCCCTGGTGAGGATCCCCTGATCATACCAGTCCCAGATCCAGCCGCCCTGGTTGCGGGGGTTGTTCTCAAAGCCCGTGATATAGGCAAAGAGGCCGCCGCCCGCGTTGCCCATCGCGTGCTCGTATTCGCACGGGATGTTGGGCTTGTTGTTGCTGTTGTAGCCCCCCTCGGTCGCCGCCATCTCGTACATGCGCGTCTGCATGTCGGAAAGATTCGCCGAGTCACCCTGGTAGTGGATGAAACGCGTTGGGTCGTTGGCCCGCGTCCAGTTGTAATTGTTCGTGTGGTTGACGCCGGTGCCGGCTTCGTTGCCGAGCGACCACATGATCACGCTTGGGTGGTTTTTGTCGCGCAGGACGGTGCTCTTCGCGCGGTCGATCATCGAATTTGCCCAGTTCCCGGTGGTGTTTTGGCCGGGGATGTTGTTCGAGCGCCCGTTGTGGCTCTCCACATTGAATTCGTCCATGACGTAGATGCCGTATTCGTCGTACAGTTCGTACATGTACGGGTCATGCGGATAGTGCGACGTGCGCACCGAGTTGACGTTGTTCTGCTTGAGCAGCTTGATCTCGTAGCGCATGCGCTCACGCGGGATCGTCTTGCCGCCGAGAGCGTCGACTTCTCCGCGGTTCACGCCTTTCAGGTAAAGAACCCGACCGTTGATGCGCAACCGGTTGGGGTCGGCCGCGGTCCCGGTCTCATTGCGGACGGTCGAGCCGCCTCCGGCCCGCAGCAGTTCGCGGAACCCGACCCGCTGACCGATGGATTCGAGTTCCCGCCCCTCTGCGTCATAGAGCGTGAAGACGACCGTATACAGGTTGGGAAACTCCGCGGACCACTTGCGCGGGTTGGTCACGAGCCGCGTGAGCGCGACTTCTTTGTTCTCCTCGCCCGCGGCCAGCGACACCGTCTCGTTCACATCTTCAAAGACCGGTACGCCGTCTGTGTCGTACAGGCTCATCGACACTTTGTAGTTCGCGGCGGCGGTGCCGTAGCGGTTGGAAAGCTGGAGGCGAACATTCAAATCGGCGTCGGCGTCCTCCGAGAACGTCCGCAGATCGGTGACGACTGTAAAGTCCCGTATGTTGGTCTTTGGCGCCGCGAACAGGAACACGTCGCGGATGATGCCCGAAGTGTCGATCTGGTCTTGATTTTCCAAGAAGCCGCCCGTTGTCCAACGGTGGACACGAACCGCGATTTTGTTCGTCTGGCCGGGGATGATGTAAGGCGTGATGTCGAACTCACTGGCCGTAAAACTGTCTTCCCCATACCCGACGGAGCGCCCGTTCACCCAGACGTACATTCCCTGTGACACGCCCTGGAACGAGATAAAACTCTGTTTGCCGGCCCAGTCCGCCGGAATGAAGACTTCCCGCATATAGGAGCCGACGGGGTTGTTGGAATTGACGCCGGAGGAGACCCGCGGCGGGGTATGGGGCACGCCGACGCCCTGCCAGGGATATGACTGGTTTTGGTAGATGGGGTAATCGCCGTAGACCCCCGCGTACTGGAACGCGACCTGCCACGCAGAAGGCACCGGGATCGTCTTCCAGCTCTCGTCTTTTACATAGTCAACTCCGTAAAAATTGGCCGGCATGTTGGTGGTGCGCATATCAAGATGGAAATCCCACGTGCCGTTCAAATTGATGAAATTGTTGGTAGATTTTTCCATTTTACTGTATGTGGGATTGGCTTTGGCGTCCGCTTTTGTGTCAAACGGCACAAAGATGGTTCTCGGGTCCTCCCGGTTGATCTCCACAACAGTCTCATCGCTCCACCACTCATCTCCGGTAAACACGGGGTCCACTTTGTCGTAGCCGTCCGCGGCGCGCGCGGGACTTTGCATAGACGGCGCCAACCCAAAGATCATCACAGCCGCCGCAAGCAAGGCGACGCCTCTTTTTGAGAGATGTTTCATTGACAGTATGTCCTCCTTACAGTTGCCAAATATTTTTCTCCCCGTCTGCCCCGCCGCAAGGCGGACCGACCTGCCGCACAAGCAGACCGATGAGACTGTGGGCTTGTCTGCACACAAAACCTACAGTACGGAGAGGGCTCTAAGGGACACTTTACCATTCTTTCACAGGAAGCGCAATCTTCTCATGTGTTTTTCGACGCGGCGAGATATATCCTCACTGGGTCTGTATGAACAGGAAATCGTCAAAATGGTACCACGAGCCCTGGTTGTTGGAGGCCCTGACACCGATCTCCACCGCAGCGTTGGCCGGAATAGGAATGTCTTGGATCGTCGGGTGAAACCAGTCGCCCCAGACGGTGACGGTGATCGGCACTTGCGCGTAATCCGCCCCGTTGATGTTGATATACAACTCCACCACACCATTGGTCGCGTTGGTCACACCCTCCACCCAGCAAGACAATGTATACGTCCCGGGCAGCGGACTCTCAAAAGACTGTGCCGCGCGGCCGGTGAGCGCGCCTGCGCCGGCCTGGGAATAGTTGATATAGCCGGGGTTGGGGCCGTGTGAATTGCTGCCGCTGCTCGCCCTGTTCATAGGCGCCGTGAACGTCCAACCCACCGCCGCCTCAAGGTCGGGATTTTGTACCAAGTTGACACCGCGCACCGTCACGACAGCCTTGGCCCGCATCTGGGTTCCCTCCACCGTGCCCAAGACGGTAAAAGTCCCCACCCGATTCGCCATGCCGGCGTCATAGGCATCCCATACCACGGGGACCTGCTCCATTGCCGTGGCATAGTCCGTATACCACACCGTCACCGCCTCGGGCAGTGCAAGCATATCGCCGGCGTCTATGTCGATCGATGTATCGTAGATGCCGAGCACCTCAAATGTCGCGGCCTCACACATCGGCGCGCGTGCCGCGGCGTCCCACAGGAAGTTTCGATATGTGTGGTCCGGACGGTAGGATTCCATCCGCAAACTCCCTCTGACCGTCTCTCCGGCCGGAACCGTGACCGTCTCGTTGACTGTTTCCGCCAGACGCCCATTTTTGTCGTAGGCCGCAAAGATATGCACTGCCGAAAAACTGTCCGGCGAGACATTTCTCACCGCGTAGCCGGCCGTCAGCGCGTCTTGTTCTTTGACAATGCGCAATTCGCTCACAAAGGACTCTTCGGCGTTCGGGTCATAGACCGGCCGGAGCGGATCCGGGTCTGTGAGCGTCAGAGATACGTCGTCGATGCGCAAAGACTGCCCGGCCGCCGCGTGGGCGTAGAACCCCACGGTCAACTGGCCGTTGGTCACATGAATCTCCCGTATGACGACGGAGCCCCATGACCCGGACGCATCGTCCGGCTGCGGCGGCGTCTCCCCGAGTTCCGCCAAGTTCTCCACAATCGTCTCCGCCCCGTAGTTCTCCGCGTAGGCGACCAACGTATAAGGGGATCTCTCCGTCTCCGCGCCCCTCTTGACCCGGGCACGGAACGTATACAGACCACTTGGGAGCCCTTTCACCGTTTGATACAGGGAAGCTGAATATTCCGACGCGCCGGCGAACACCGCATACCTGCTGTCCTGACCGCCCGCGCCGCCGTCCGCGGTCTCTTCCACATAGCTGGCCGCTCTGTCGACGCCGATCAATTTTTTCCAGCCCGTTGGATCGCTCTCGCGGACATCGATTTGATCTGTGCGTTCACTCGCAAAATCGGGATTTTGCAGCACATTTTTCTGCCCGAAAACATCCGTATCGACGGCACTGTCCCCGTACAGTTCCCATGTGGCGATGCCTCCGTGACCGCCGTTTAGCAGTTTTACATACCGCACGCCCGGCGCAAAGAGGTCACACAGTTTCGTCCGTCCGTCCGAGCGGCCCTCCGCAGCCTTCCGCCAGGAGACGCCGTCCGCAGACGTGAGCAACAGAAATTCGTGCGCCGCCGCCTCTTCCCAAACAATCTGCGCGCCCGCGATGTCATATGAGGTGCCCAGGTCGACAGCCAGATACCTTCCATCCGCGTCCGGGCGCCAGGATGTGGCGGGATCGTCATCATTGGCGTAGAACGTCGCGTGTCCATTCCACACGGCGCTGTCCGTCGTCAATGTTTTTCCGATCACGAGATCTTCCGCGTCACGCCCGTACACGTCGAACATACTGAACGACATCGGGAATTCACCCCGACCACTCGTGAGCCGCACATAGCGCGCGCGGACAGGGTTCGGCAGCTCGTCCACCGTGTTGATCAGCGCCGCCGTATTTCGGAATTTGTTGAGAATCGTCAACCATGTCCTGTTGTCGCTCGAAACCTCGATTTTGTACGGATAGGCGTAAGGGCGTTCCCACATGATGTTGATGTTGGAAATCAGCCGGTATCCTCCGAGGTCGAGAATCCAACGATTGCCTTCTTCTGCGTCGGACGCCGTCGCGTATCGGTTGGGATCCCCGTCGCAGCCGTTGACCGCCGCTGTGGCACCCATCGTCTCCTCTTCCCACCGGGCCGTTCCTCCGACCACATTTGTGTCTCCGACGGAAGGCGCCGTCTGGCCAAAAAGATGAACTTCCGCTATGGTAAACGGCGCCGCACTGTCCGACGTGAACAAAATCTTAACATACCGCCCCACTTTGGATTCGCTGAGCGAATGCGTGAAGACGGATTCCTGTTCTTGCAGCGTGTTGTATGTCCTGTCTATCCAGTTTTTCCAAATTATACCATCATCGGAATAGAGCACTTGGAACTGATAGGCCGCGGGTTCCGCCCACAAGATGTCCAGTTTTGTCAGATTGTAACGATTTTTCAAATCAACCGCCCAGTACTCACCGGCGGCGGCACTGTCCGCGGTCCAAATGGTCTCATCGTGGCCGTCGCTGGCCCTGGCCGCGTGCCCGCTGCTGGCCGAAACAATCCCTCCGGTGGCGAGACAGTCGTCCGTCGGATTCGGATACGGTTCGTCAAGGTGGCCCAAGTCATCGGCGCCGGTCAGCTTTGTCGGCGCCACGGTGCCGATCTCCAGCACATTGGACGCGGCCAACCCGTCCGCTGTCGCCTGCACAGTGATGTGATCGCCGGCGGTGCGTCCGGCCACCAGCCACACGGCGACCTGGCCGCCTCGCGGCGTCACGGTGACGGAGTTGTACCCCCGTGACCCAGCGTCGACGCTTGTGTCTCCGCCCAGCAGCAACGCGTTGCCGCCCGTCACGCGAACGGTGACCGTCGTCGCGTTCTTCTCCGGCACACCAAAAGACATGGCGGTATCAACCAGACCGCTGTCCGTTTTGATCGCGCCGTTTGTGTCCAGCAGGTCGATATAGATGAGCCTTTTGTCTCCGCCGTCTGCGACCAGCGGCCGCACCCTGTCGCCGGACTGCCATCTCAGGCGCAGAGATTCCGCCGTCGCAGGTGTTTTCACGGTGTATCGGGCCCTCTCGACGCCGCCTATATACCCGACTGCGGTAACAACCGGGTACTCGGCAAGACCAATGTCGGTGAAAGTGAACGGAGGATGTTTGGTGGCTCTCACCGCTGTGCTCGGCAAGTACCCATTGCGGCCTCCCGACGGAGGCAGAAGCGTATCGGGCCCCCGCCGCTGCGCGATGACACGGCCTTCGCCGTCTTGTAATTCGACCTGCTCGCAATTGGAATACACAGGCACGTCGGTCGCCACATTGTTCGTCATGTCTGTATCAAATCGACGTGTCGCAATGTACACCATCGGCCCCTGATGGACATCGCCCAGGCCGGTAAATGTCACATCGGGGTCGCGCTGGCTCTGCGCGTAGTAATAGGCGTATTTGGGGATGCGATAATAATCGACCATACCACACGCCGTCGGGGCATTGTTACTGGCCGGGGCGTTGCCGCCCGGACTGACAGGCAAATCGGGATCTGTGACGCCAAACCCGGAATAATCCTGCCACACCCAATAAAACACATAATCGGCTCTCGAATTCAGCGCGTTGTCCAATGCGTTCTGATAATTTGCCACTGCCTGTCTCAGCTTGCTCTCCCTCGAATCCCAACGCAGTCTGCGCGTCGTGGAGGCATAGCCGCCGTATTGCCAGTCTCCAAACTCGTATGTGACATACGGCTTGACTGTGGAGGAGTTATACCTCACGTCGTAGTCATCTGTGTTGCCGGTGGTGAGCATTTGGTATGTCGGGAACTCGGCTTTGGCCGAAGCGACCATCGCGGGCGCGATCGGCAGCGAAGATTCATTGGGGAACAGTTCCCATGTCACGATCGAAGGGTGGTTGCGTCCGCGCCGGATTAAATCTAAAGCCTCCTGCCGCATGCTGAGACCGAAGATCTCATAACTGCCGCCGGTCACGCTTGGGTAATACTGCCAGCCCGTCAGAGGCGCCTGCACCATCACGCCGTATTCGTCGCACGCCTCATAAAAGGCCTCCTGATAGGGGTAATGCGACGCCCGGATGAAGTCAAATCCCGCATCTTTGATCATTCTGATCTCATCTCTCACGGCGTCTTCCGGCACGGCGAAGCCGACCATGCCGATCTCCTGGTGCGTGTTCGTGCCAAGCCCCTCAAAGGGTTGTCCGTTGACCGTGAGTTTGCTGCTTTCCGTGTCGTTCACATTCCTGAATACAACGGTTCGAAAACCGGTTCTCGTGGTGTATTCATCCACAACAACATGATCGGCCCTGACAACGGCTTTGACGGTGTACAGGTTTGGGCTGTAAGGATGCCAAAGTTTGGCGCCCACGATGGTGCCGGTCTGCGTAAACTGATAGTCTTCACCGGCGTTCAGAACTCGTGTCCCGGCGGAACCACTGAATACGACGTCTCCGTTTGCGTCAAGAACCAAATTGTCAACCGCCACCGTCTTGGCCGTCGCTCCATCGTTTCGAATGTGTGTTCCCACCCAAAACTTTACATCTCCTGCAAAGTCTGTCGGCACCCCGTTTTGATTTCTTGTATATGTAATGTTGCTGATTCCGATATTGGGATCTGACGGACTCTCCGGATCGGTGCGCACGAAAAGGCCCCCGCTTGCCACTTTGTTGGCGTGAATGGGATCTGTCACATGAACGGGATCTGTGACAATCAGCGCAGCGCTCCTGTATAAGCCGCCGAAATAACGAAAATCGCGATTGGGAGCTCCCGGCGCCCAATTCACATTGTAACTCGTGTCGATTTTAACGGCAATCACATTGGTCGTCCCCTCGCCGTAATTGAGGCCCGACTCCGTGATGTCGAATACGAAATCCATAAAGCCGCCGTTGTGAACACCATTCGGTGTGTCCGTCAGCCCCCCGTCACGGTGCGCTTTTCCATTGACAACGGCACCGTTTATGAACACCTTGGCCGTCTGCATGGCGGCGCCGAAACGGATAAAAATTCGCTTCCCTATGGCAGATTCCGGCAAGTTGAACGTTTTGCGATACCACGCGATATTTTTGTAGTCCACGATGTTATCATACGTAACATATTCTATGCTGTGCGGCAGAGAAATCCTATACCACCGGGAACCGCTGTCGTCGTACGCCACTTCCGTACCCGGCGTATCGTCATCCGCCTCTCCGCCGCGCCAAAACCGCCAGCCGCTGTTGAAATTAACCTCTTGCCTTATCGACAGCGGTCCTTCGTCCTCATTGGCGTTCGCTGCCAAGGGAAAGCCCGGGACGCACATGACCGCCGTCAAAAGGATGGCGCACACTCTTTTGATATGACCCTTCACAGATGTCTCCTCCCTCATTAGAACCCCACGCCCATTTTCGATTTTACTTTATATGGAAAACAAAGTAATTTTTTGGTTTCCTCATCGGAGGGACGGCCGTCTCCCCCGTCTGAGGGGGGAGACGGCCGCGAAGTCGTGTCACGCGGGCAGTGTGTCGGCTGCCGCGTCACAGAGGGGTGTATATGCCTCGTCCCAAGCGAAAACCTGATAGTCATATTCCGCGTAATCTGCGGGGATCGGTTCCTCAAAGACCATGCTGCCGTTCGGGTCGACGCTGAAGTTCCGGGTCGCGGTGAACGCCAGTTTGCCGTTCGGGCTGTAGAAGGCCACAATCGCAACCCCCTTGATGACCTCGTCGGGCCCGTTGTACAGCGTCACCCGGAGGGCACCGCCCTGTACCGCTGCTCTCAGGGCGATGACGGTCTCCTCCCAAATGGCGAAGAGTTCGATGTTCGCGCCGGCCACGGTCAGCGGCGCACCGGCCGCGTAGGCCGCGCCTGTCCCGTTGCTTCGCGTGTTCCACTCCTTAAAGCGTTTGCCCTCCGGCGGCGTCAGCGCGTCCGCGGTCGGCAGCGTCACCACTGTCCCCGCGAAATGCTCTTCCGTCGGCAGGTCGCCCGTGCCGCCGTTTGCATGATAGATCACCTGCCGGAGTGCCAGATCCGCACCCCATGTCTCAAACTTGACGATTCGCATCCGGCCCGTCGTCGCGTTGTGCGGTGTCGCGTTCTCCATGCCCACACGCACGCGCGATGCCGTCACCGCGTCAAACGTGATCTTCGTCTCCCCGTTCGACGCCTCCGCGCGGCT
>JAIRTA010000035.1 GCA_031255175.1 Oscillospiraceae bacterium | reverse complement strand
GCCGCCGCTGAGCACCAGCATTTCATTGATAAAATCGATATCGATATCGGCACCCTCACCGTCTATCTTCGGCAGCGGCATGGCGGTGTGTACGGGGAACGTCCCCACATATTGGTTGTGGTTCGTGTCGTTGTACGGCGTCTCGACGCGTACGGTGTACGCCGTCTGCGGGTCCAAGTCGGAAAATGAGAACGGCTCGATGTCTATTCCAACGGTGCGGTATTGGGTCTCGTCCCCCTGCAACGAGATCTCCGTACCCGGGGGCGCATTCGTGACGCACACGTCAAAACTGTTCTCTGTGATGCCGGACTTGGGAATCTCCACATCAATGCCTTTCCACTCCGCCTTGGTGACGGTGAGCCGGACATCGGCCTCGACGGTTTCTTCGGGGTCAGTGGGTTCGGCAGGTTCGGCGGGTTCAGTGGGTTTTTTGACGTACGTCGCCTTGATTTTGGCGGTATACGTTCCGGCGGGGCGTCCCGTGGCCGGCGTGACAACAATACTCTTGTTGTCCGTGGACCCCGCTGCAATATCCAATTCACTGTCTCCTTCAGAGTCCAAGGACTCTTTGTTGCCGAGGGTAAAGTTGTTTTTGCTGTCATCCTCATTCTCGCTCGCATAGACGTCCACAATCTCAAACGACACATGGAACTCGTCCGCGCTGACATTTCTGACGGATACGGCCTGGCCCGTGATCGACTCATAACCGTAAGTCGCTTCTCCGAAATCCACCGCCTCAATCACGATGGGAACCGGTTTGACAATCACGGGCAGCGAAGCGGGCGCATTGTCGGCTGAGATGCGGAATCTGTAAGTCGCGTTCGCGTTATAGGCAATGGTATAGTTGCCGCCTCCAATTGCGGTGTATTCGATGGGCTGGTACTTCCAGCCGCTCTCTGTGTCCTCTGTGTTCTCTACGCCGTAGTCATATGGCACCTCCTGATCAAAACCCGAAAATGTAATGTCGTTTCCATTTTCTTCCACCTTCGCCGACAGGCCGCTCGGCGGCGAGGGACGCGCGTTGATTGTCACCCTCTTGACGGCGGAGGCGAATTGCTCCTCCGCCGCCGGGATCCGCAGATACACAGTGCGCGCCGCGCCTGTCCAGCCCAGGTCCGCAAACAATATCAATATTTTGCCGTCGTCTTCTTCCACTTTGTCAGGCGGCTCCCAGACGCCTCCGGTTGCGTTCAGTGTGTATTCGAGCGTCACAGCGTTTGTCCCCAGTTCCAGCAGTTCCTTCGCGTAATCAATCTCCAAAACCGGCGCGGCGGGGCGTGCGGGGAACATCTCGACGCGTGCCGGGCGCACCGCCGCGCCCACATAGCCGTCCGGCGCGCGCCGGGATTCGATTTTGCCATCGCTCCCGTCCAGCGCGTCAAACACCGCGCTCTTCCCGTCGCCGTCCACAAGGTTGATGTACCCGTTTTTGGCCCCCGTGAGCCACTCGTCCGCGCTGCCGAGCGCATATTTGTCATTGTCGGCATTTTTGATGACGTATTCCGTATCTGTGTCGGCGGGCAGGCGGATCCTGCCGTTCTTGTAATCGACGGTGATCTCGCCCGGGAAGGGGTACACGCGCACGCCCTGCGTATAGACGCCGTGCTCACTCTGCTTTGTCATAACCTGGTAAGTCTTCGCGGCGTCGAGCTCCGAAAATGTGATGTCTTCACCCGTTCCGGGAAGCGTTTTGACGATCGTCCCGGTGTCGGGATCGACAATGGCGTAGGTATTGGCCGCGCCCGTGCCCGTCACCGTGATGGACATGCCATCACCTGCACGCCCCACCTGATCCGCCCTGAGGTCGGCGGCAGCACCGCCGCCCTCGCCGGGCGTCTCGATCTTCACGGCCACAAGGAGCCCTTCCGGCCCGTAGACGGCATCCGCGTAACTGATCTCCGCATAGCCGTAAGGCCGCGCGACGAGGTAGTAGACCGTGCCCAACGCCAAAGACGGGAAGACCAAACTGCCGCCGCCGTCTTTCCATTCCCCTTTCCCGTCCGGGTTCTGCGTATCGGGAGCCCCGCCGCTCTCCGCCTTGCGCAGCGCGTACTGTACGTCACTGCGGGAATTTTCCACTATGACAAATGCCGCCTTCCCGTCGTCGGCTATCCCCGCCGTCACAGACGCGACAACGGCGTCGTCCGTGTCTTTGGCCGACGCGATTTTGATGTCTTTGTAGTAGCCCTCGTCCAGCACGTCCGCGGGGTAGATGTTTGTGCCGAGGTCCTCGTTGATCGCAAGCTCCGGTATGCCGATGACGCGGTAGGTCTTCCCCGGCGTCAGTTCCCTGAATGTGATGACGCCGCCGTCACCGAGCCCGGCGTACCACTGCTCTCCGTCGCCAAGCCCGACCGCGGGCCCGCGCACCGCCTCCGGCGAACTCCCCGCGCCGTCCGGGTCGTAATACGCCGACACGTCATAGAGCGTAATCGCGCTGGACCCCCGCAGCTCCGCCAAAGCGTAAGCGTAACCGGAGCGCGTATCGGCTGAGATCTCCGTCTTGCCCGAGTAGCTGATTTCCTGTTTGACCGTGAGTTCGGTGCCCGAGCGGAACACGATGTTGTCAAGCCAGTTGCC
>JAIRTA010000013.1 GCA_031255175.1 Oscillospiraceae bacterium | reverse complement strand
GTCAGCCAAGACGAACGCGAACGCGCAATCAACCGCAGCCGCCGCATGTGGCAGACCGACATGGAATCCAACCTAAACACCTCCCACGAAGCCGGCCGCATCGAAGGCATGCGCCTGGGCGAAGAAAAGGGCCGCCGGGAGGGCCGTACCGAGGGCATGCGCTTGGGCGAAGAGAAGGGCCGTCGGGTGGGCCGTCGAGAAGGCCGCCAGGAGGGTATGCGCTTGGGTGAAGAACGGGGCCGCCGGGACATAATCCAACGGATGCGCGCCAAAGGCATGGACAACGCCGCCATCGCAGACCTCACCGGATATCCGATAGAAGAGATACAACAATATTAAATGCCACAGTCCCCGTCCCATAAAGGCGGGGACAAACAGTATAACCATTGACAATCAGAGAGCGCAAGACAAATATAGGGGCGGATACCATCCCCCGCGGTACACCCATACGCCAAGGCCGCGGAGGAACGCCAGTGCCTCCGGTGACGACACGCGGATAATTGGTTGTTGACGCCATACGAAAAATATGGTACACTAATTTTCAGCGCGGGTCTCCGCGCCGGAGAGGTTCTGCTGGTGTAGCTCAGTTGGTAGAGCAGCGCATTCGTAATGCGCAGGTCAGCGGTTCGAGTCCGCTCACCAGCTCCAGCAAGAAAACCCCGTAAGCATTGCGGTTGTGATGCTTACGGGGTTTTCTTGTTTTGATTGTCAGCGTGAACTTTGAGGGGCGATTTTGGGCTTGATGCCGGTTATCTCCCGGGGTACGCCTCCGCCGGGGTCATTTTGCGGGGGGCGTCGTCTTCCCGCGCGGTTGTGTCGGCGGCGGGGAGGCTGTCCGGCTCAGACGCCGCCGCGGATTCTTCCAAAACAGCCGTTTCGAGGGCGGCGCTTCTCCGCAGGACCGGCGGCGCGGCGCCGTCATCCGGGGTGTCGTGCGCTTCGTCTTCATACGTTTCGTCTTCGTACACATCGAGGTCTTCATGTACCTCGTATGCTTCGTCCCCATCGTCGTATTCGTACTCGTATTCATACGCGTACTCATACGCATGGTCGTCATCGTCCCCGTAGCCGCGTCCGTCCTGCCCGTTGGCATCCGGAAGATCCGGCTCCACGCGTGAGGAGGGGAAAAACGTGCTGTTTACTATGAGATTTACGGGCTCGACGGCGATGATCTGCCCCGCTTCCATGCGGACGTTGCACACGTACCAAGCGGTGCCGACGCCGCCGTTGAGGGGGACAAGGTATGTGGCCAAGAGCGCGTTGCCGGCGTACACCTCCACCTTGGCCTGCGAGTTGACCAGCGAGAGGCTGTTTAGATCGCTGCGGTTTGTGTAGTCGTGCACGACAAATTCATAGACGCCGTCCCGCGGCCGATAGACGGTGGTGGTCTCCGGCCCGTAGCTGGTGACGTCATCCACGTCCAGGTCGGCGGCGAGATCGTCTGCGTCGTGGTGGGTGCGGACGGCGTACCAGGTGTGGAGCCGCATCGTGCCGGACAGCGTGGGCCCGAACAGGTGTGAATCCAGGTCGCTGGGGAATTCGCCCCAGGTGAGGACAAAGCGTACCTGATCCTCCGCCAAAATCGGCGTGATGGTGCCGTTCTGCCCGTCCCGAATGAGGCCGCCCACAGAGACCACGTAGAAGGTGCTGGAAATATATCCGGCGGCCGTGCCCGTCACGGTGTAGTTGCCCGGCGCCAGCGCGACGGAGAAGAACCCGGCGGAATCCGTCGTTGTCTCCGGGTCGTTTTCCGTCCGCGGGGTGTCGATGCCGCGGGTGAAGCGGAGGTGGATGGGGTCGGTCACGGGGTGCCCCGTCACCGCGTTGTATACCACGCCGGAGACGATGCCGTCCTCCGGCGTCCCGCCTTCGCCGCCGGGCACCGCGGAGAGCTGGTGCAGCGTGATCAGCTGGCCCTCCAGCACCATGACCTCGATGATTTCGGGCAGATGACCGTTGGCCGAAACGCGCAGGCTGTACAGGCCGATGTCCAGATGTTCAAACAGATAGTTGCCGTCTGCGTCCGTCAGCGTGGAACGGGCCAGGTTGTCAAAATTGCGCTCTTTGAAGAGCAGGACGGACGCATTGCGGATGGGCGTGTCGTTCGACGCGGTGACGACCCGGCCGATCAAGCTGCCCTCCGCGCGGGCGGGCGGCTCGGTGCTGATGGCGTTGTACACGGCGCTGTAGGCATCCGCCAGATAATACCGGCGCCGGTTGGCCGGGGACACGGCGGCACGTTCATCGTCCACGGCGCGGCCGTCGGCCTCGGCCGTGTCCTTCAGGAGCGCCTTCACCTGCGCGCCGGTCAGCCCGGGGTTGACGGACCACGCGAGGCCCGCCACGCCCGTGATGTGCGCCGCCGCGGAGGAGGATCCGCTCATCCGCCGGTACTGGTTGTCCGGCGTCGTGCTGTAGATGCTCACGCCGGGCGCCACCACATCCACGCGCGCGCCGTAGTTGGACGTCGCTTCGAGCGCGCCGTTCGGGTCGGTGGACCCCACCAGAAGGATCCGCTGCCGCAGCGCGACGTCCGCCACGGAGCGGAATACACCCGCGTTGTCGGCGTCTATGGGGGTTCCGCCGCTGTTCCCGTTGCCCGCCGACTGCACGATGAGATAGTCATACCCCTTGTCGAGGAGCTTCTGCATGGCCCGCTCCAGCGTCCGTCTGCCGGCGGCGGTGGCGGAGGCGCTTCCCAAACTGACGTTGACAACCTTCACGCCCCGCTGCACCAGCCACGCCAGACCGTCCGCCTGGTTCACGGCGGCCGAGCTCGACGCGGTGGCGAACACGTCATATCCGTAGAGATTGTCGCGCCGTATGTTGGCCACGCCGGCCAGCCCCACGCCGTTGCCGTGTATGGCGCCCACGGTGCCCGCCACGTGCGTGCCGTGGACCCGGTCGGCGGCGCCGACGTTGTGGACATTGGCGGCGGGGATCTGCAAATCTTCATGGGCGTACGCGATGCCGTTGTCCATCACGCCCAGCTTGATCTCGCGCATATAACGGCTCAGTTCCCATGCGCCGGGCGCGCGGATCGCGTCGAGGCCCCATTGGTCGGTGTCCCACCAGGGGTCGGCCGTGGCGCCGGCCTCCGTGGTCACAAATTCAACATATTCCAAATCCACCAGGTCAAACAGCGCCGGGAAGGCGTCCAGCAGTTGGTCGGCCACAGCCAGCAGCGCGGCCTCCGTGTCTCCGGTCACCTCCACCGTGTACATATCCAGGGCGCGGTTGACACTCCGGATGACGCCGCCGACGGTGCCCACCGCCGCGGCGACGTCTTCCTCCGGGACGCCGGTCATGGCAAAGATGACCAAGCGGCCTTTGACAAAGTAACTCACGCCGTCCTCACCGAGCACCAGGTCGCCGTCCGTAAAGGGGGGCGGGGTGCTGCCCGCGTCATAGAAGGGCAGGTTCGGCAGGGCGCAATTGACCGTCTGGCCGGAGGAATCCTTTGCAAAAAATACAATGGCGTTTTCTCCCGGCGTGAGGAAGACGGTCCCCGTCCCCAGCACGCCCTTGGGGTTCACTTGTTCGTCGCCGCGCAGGTAGAGGTACTCCGACGCGCCGCCGCCTATGCTGTAATACACCTCCGTGATGACGGCGTCCCTGCCGGGCACGGCGGAATAAGTTATGTCCACGAGCCCGGACGTCGTCCTGTCGGGGAACGGAGTGTCAATGGTCAAAGAGAGGGGAACGTCGACGACGGGCGGCTCGGTGTTTTCGCCGGGCGTCACGGCGTCAAACAGCGGGCGATATGACGTATCCCAGCAAAACACCCGGTATGTATGGCTGTCGGCGGGGTACGCCGCGAGGTCGGCCGCAAAGGTATGTGTCACGGACACGCCGGCGGGCGTCTCCAGCGTCTGCGCCTCCGTGTGGGCCAGCGCGCCCCCGTTTGTGTAGACGGCGAGGATCACAAGTGCCTGCGCCTCTCCGCCCGGGGCGGTGACGCGCGCGACAACTGCGTCCTGCGAGATCTCCGCCTCAAACGGCGCGGCGCCCGCGTTTATCATCGGCAGCGCCGGCAGCGTCATGGCGACGCATGCCCAGACGACGGTCGCAAGCGTCACCGCCAGCGCCGCAATCCTTTTGAGAGAAAAGCCCTTTTTCATAGTACACTTCCTTCCAAATTCTTCTTTTTCTTGCTCTTTTTCTTTCTTCTGATCTGCTGCTTTCCGTATGTTCCCTCCCTCCGGGCGGCCGGATACATGCCGGACGCTCGAATCATTATATGGGAAACACTTGGAAATTGCAAGAAAACTTTCTGGCGGATAATGATAATAATTTGTCATCATATGGCCGGCACTGTCCGCGGCGCGGCGTTCTCAACTGTCAAAAATATCAATTGACAGACCCACGTTGAAAACCTATACTTAAGACGTGCTGCGCGCATACAACAAACGGAAAGGATCTGCCCATGAGAGTGTTGATCACGCCGCGGTCTTTTGCCCAAAACGACCCGCGGCCGTTGGCGTATTTAGAAGAAAACGGGGTCAGTATTGTGCGGGAGCCGGGCGGCGGCATCATGGACGAGGAGACGATGCGGGCCAGGATCGCCGGCTGTGTGGGCGTCATCGTCGGCGTGGATCCGCTGAGCGCCCGTGTGATGGAGGCCGCGCCCGGGCTGCGGGCCGTGGCCAAGTACGGCGTGGGCGTCGACAACATCGACCTCGGCTACTGTGCCGCCCGCGGTATCCGGGTCTCCCGCACGGTGGGGGCAAACAGCGAGGCCGTGGCGGACTACGCCTTCGCGCTGATGCTGGCCCTGGCCCGGCAGATCATCCCCATCGACCGCCGCTGCCGCCGGAAAGACTGGGGCAAGATCACGACGGCCGACCTGTTTGGCCGGACGCTCGGCCTCATCGGCCTGGGCGCCGTCGGCCGCCGGATGGCGCGGCGCGCGCAGGGGTTTTCAATGGACGTCGCCGCCTTTGACGTTACCTGGGACGAGGCATACGCGCGGGCAAACGGCATCCGCCGCGCGGATGTGGACGCGCTCTGCGCCGGCTGCGACTTCATCAGTCTGCACCTGCCGCTGCTGCCGGAGACGGAGCGCATCATCGACGCGCGGCGCCTGGGGCTCATGAAGCCCACGGCCTACCTGATCAACACGGCCCGGGGCGGGCTGATCGACGACGACGCGCTGCTGGCGGCGCTGCGGGACCGCCGCATCGCCGGGGCGGGGCTGGACGTCTTTCAACAGGAGCCGCCGGAGAATCAAGAATG
This sequence comes from Oscillospiraceae bacterium, assembly GCA_031255175.1. Classification (GTDB taxonomy): domain Bacteria; phylum Bacillota; class Clostridia; order Oscillospirales; family UBA929; genus JAIRTA01. Next base: position 12,203 of record JAIRTA010000013.1, on the reverse strand, counting down.
GTATAAATTGGAAAATATAATCATGGGGTCCCACTGCGCCGCCTCGACGGACGGCGCGTCGCGCGCGATGAGCCGCATGGCCGCCGAAAATCTGCTGCGGGACTTGACGGCGGGCACGGCGGCGACATAAAATAAAAAGACACCGCGCAGGGCTTTTCGAGGCCGGAGCCCACGCACAGCGCGCCGCGCGTGGCGGCAGTTTCTGAAGAAGTGTTTCAATACTTCTAAATTCGGGGTCTCCACGCGCCGCGTGGGGCGTTTGACACGTGAACCATTTGTTAGGAGGAGCAGCATGTTCGATTTTGCGCCGGCCCGGGTACCCACGTTGTATTTCATCGGCGTCACCACCGCCCAGTCGTCCATCATGCGGGTCTTTCCGCGGTGGGCCGAGGCGCTGGGGCTGGCGGCCGGCATCCGCGGCATCGACCTGCCGCTGCACGCGCCCGGCGAAGAGTACCGCCGGGTTGTGCGCTTTTTAAAGGAGGACCCGCTCTCGATGGGCGCGCTGGTGACGACGCACAAGCTGGATCTGTTTCGTTCCTGCCGCGATCTCTTCGCGTTCATCGATCCCTTCGCCGAAGCGCTTGAGGAGGTGTCCTGCCTCTCCAAGCGGGACGGGTTATTTTGCGCGCACGCCAAGGACCCGATCTCCAGCGGGCTGGCGCTCGAGAGCTTTGTGCCGGACGGCTTTTGGCGCGCGCACGGCGGCGAGGCGCTGCTGCTGGGCGCGGGCGGCAGTGCCCTGGCCATGTCGCTGTACTTTGCCCAAAAAGCATCCGGCGCCGACAGGCCGGGGAAGATCACGATCGCCAACCGCAGCCGGCCCCGGCTGGACGAGGCGGCGCGAAAGCTGTCGGGCCTCGGCGCGGGGATGGCGTTTGCCTTTGTCCACGGGCCCGCCGCCGAAGACAACGACAGGCTGGTCCGCGCCCTGCCCCCGTACTCCCTTGTGGTCAACGCGACGGGCCTCGGCAAAGACGCCCCCGGCTCGCCCACCACAGACGCGGTGGACTACCCGGCGCACAGCCTGGTGTGGGAGATCAACTACCGCGGCAGTCTCATCTTCAAAGACCAGGCCGAACGGCAGCGCGCGGCCAAGGGTCTGCACATCGAGGACGGGTGGAACTACTTCATCCACGGCTGGACACAGGTCATCGCCGAGGTCTTTCACATCCCCATCGGGGGCGCGCTGCTCGAGAGGCTGAGCACGGTCGCGAAAGAGTCGTGATCGCGAGAGAATCGTGAACGCGAAAGTGTTGTGAAACGGAGGACATTGCCATGAACGCGGCGGGATCATCGTTCGACTGGAACCGGGGGTTTGCGTTGGATTTTGCCCTGACGGACGGCCTCTCCCAAACGGCCGTCTCCACAAAGCGCCGCCTCTCGCAGATGCGGGGGATGTACAGCGACGACGCGGCCTTTGAGGCCCTGGTGGAGAGAGAGGACCCGCTGGTGTACGAGTTCTACGAGCTGGGTGCGCCGGAGCGGGCGGGCGACCTGGCGTTTGGGACGAGCATCACCTACCCGGGCCGGGTGGGCCGGGAGTACTTCATGACCAAGGGCCATTTCCACACGATCTTAGACACGGCGGAGGTGTACTACTGCCTCTCCGGGCGGGGCGTCATGCTCATGGAGAACCCGGAGGGCGACGTGGTGTGGATCCCTCTGGAGCCGGGGAAGGTCGCTTACGTGCCAAGGCGCTACGCCCACCGGAGCGTCAACACGGGGGACACGCCCTTCGTCACCTTTTTTGTGTTTCGCGCGGACGCGGGCCACGACTACGGGACCATAGAAAAAAAGGGCTGCCGCAAGCTGGTTGTGGAACAGGACGGCGCGCCGCGGATGATCGACAATCCAAAATGGAAATAGAGCCCCGCTTTGAAAGATCTGTTTTGAAAGCCCTGTTTCGAAAGACTTGTTTGGAAAGCCCTGTTTGGGCAGACCGGCCGCCGGACTCCAAACGGCCGGGAGACAGCAAAAAACGTGAAAGTTTTCACAAATTACACAATATATAGTATATAATTTGCGTCACACACTACATATTGTGGATGTATAAAGACAAAGCGTGTGATTTTCACACAGCATGTGGAAGGAGATAGGACATGGAAGCGACAAAAGAGACAATGCATGAGAGCATGGCCCGGCGCAAGATCGTGCCCGTGGTCAAACTGAACCGGGCGGACGACGCGCTGCCCCTGATGGAGGCCCTGGTGAAGGGCGGGCTCCCGGTGGCGGAGATCACCTTCCGCACCGAGGCGGCGGAGGCGTCCATCCGCCGGATCGCCGGCGCGTTCCCCGATGTATTGCTGGGGGCCGGCACGGTCACCGCGGTGGAGCAGGCCGAGCGCGCGGAGGCGGCCGGCGCGCGGTACATTGTGACGCCCGGCTTCAGCCGGCCGGTGACGGAGCACTGCGTGCGGCGCGGCCTGCCGATCTACCCGGGCGTCTGCACGCCGTCGGAGCTCATGTGGCTGCTTGAGTACGGCCTTGCGGTCGCGAAATTCTTCCCCGCCGCCCAGTACGGGGGGCTGGCCACGATCAAGGCCCTCGCCGCGCCGTTTCCCCAGATGCGCTTCATCCCCACCGGCGGCGTGTCCGAGGCCAATCTTGCCGACTACCTGGCCTTCCCCAAGGTACTCGCGTGCGGCGGCAGCTGGATGGTCACGGAGGCGCTGATCTCCGCCGGGCGTTTCGACGAGATCGAGGCCATGACGAGCCGGGCCGTAAAGCTGGCGTCCGGCTGATTCGTGGGCCGCGTTGTCACGGTACAAGGCGCGCTGGCGCCGGAGACGCTGGGGTTTTGCCACAGCCACGAACATCTGTGGATCAACCCCGGGCGGAGCGCACACGTAAACCCCGCGCTTCGCATTGACGACGAAGAAAAAAGCCTGGCGGAGCTCATAGATTTCCGTCAGGCCGGCGGGCGCGCGGTCGTCGACGCCCAACCCGTGGGGTGCGGGCGGAACGCCCCGGCGCTGGGCCGGCTGTCCGCGCGCAGCGGCGTCCACATCGTCGCCGCCACGGGCTTTCACAAGATGTGCTTTTACCCCAAAGAGCATTGGGTTTTTTCATGGGACGAAGCGCAGCTCACGGCGCTCTACGCGCATGAGCTGCGCTTCGGTATGTACGCGGACGGGGACGCGTCGCCCCCGGCGCTCCGGTGCGGCCATCGGGCGGGCGTCATCAAAACCGCGTTGGACACGGCGTGGACGGCGCAGACCCGCAAGCTGTTCGCGGCGGCCGGCGCGGCGGCGCGGGAGACCGGCGCCCCGCTGATGGTCCACGTCGAGCGGGGGTCCGACCCCGAGGGCCTGGCGGACTTCTGGGAGGCGCGCGGCGTCGACCCGGCCCGGATGATCTTCTGCCACATGGACAGGGCGGTGGACGATCCGGCGGTCCACCGGCGGCTGTGCCGCAGGGGCGCCGCTATGGAATACGACACCGTGGCCCGCGGCAAATACCACAGCGACGCGCGCGAGGCGGAGATCGTGGCCGGGATGACGGCGGCGGGCTTTGGGGGGCAAATCCTCATGGGCCTGGACGTGACCCGGGCGCGGATGGTCCGTTACGGCGGCACGGTGGGGCTGCCCTACATCTTAAAAACATTCCTCCCCCTGCTTCACCGGGCCGGCGTCCCGGCGGAGACAGCCGCCCGGTTCTTCACAGAAAACCCCGCCCGGCTCCTGCAAACCCATACCCCCGGGCCGTAGAGGCGGGCCCGCTCCACAACGATGGTGACGGTGGGGGATTTCGTTTGTGCATTCAAATCATTGACGACGAATGAATATATCCGAAACGTGAGACAAAGCGGATGGATGCCACAACGGGCAGATGGTAAAATTAACCATCTGCCCGTTAAAACGCCATCCCGCCGGTCCACTGTAGGGGCGGGCCTTGTGTCCGCCCGGAATCTACAGAGCCAATCGGTAGATGTTCAGCACATCCTGCCAGGCGAGTTTTTTGAGGCCGCCCAGGGGGTCTTCCTGGCCGAAGGCGGCGCCGGTGGCTTTTTTGGCCATCAGTTCCAGGTTCTCCTCGCCGATGCCGAGCTCCGTCAGCGTGCCCGGCAGACCCATTGCCTTGAAGAACGCGCGCAGGCGGGCGATGCCTTCCGCCACAATGGCGTCCGGGTCGCGGTAGCTGCCGCTCACGCCCATGATGTTTACGGCGAACTGGACAAACAGGGGGGTGTTTTCGCGGTAGACGTATTGCATCCAGTTCGGCGTCAGCACGGCGAGCCCCGCGCCGTGGGCGACGTCGTAGAGTGCCGAGAGTTCGTGTTCCATGCCGTGGCAGGCCCAGTCCTGCGCGCGGCCGAGGCCCAGGAGGTCAATGTGCGCGACGGTGCCGCCAAAGCCCACTTCGCACCAGGCCTCGTAGTTGCGGGGGTTTTCCCGCACGAGAAGGGCGTTGCGCATGATGGTCCGCAGCGTGCCCTCGCACAGCGAGTCGGTCAGATCCACATGGGGCGTGTGGGAGAAGTAGCGCTCGAAGATATGGCTCATCATGTCGGCCACGCCGTTGGCGATCTGGTGGGCGGGCAGCGTAAAGAACAGCTCGGGGTTTACAAAGCTGACAAGCGGGCGCAGGGACTGGCAGCCGTAGCCGTACTTCAGTTGCTTCTCCTCGTTGGTGATGACGGAGCTGTTGCTGGCCTCGCTGCCCGCGGCGGGGATCGTGAGCACCGTGGCCACCGGAAGGGCCTTGTCCACGGGGCGGCCGCTCTCGTAGAGATCCCACACGTCGCCGTTGTAGTAGTAGCCGGCGGCAATGGCTTTTGAGGAGTCGATCACGCTGCCGCCGCCCACGGCCAAGATCAGGTCGACGCCCTCCTGCCGGCAGAGGTCGATGCCCTCGTGCACGAGGCTGAGGCGCGGGTTTGGCACCACGCCGCCGAGCTCCGCAAAGGGCACGCCGGCCGCCCGCAGCGACGCGGTGATCTCGTCATACAGGCCGCTCTTGCGGATGTTCTGCCCGCCGTAATGCAGCAGCAGCTTCTGTGTGTGGGGTTTTAAGACGGGCCCCACTTCCTTTTGGACGCCTTTTCCAAAGATCAGCCGCGTGGGGGAGCAGTAGTCGAAATTTAACATGACAATCCTCCTATTCGGGTTACAGTTTGCAGATACCGGTACAGGACTGTAAACTGTTATCTGTGAACTGTTATCTGTTCGCGGGTATCTGTCTCGTCCCATCCTCGGAGCGGATCTGCGCGCGTTTGATTTTGCCGCCCACGGTCTTTGGGAGCTCGTCGACAAATTCGACGATACGCGGGTACTTGTAGGGCGCGGTGACGCGTTTGACGTGGTTTTGGAGCTCCTTCACCAGCGAATCGGAGCCTGTGTGCCCGGCGGCCAGCACGACGGTGGCCTTGACCACCTGCCCGCGCACCGGGTCGGGGACCGCGGTGACCGCGCACTCGACCACCGCCGGGTGCTCCAGCAGTGCGGACTCCACCTCAAAGGGGCCGATGCGGTAGCCGGAGCATTTGATCACGTCGTCGCTGCGCCCGACAAACCAATAGTAGCCGTCCGAATCGCGCCAGGCCACGTCGCCCGTGTTGTAAAAGCCGCCGCCCATGACGCTCGCCGTGAGCTCCGGGTTGCGGTAGTAGCCGGTAAACAGCCCCGTCGGCATGGCGTCGCGGATGCCGCGCACGACGATCTCGCCCTCTTCGCCCTCGCGGCACGACCGGCCCTCCGCGTTGATAAGATCGATGTCGTACAGCGGAGAGGGCTTGCCCATCGAGCCGGGTTTCGGCTCAAACCAGCGGAAATTCGCAATGAGCACCGACGACTCCGACTGCCCGAACCCCTCGCGGAGCTTGCGCCCGGTCAGCTCATACCAGCGCCGGAACACCTCGGGGTTCAGCGGTTCCCCGGCGTTGCCGCAGTTTTCGATCGACGAGAGGTCGTACTTTGTCAGATCCTCCTGGAGCATAAAACGGAACATCGTGGGCGGCGCGCAAAACGTGGTCAGCCGGTATTTTTCGATCTTCTCGAGCAGACGCGTCGGGATAAATTTGTCCATGTCGTAGGCAAAGATCACCGCGCCGCAGATCCACTGGCCGTAGATCTTGCCCCAGCCGAACTTGGCCCAGCCGGAGTCGGAGACCGACATGTGCAGCTTGCCCTCCTGCACCTGCTGCCAGTAGTGCGCCGTGACAATGTGCCCCAGCGGGTGCGCGTGGTTTTGCATGGCCATTTTGGGAAATCCCGTCGTGCCCGAGGTGAAGTAGATCATCATCAGCTCGTCCCGGTGCGTGGCCTCCGCCCCGGTGGGCCGCGCGAAGGCGTCGGGGTGTTGTTCGAGTTCGGCCGCAAAGTCGAGCCAGCCGTCCCGCCGTCCCGCCACCAGCGCGCGGACGCAGGTCTTGTCGATCTGCGTCATGGCCTGCTCCACCTGGGAGACGACAAAGGCGTCGTCCACGCAGACCAGCATCTTGATGTCCGCCGCGCCGACGCGGTATACGATGTCTTTGGCCGTGAGCTGGAGCGAGGCCGGGATCAAGATAGCCCCCAATTTGATGAGCGCCGTGGCGCACACCCAATACTCCCAACGGCGGCGCAGGATCAGCATGACCGCGTCGCCCTTGCGGATGCCCTGCGCCAAAAAGAAGTGCGCGGCGCGGTTCGAAAGACGCGAGATCTCGTCGAAAGTGAAGCGCCGCTCACTGCCGTGGTCGTCGCACCACAAGAGCGCCGGCTTCTCTTTGTCGTGCGCGGCCCAGGCGTCCACAACATCAAAACCGAAGTTGAAATTCTCCGGGACATTCACCCGGTAGTTGGCCTTAAAGTCCTCATAAGAATCAAACGCAACGCGGGGCAAAAACCGTTTAAGCAGCATCATAAACCCAAATTCTCCCTCTCTTCCTTACAAAGCAGATATCCCGTCTCCCAAAAGCGTCGCACCCGAAGGGCGACGCGATCCCCCCAAAGCAGCACGCCCAAAAGGCGACGCGATCCCCCAAAGCAGCACGCCCAAAAGGCGACGCGATCCCCCAAAGCGGCACGCCCAAAAGGCGACGCGAATCCCCCAAAGCGGCACGCCCGAAGGGCGACGCGATCCCTCAAAAGCGGCACGCCCGAAGGGCGACGCGATCCCTCAAAAGCGGCACGCCCGAAGGGCGACGCGATCCCCCAAAGCGGCACGCCCGAAGGGCGACGCGATCCCTCAAAAGCGGCACGCCCGAAGGGCGACGCGAATCGCTGCTGCCGGATGCAGCGACGAGAGATTTTTTTGGCAGACGAAGCAAAAAACGCAGCGAATACTTTGTGTATTCGCGAGGCTTTTTGCAAAGTATGCCGGAAAAAGATCCGGCGCGGCGCCGAGCAGCAGCGGTTCACGTCGCCCTACTCGGAGATCACGGTTAAAAAGCGGGCCCGGCCGCCGACGGCGCGTTGGCCGTGCGGGTGCGAAGGGTCGAAATACACGCTGTCCCCCGGTTCCAGGCGGACGCGCTTGTCCGCGAAGATGAGCTCGATCACCCCTTCGAGGACGAAGTTGAACTCCTGCCCGGCGTGGGTGACGAGAGACGGGTCCTTGTCTTCGGCGTCCACGGTCACAAGCAGCGGCTCCATCATCTTGTGCTTGAACGTGTGGGCCAGGCTGTGGAAGCGGTAGCCGGGGTAGCGGTCGACGCTCATGCCCTCCCCCCGCCGGACAACCGAATAGGTGACGAGGTGGGGCGCGGCCCCAACCAGCAGCTCGTTCAGGTCCACGCCGAAGCGGTGAGACAGGTGGTAGAGCACGGAGATCGGCACATCCTCGCCGTTTGTCTCGTACCCCCGGTACACCGCCTCCGTGACATGCAATTCCGCGGCCAGTTCTGCGGCGGAAAGACCGCAGATCTCCCGCAGCTCTCGAATGCGCGCGGCCATTTGGCGGATTTCTTCGTTCATTCGGTACCCTCCTAACGTGGGCTGTGCCCACAACCGAAATTCTTGTTTTTCGTGCGGCCTGTCCGCACGGATGGACGGAGCAAGAAAAACCAAATTTTTCCAAAATCTTTCTCGCGGATCACCCGCGCGGGCGGGCGGTTTTCAAGATCTGTTGTCGGCCGCCAGCATCCCCACGCAGTCGTAGTGGGGCCGGGCGGCGATGTCGGCGCGGCGCGCCTCAAACGCTGTGTGACCGACGGCCAGCACGAGAAAATCATACGACAGCGCCGCCTCCAGCGGGATGTTGTCAAACCCGTCCACCGCCGCCGCCGCCGTGTGCGGTTCGCAGGCCGCGACGGCCGCGCCCCGCGCCCGCAGCGCGTGGCACAGCACAAGAGAGGGCGACTCCCGCAGGTCGTCGACGTCCGGCTTGTAGGCGAGGCCCAGCACGCACACGCGCGCGCCGGGGGGGAGCCGGCTCCACACGGCGTCGGCCACGCGCAGGGGTTTTTGGTCGTTGACGCGCCGGGCCGCGGCGACGAGAGGCGTGTCGTCGGGGAAGAGACCGTGTATAAACCACGGGTCCACGGCGATGCAGTGCCCGCCCACGCCCACGCCGGGGGTGAGGATGTTCACCCGGGGGTGGCAGTTGGCCAGCTCTATGAGGCGGAACACGTCGATGCCGAGCTTCTCCGCCACCAGGGACAGCTCGTTGGCGTAGGCGATGTTGATGTCCCGAAACGTGTTTTCCACCAGCTTGCACATCTCGGCCGTGATGTCGTCGGTCACGCGGAGGCGCCCCCCGGTGGCCACGCGGCGGTAGAGGCCGCAGGCCAGGTGCGCGGCGGCCTCGGTGCGCGCGCCGACAATGCGGTCGTTGCCGGCCAGTTCCCGCAGGATGCGGCCGGGGATGACCCGTTCGGGGCAGTGGGCCACGTGGAATTCGTCCGCGGCGAGGCCCGAACCCTCCGAGAGCCAAGTCTCCAGCCGCCGGCAGGTGCCGGGCGGCACGGTGGACTCCAGCACGACGAGGTTGCCGGGTTTGAGCCGGGCGGCCGTATCCCGCGCGGCCGCCTCCACAAAGCGCAGGTCGGCGGCGCGCGTGCCGTCACTTTGCGTGAGATGCGGCGTCTGCACGGTGATGATGAAGGCGTCGGCCTCGGGCAGCTCGCGGGAGAAGACCAGCCGCCCGGAGGCGAGCGCCTCGGCGAGCGCCTCGTCGAGGCCGGGTTCGACGAGAGACGTGCGCCCCGCGCGCAGCCCCTCGACGACGGCGGACTGCGTGTCCACGCCGCACACGGAAAACCCGCCGAGCGCCAGCGTGACGGCGGTGGGGAGGCCGATATATCCGAGCCCCAATACACAGATGCGTTCCATACACATGTCCTTCCCAAATGAAGTCGGAGGCGAGGCCGGCCGCCTCAGCGCCGGCGGCGCCGGATCAGAGGTCGGCGCGCAGACGCTCCGCCAGGTCGGTTTGCTCCCAGGGCAGGTCCAGGTCGGCGCGGCCGAAATGGCCGTAGGCCGCGGTCGCGCTGTAGATCGGCCGGCGCAGGTTCAGCGCCTTTATGATCCGCGCCGGGCGAAAATCGAAGTGCCGCGCGATGAGCGCGGACAGAATCTCGTCGTCCGCCGCGCCGGTGCCGAAGGTATCGACAAGAATGGAGACGGGGCGCGCCACGCCGATGGCGTAGGCCACCTCGATCTCGCAGCGGCGGGCAAGGCCGGCGGCCACCAGATTCTTCGCGGCGTAACGGGCCATGTACGACGCGCTCCGGTCCACCTTGGTTGGGTCTTTGCCGGAGAAACAGCCGCCGCCGTGGCGGGCGTAACCGCCGTAAGTATCGACAATGATCTTGCGGCCGGTGAGGCCCGCGTCGCCCTGGGGGCCGCCCACGACAAAGCGCCCGGTGGGGTTGATGAAGATCTTTGTCTCACAAGTGAGAAACGCGGGCGGGATGACGGGCCGGATCACGGCCTCCATGACCCCCTCGCGCACGGTCTCGATGCCAACGTCGTCGTGCTGGGTAGAGACCACAATGGTGTCGCAGCGGGCCACGCGGCCCTCGTCGTCGTAGACAACGGTCACCTGGCTCTTGCCGTCGGGGCGCAGAAAGGGGAGTGCCCCGCTGCGCCGGGTTTCGGCCAGCCGCCGCGTGAGCGCGTGCGACAGAGAGATGGGCGCCGGCATCAGCTCGGGCGTCTCGTCGCAGGCAAAGCCAAACATCATCCCCTGGTCCCCGGCGCCGACGCGGTCGTCGTCGTCCGCGGAGTCCCGGCTGTCGAAGGCGTTGTTCACACCCATCGCGATGTCGGGGCTCTGTTCGTCGATCGAGGTGAGGACGGCGCAGGTCTGGTGGTTGAAGCCGAGCTCCGCGCGGTCGTACCCGACCCGCCGGATGGTCCGGCGCACGACCGCCGGAATGTCCACATAACAGTTCGTGGAGATCTCTCCCATCACCAGCGCCATGCCGGTGGTGACAATGGCCTCGCAGGCCACGCGGGCCGCGGGGTCCTTCGCCAAGATCGCGTCCAGAATGCCGTCGGAGATCTGGTCGCACACCTTGTCAGGGTGGCCCTCCGTGACCGATTCCGAGGTAAAGATCCGGTGTCTCATGCCGCAAGCCTCCTGTTCACGGGAATTTCATTTCTCAATAATGAGAAATGATCAAGGGATTATATTTCGTCAGAATTGTTCCAGGTAGGCGCGCTGTTCCGGCGTCAGCGCGTCGATCGAGAGGCCCGCCGCGCGCAGCTTGCGCGCCGCCACCTCCTCGTCCGCCGCGCGGGGAACGGGGTAGACGCCGGGGGCCAGTTCCCGGCCGTGCCGGGCCAGGTGCCGCAGCGCCAGCGCCTGCACAGAAAAGCTCATGTCCATGATCTCGGCCGGGTGGCCGTCGCCGGCGGCCAGGTTGACAAGCCGCCCCTCGGCCAGCAGATTCAGCACGCGTCCGTCCGGGAGAAAATACCCGGTGACGCCCGCCCGCCGGGTCTCGCGCCGCGCGGCCAGGGCGGCCAGATCGGCCAGATCGATCTCCACATCGAAGTGGCCGGCGTTGGCCAGAATCGCGCCGTCTTTCATGCGCGCCATGTGGCGCCCCGTGATCACCCGGTGGCAGCCCGTGACCGTAATAAAGAAATCGCCGAGCGGCGCGGCCTCGTCCATTGTCATAACAGAGAAACCGTCCATCGCGGCCTCGATCGCTTTGATGGGGTCGATCTCGGTGACGATGACCCGCGCGCCCAACCCGGCGGCCCGCCGCGCCACGCCGCGCCCGCACCAGCCGTAGCCGGCCACCACCACGACCTTGCCCGTGACCTGCACATTGGTGGTGTGCAAGATGGCGGCCCAGGTGGATTGGCCCGTGCCGTAGCGGTTGTCGAAGAGATGCTTGCAGTCGGCGTCGTTGACGGCGAGCAGCGGGAAACGGAGCCGGCCCGCCTCGGCCCGGGCCCGGGCCCGGCGCACGCCGGTTGTTGTCTCTTCGGTGAGACCGATGAGCGCGTCGGCGCGGTCGGCGCAGGCCCCGTGAAGAAGCGCCGTCAGGTCGCCGCCGTCGTCCAGGGCGAGGTGAGGCCGAAAGGCCAGCGCCCCGGCCAGGTGGCGCTCATATTCTTCCGGCGCGGCGTTCCACACCGCGTAGACATCAACCCCCTCGGCGCAGAGGCCTGCGGCCACATCGTCCTGCGTAGAGAGCGGGTTGCAGCCGGTGGCCGCCACCGTGGCCCCGCCGCTGCGCAGCGCCAGCGCGAAGCAGGCGGTTTTTGCCTCCATATGGATCGACAGGGCAATTCTCAAACCGGAGAATGGCTGGGTGCGAATGAATTCCTCCCGCAGCCCGGACAACACCGGCATAAAAGAGGCGGCCCAAGCAATCTTCCGCCGGCCCGCACCGGCCAGTTCCATATCGCGCACCACACCCACAAAACCACCTCCGCCCATAAAATCGAAAATAAAAAGCTGAAAATAAGTATATCACAAATTCGATTCCGTCGAAAGAGCATAGCCCACCGCCTCCCTCAAAAACGGCAATATCACTAAAAACAACACACATATCACAGGCCGGGAAAGATCTTTTGAGAAGCACATTCTCCCCGGGGAGAGACGGACAATTGATAATTGACAATTGACAATTGACAATTGTGAGCCCCTCACCAGCGGCGCACACCCATATATAATAAGGTGTTCCCCAAACATTCCCACGCCGCGCACCGGCGGCAGGGATGGCAGGGGAGAGCAGCGCCCCCACAGGCAACAGATAAAATTCCCGCCCCAAAGAAACGACAACCGCCTGTAGAGGCGGACATCATCCGCCCGCGCCCACC
>JAIRTA010000123.1 GCA_031255175.1 Oscillospiraceae bacterium | reverse complement strand
TCGCCGCCCGGGAGTTCTTCGATGCGGGAGGCCTGCATTTCGAGGTTGACCTGCCGGCCGTCGTCTGTGACACAGTTTACGTCGAGCCGTTCCATCTTGTCATCCACATCGTCGGTGGGTAGTTCGTTGTTGCGGATCTCCACCTGGGCGACGGGTTGGCGGATGATGCTTGAGATGATGTCGGCGAGGCCCGGACGCAGGTCTGGGCTTGTCATAAGCAGTTTAAACAGACGGTCGTCTGTGGGTGGGAGTATGCTTTTGAGCATGTTTTGCCCCTCGTTCAAGCGAGTCACCCTCTTCCGTATTTTTATTGTAGCATAGAATCGGCTGCGCGACAATAGGGGCGGTAGGGGTGATGTCCGCGGCACAGGGCCAACCCGCGCACACGCGTCCGTCACGTAGGGGCGCACCCATGTGTGCACCCTCCCCCGCAAGCCAACCCGCGCACACGCGTCCGTCACACGAGCACCGTGTCCAGGAGCATCATGCAGGCGAAGCCCAGCATGGCGCCAATGGTGGCGCCGTGGCCGCTGCCGCCGCATTGCGCCTCCGGGATCAGTTCCTCGACGACGACAAACACCATCGCGCCCGCCGCGAACGACAGCGCGTACGGCAGCACATTTTGAAGGCTGATCGCCAGCACCGCACCCACGACGGCGGCCAGCGGTTCCACCACGCCCGAGATCTGCCCGTACCAGAAGCTCTTCAGCCGCGATAGGCCCTCCCGGCGCAGCGGGATCGAGACGGCCGCGCCTTCTGGGAAATTTTGGATTCCTATCCCCACGGTGAGCGCAATGGCCGACGCCCAGGCGTCCGGGTAGACGGCGGCGCTGCCGAAGGCCACACCGAAGGCAAGCCCCTCCGGGATGTTGTGCAACGTGATGGCCATGACGAGCAGCACACTGCGCCGCCAGCCGGACCGCAGCCCCTCGGGCGCGGCCTCCGGCTGCGCGTGCAGATGGGGCAGCAGGCGGTCGGCCAGGTAGAGGAAGAGCCCGCCCAGCAAAAACCCGATCAGCGCGGGCGCGGGTGTCGCGCTCATCTCAATGGCGGGCGCCAGCAGCGACCAGAAGGAGGCTGCGATCATCACGCCGGCGGCAAAGCCCAGCATCAGGTCCAGCACGCGCCGGTCGATGGTCTTGAAAAAAAATACGGTGGCGCCGCCCAGCGCGGTCAGCCCCCATGTGAACAGGCCGCCCAGCAACGCGGCCAGCACAGGATCCAAAACGGACACCCCCTCATGGTCAAAGCACTCATAATTAAAGCACTCCCTGGCACACCAGAAACGCCCTGATGGCCTCAAAGACCTCCGCGCGCGCCGGGTCGGTGTGCAGTTCGTGGTACATCTGCGGAAAATGGACAAGCGTCCCCTCCGGCGCAGCGGCGGCCATGCGCGCGGTGGCGGCCGCGGAAACGACCTGGTCGCGCCCGGCGGAGAGCGCCAGCAGCGGCGTTTTCAGCTGGTCCGCGCGGCGCAGGGCATACAGCCCGGCGGCCGCGAACCGGAGGACCAGCCGCAAGTCGAACGGGCCCCTGAAGGCGCCGTCCTCGCGGAGCGCCCGAACGGCCTCCACGTCGCGCGTCAGATCCGACGCGGCGAGGCGCGTGTGGATCTTGGCGTGCGGAAAGATCCACGACCAGACGGCCAGCAGCCAGACAACCGGGCCGGGCGGATTTCGGGTGAGCCGAAGCCAGGGGCTGGCCACCACGGCGCAGCGATACCGGGCGGCGTCACGCCGCAGCAGGAGGTTCAACACGATGTTGCCGCCCATCGAGTGCCCATACAGCACCAGCGGACAGCCGGGGTGTTCGCGCCGGGCCAGCGCCGCCACGTCTTCCATGTCGTCCAAAAACCGGTCGTAGGCGCGCGCCGCGCCGTTCACCCCCACGCTGCCGCCGTGCCCGCGCTGGTCGTGCAGGTAGACGGCCAGCCCGCACGCGGTGAATCTGTCCGCCCATTCCCCGTACCGCCCGGCGTGCTCCCAAAACCCGTGCGCCAGGACCAGCAACGCGCGCGGTGCGCCGTCAGGCGTCCATACCGTCAGCCGCAACTGCGTCTTGTCCCGCGCCGCCATATCCCTCACACTCCGCATGAATGTCCTCCCCGCCCCGCCGCAAAAGCCGTGTGAAAATTGCGATTTTCATACGGTCCGCATGGGGGTTCGTCTTCGCCGCGGGCACGCGGCCGATTTTTTGCCGTTTTTTCTATTGTAGCGCAGAGGAAAGTGGATGTCAATTTCTCCAAAGTATGATATGATAGAGATGATTTTTGCCGCGCACCCGCAATATCGTTCCAAATCATTCTATGCCGCCGCGGGGGACCTGATACCCGGCGCGCGGCGCCGACCGGGAGCCGTTTATGCATGTGATCGTCACAGACTGCCACTACCGCACCACCCCCGCCCTCATCCGTGAGCTGGCGTCGGCCGGCCACACCGTGACCGCCGTCTGCGAGGCGTCCCACACGCCCATAGGCCTGCGCAGCCGGCAGGCGGAGCACGCGCGGCTGCTGCCCGCCGGGCTCTCCGAGATCGATTACCGGGAAGAGCTGCTGGACCTCTGCCACAGCCTCGGGCGTCCCGTGCTGCTGCCGGTGGGCGCACGCACGGTGGACATCCTGGCCCGCTTCGCGTCACACTTTCGCCCGATGGCCCATTTCCTCGCGCCGACGCCGGCGGCGCTCGAACACGCGGACGACAAACCCACGACGGCCCGGGAGGCCGCGCGCCTCGGGATCCCCGTGCCTGCCGCCTTCGTGCCGGAGGGCGACGAACCCTTGGACCACTTCGCCCGGCGGCTCTCCTACCCGGTGGTGCTCAAGTACCGCTGCGGAGAAAAACTCGGCCTTCCGGCCGAGCGGCGATACACGATCGCGCGGTACGCCACGGAGTTTACGCGGCGCTATCGCACTATGGAGGATGTGCAGGCGCCCGTCCTCGTGCAGGAATACATCCGGGGCCGCGGGCTCGGCGTCTCGGTGCTCATGGACGCGCAGTTTCGCCCCGCGCTTGTCTTCTGCCACGAGCGTCTGCGGGAATATCCCGTCTCCGGCGGCCCGTCGACCGCCTGCCGGTCGGCCTGGTTCCCCGCCCTCGTCGATCAGGCCGTCGCACTTTTGCGCGCACTGCGTTTTTCCGGCTTTGCTATGGTGGAGTTTAAGGGAACGCCGGGAAACGCGCGCCTGCTCGAGATCAACCCCCGTCTCTGGGGCAGCTTTCCGCTGGCCTGCCTCTGCGGCGCGGCGCCGGGCCGCCGGTACGTCGACGCGGCGTGCGGCGTGACGCCCGACCCGCCCAAACGCACCTATGCGACCGGGGTTCGTATGCAGTATTTTTTCAGCGACGCCGCGGCCGCGCTCGGCTACATAAGCCGCGGCCGCCTGGACCAGGCGGCGTCGTTTGTCGTTGACAGCCTGTCGCCCCGCACCAAGGGCGGCGTGTTCTCCGCCGCCGACTGGCCGGGTTCCCTCGCCTATATCCGCAGTCTGCTGCGCCGGCCGCACGGCCCTGTCTCGTAACATGGTTCAAGCGTCAAAAGCCTCGCCCGCCGCGGGGCGGCGAAGGAGCGTACGCCGTGAAATTTGACATGCATGTCCACTCCCGCTTCTCGCACGACGGGCACATGACGCCCGCGGCGCTCTTTGCGGCCGCCCGGCGCGCCGGGCTTGCCGGGCTTGCCGTCTGCGACCACAACACGCTGCAGGGCTCTCGCACGGCGCAGGCGGCCTGTCCGCCGGATCTGTGCGTCATCCCGGGCGCCGAATACAGCACCGAGGCCGGGCATATGCTGGCCTACTTCATCGAAACCGGCGCCGAGGAGGCCGGGCTGCCCCGCGACGCGGCCGGGCGGTTTGCCCTCGACGCGCTGGCCCGGTTTGTCCGCGAACAGGGCGGCCTGCTGATCGCGGCCCACCCCTACCGCCACCGGACGCGCCTTCCCGAAGACCTGCCGGCGCACGTGGACGGCTGGGAACTGTTTAACGCCCGACAGATGGCCGCCGCGCCCGACAGCACGCCCCGCACGCGGGACATCGTGCGGGCCTGCCCGGGCCTTGTCACGGCGGGGTCCGACGCGCACCTGCCCGCCGAGGTCGGGCGGGCCTATGTGGAGTCCGACGCGCACACCGCGTCCGCGCTCCGCGCGGCCCTGGAAGCCGGGCGGTACCGCTGCCGCGGCTGCCCCGCCCTCCGGCGTCACGAGGCTCTCGGCCGCCTGCGGACCGATCCGCCCGGCGCGGTCCGGCGGCTGAAAAGCCTCCTGCGCCTGGGCGTCTTTGCGGCCCGGGACGTGCGCGACTGGCTGCTTCGCCGCAAGAATTGGGAGGGCTTCGCGCCCTCCGCAAACGAGATTACGGCGCCGGATCCGGCGCAAGGGAATGAAGATCGATGAATATCCCCCTGTTTGGACTGCTGCGGCGGATCAACCGCTTTCGCAAGGCGCGGCTGCGCGCGCGGGCCGGGCGGTATCTGTCGGTGTGCCGCCGCATCGAACGCGTCTATCCGCCGGCCGAACGGGTCTGCGCGATGACCTTCGACGACGGCCCCTCCGCTCTGCCCCCCGCCCCCGACGTCGCCGGGGGGCGGGGTCTCACGGCGCACCTGCTGGACGTGCTGGCGCGCGCGCGGGCAACGGCCACCTTTGATGTCATCGGCTCCACGGCGGACAACTACCCGGACACGGCGGGCGAATTGCACACCCACTTTGTCTTCGGGCGCGCGTACGACCATTACGCCTGCTTTGATCAGGACGACAAGGCCGGGGCGCTGGCCTGCGCCGACCTGCTGCGGCGGCTGACGGAGGAGGGCCACGAGCCGGCCAACCACGGGTACCGGCACGTGCTCTTCGGCCCGAACCGCACGGTCTACCGCTCCCGCCGTTTCTTCCGCACGGCGGACGAGACACTCGCCGACCTCGCCCGCCTCCACGCGCTGGTGGAGCGGGAGACGGGCGTCGGTATGACGCTCGCGCGGCCGCCCCACTACGTGGACCGCATTCCGGACGGATACACCGCCTACGACGTATACGCCTTCATGGGCTACCACTACTTGGCCGCCTCCGTGGACGGCGGCGGCTGGCAGCCCTCCCGCGGGTCGTATGAGGACGATGTGGACGACATGGTGACGCCGCTGCGCGCGCTGCTGCGGCAGGACCCGGACGCGCTGCGCGGCGCCGTCATCTTTCAAAAAGACGGCTACAACATGTCGTGCCAGACGCCCATCGCCTCGGCGCTGCCGCGCCAGCTCGCGCTGCTGGCGGAATACGGCTACCGCGTCGTCAGCGTTTCGCGGCTCATGGCGCTCTCCCCGTTTGCCGACCTGCCGCCGGACGACCCCTGTTTTGCCGCCGCGGCCGCGCTCGACCGGGCGGGGCGCGCCGTCGGGTACAAAAACAACACCTTCCAGCCAAACCGGCCTGTCACGCGGGGGGAGCTGTGCTTTATGGCGGCCCCGCGCGCGGCGCTGTCGGACCGGCGGCCCTTTGTCTCGGGGGCGCGCGCCACCGGCTTTTCTGACGTGCCCGGCGCCCACCCCTACGCCCCGGCCGCCGCCTGGGCCCGGGAAACGGGCCTCTTCACCGGCCCGCGGCTCGCCCCGGAGACGCCGGCCGCGCCGGACGAGATTCGGGGCGTGGCGCGCGCGCTGGGCGCGGACCCCGGCGCCGTGGCCGACGGCAGCCGCCGTGCCGCCGCGCTGGCCCTGTGGGGAACGCTCGTGTGACGACGAGGGGCAATCGTCAATTGTCGATTAACTGACAATTGACGATTGACGATTGACGGGGCTGGGCGGACGCGTTGGGGTTGGGCGGACACACAGGTCCGCCCCTACATATGATTCGACCCGGTGTGGGGGCCGGGCGGGAAACGGATGTGCATTATGTCGTGTATTTTGTCGATGGAGGCGCTGTTTGACGAGACCCTGGGCGTCTGCCGCGCCATCTTTGAAAAGAAGTTGCTGGATTACGGCCCCACTTGGCTTGTGTTTCGCTGGATCTCTCTGATCGACCAGATCTGGATCAAGCTGCGGCGCCTGCGCACGCTGGAGCAGTCGGACACGCCGGCGCGGGTGGCGGATACCCCCGCCGACGAGTACCACGGCGTCATCAACTACTGCGTGATCGGCCTGATGAAGGCGTCGGGCGCACTGCCCGGCGACGACGCGGTACTGGAGGACCCGGACCTGCTGCGCACCCACAACGCGGCGGCGCTCCTCGCCTGTTACGACGACGCGGCGGCACAGGCGCGCGCTCTCATGCTGCGCAAAAACCACGACTACGGCGACGCCTGGCGCGGCATGGCCGTGCCCTCCATCACCGACCAGATGCTGATCAAGACGCTGCGCGTCAAACACATCCTGCTCACGTGCCGCACGGTGCCCGAGGCCGACGGCATCGCGGCGCAGCTCTCCGACATGGTAAATTACTGCCTGTTTTCACTGGCGTTGCTGGCGGATGAGAGTTGAGAGTCTGGTAGCAGTGAGTAGCTTTTAGATGTTACAAGTCGCTGGTAATATGCGTATTATGCGATGTCCATTACTTCTGTATGAAAGTCGTAGCTCAAATCCGCTTCGTCAACCCAAAATTCCCTGCCATAACCCATGGGCGAGACCAGCACTTTCCCGTCTCGCCTTTGAACCACATGAGCGGAGGAATCGACAATAATTTCCACTGCATTTCCATCGTTATCATAGGCTACAGCTTCGTGCAGTATACATTGATTCCCATTCGTGAACAACGTGGTGTCATAGCTCAACACCGTTTTGTCCAAGTACCCGCGAGGCCCCGGCAGATCAGTGACAGCAATACGAATTCTGCAAACTCCGTCTTTTTCTTCTATGACAACAACTATATCGTTTTTCGACAGAGTGATGTCGGATGTTATGGTCTGCATAACATCCGCCCCATCCGTATTGATTGTTACGGCATACGGTGACGAGAGCACTGTGTCTTCGGTCAGTATGGCAACAATGCCGTTGTATTGTTGCAACTTGACATTGACCTCTTCACCAGCATCTTTGCCGCCGTTGTCGTCATCGACTTCGTTCTCCGTGCCGACGTTGGGTTGCTCTTGTGTATCGTCGTAGTCAGAACCATCGTCGCAGTCAGATTGCTCCGTGTCAACGTTGGATTGCTCTTGTGTATCGTCGTAGTCAGAACCATCGTCGTAGTCAGAACTGGGGTTATTAATCCGCGCACACGCGGAAAGCACGACAGCGGCACAGAAGCACAGCACGCAACTTGTCAGTACAGTTTTTTTACACATATTGTATCCCCCTTATGATTGAAAACAATAACACTCACCCGTCCTAGTTTGGCGACGGGTGAATGTTATTGTTTGCTGGCGGAACATAAACCGATGGTCAATATATGTTATTGTATCTCCATGGCAAATAGTCACTAAGGCTACTCACTGTGCGGGCGTTGTATACAACTCTATCATATGAATTGTTTTTCGTTGCTTCATACACGACATAATTTCCGCTAGAATCATACTTGTCAAACAAAACAACGTGCGTGCCGGCTTTGTTTAATATATCACCTGCTTGCAATTCACTTCGAGTAATTGCAGTCGAGATGTTCGGCAGCTTCTCAGTGTCGCGTTTTGACGTCAATCCCCAGGCTCTTGACACATAACCAGAGCAATCCACTCCATAAGTATTTGATACATAAAAGTCATTCGTATTAATATTCCCAGCGCGTCCGCCATTGTTCAGCCCAGGGGCAAACTCGCTTGTAGAAGTGAAACCGCCCCAACAATACGGCATACAAGTATATGTACCAGCGGAACTAATATGTCGGGGTTTCGTATAACCGGTCATTGCGCTGATATTTGTTGCATTGCATGTCCAATAGAATGACGAATAGTATGCCTGCGCATTTGATATTACTGTAGCGCGCGATATGGACGCCGCTGATGCAGAAGAAGTGCGAGAAAGACTATTGGACAATTGCGAAGCTTGCAAAAATGTGGGTTCTACATTGGTTAAAGGAGATGAATACGTGATTATACTATCTTCGTCCGGCAATGCGAGTTTATTGATCGAAATTTCAGCCGCCAAACTGTTAAGCTCATATATTCCAGATCGATAGGATTTTACTTGACCAGAAACAGACTTAACTTTTTTGTCTAATGAACGTATCCCCGTGAGTTCACCTTGGAAATTAACGGTCCTGATTGTTTCATTGACAGAACAGGTAAAATCGGGATTATTTGCCGCTTCAAACAATTTTATCACATAAAAATCATTTTCATAGTCAATGCCAAGCAATTGTGCACCAACCACCCAAAATTCCGAATTTAAAATAATACTATCGCTTTGACCGTTAATTGTGTTTGTAACAGTCAAGAGACAACTATGCCCTATAGAATAGCCATCCTCAAGCAATAGCTTCACTTTGTACGTTGTTTCATTGTTGAGGAATCTCCCTTCAAATGTTTCAATAATATCAGATGTTTCAGGAAAACCCTCACTTTCAAGCACAGGGATTGTATACGTTTTCCCCGAATCTCCCTCTGCGGTTGTTAAATAAATAGTACTTTCATTGACAGTGAAGTCAATGATTGCCTCGCTGCCAACAAAAGGCGAAATATCAACAATTGACTCGCCATCATCGGAGAATATATTGACAACCAAATTGCTGTCAAGTACATATAAAACACCAGTTTCCGCAGCAATCCGTATGGCCGGAACATCATTCAAATCAATGACGTCGCTTGTTGCGCCATCTGTAAATTTTATCACTGTGTTGTTTTCGGAGTTAAATATATACGAGTCCACGCCATCAACAGCGAAATCTTCAGGACCATAAATATTTCCTTCTTCATCGGTTCTATACGAAATGATATTGCTATCAAATCTCCGGCTGTTGACCACGCTAACCGTTGCGACGGGAATGTCATCATTGTATTGCGTCAGCTCTTCAGTAACCGCATACGAATTGGTTGGATTGGAAGCATCTGGTAGCATTATACTTTGTCCATCAGATTTTGTCAACCATAATTTTTGCAAAATGTGTTGCAAATCCAAAAATTTTGCCAACTGCACCGGGGTGCTGGGCGGACAGGCGCAAGGGCATACGGAGACCTGGCGATTATCGAGCGCGCGCGTTGGCCGTTTCGACCCCGCGTCCACGGCGGGCCCGCCGTGGCGACCGATGTGAACGAAGACCCACTACATCCGGTAGAAACCACAAGATGTAGTGGGTCTTTGTATGAGAAAGCGGCAAGGGAATCTTTTCCACTTTCTTTTTTGCCCTCTCCGCCCAAAAAAAGACTTGACGAATGGAGGTTCGTGGTGTATGATATCAACGGTTGTAACCAAAATGTAACTTTCTGTTTCTGCTTTTTAACTTTTCGCTTTGGTGAGGTGATTCTATGACCGAGGAGGTTCTGACCGGTGTGTCCGTCCTCTCCCCGGCGGCCGGGTACCGCGCGCTTCCTTTGCCCCGGCCCGGCGTCAATCCAAAGCCCGCGCGGCGCGCCCGACCCCTTTTGCGCGCGGCCGTCTGCCTCTCGGCCGGCGTGCGGCGTACGCTCCGTTCTCTGGCCCGGCCGCTCTCGGCCCCGCTGCTGTACGGGCCGGCGGTCCGCCGGCGGACGTTCGGCGCGCGTCTCTGGGCGCTGCTTTACGCCGCGTACGCGCTGACGGTCGCCCTTGGGGAGTCCGCCGGAGCGCTTTCAATCGACCTCTCCCGCCGCGCGCGCCTTCGGGCGGCGTGCGCTCTGTCCGTCCTGCGCCACCGGTTGGGGGCCCGCGCCAACGTGCGGATCCTCTTTGCCGCGTGCGGGCTCTTGCTGCTTTTGACAGTCTACTACACGCTGGGTCTCGAAGTGGTGCTGGACGGCCGTTCGCTCGGCTTTGTCTCCTCACAGTCGGAATTTTCCGAAGCGGTGAAGAGCGTGTCGGCCCGCGCCGCCGACATCCTGCACTATCCGTACTATCTGGACCCCAACGTGACTTACCGTTACTCCTTTGTCGACCGGCACCTCGTCTTCGACGGGGCGGAGGTGGAGGAGATGCTCTTTGCCCAGATCCCCGAGATCAAAAGGCTCTACGTGCTCCTGGTGGACGGCGTCGCCGTCACGGCCAGTGAGGACTGCGACGGCCTGACGCGCATTTTGAACGACGCGCTGTACCGCCACAGCGAGGACGGCACGGCCGACAGCGTGTCGTTTGTGCAGGATGTCCGCCTCGATCTCCAGTGGACCGACCGGGCCCTGGAACAACCCCTGTCTGAGATCCGCGCGCTGCTCTTGGGCGACATCCGCGGCGAGCAGTACGACACGGCGACGGAGGGCGACAGCTTCACCGGCGTCGCGCTGCGCAACGGCATGAGCGCGCAGGACTTGCAGATGTTGAACCGCGACGTGGCGCCGGAGACGCTGGCGGACGGCACGCCGCTGGTCGTGCAGTGGACGCTGCCCTTCCTGTCTGTGGAAGCGCGCCGGCAGATCCAATACGAGGAGGAGATCCCCTACGCCTCCTCGCAGACGGACGACGCCTCGCTCTATGTGGGCGACACGGCCGTCCGTGTGAAGGGCCAGCCGGGCCGCGCGCTGGTCTCCGCCGAACTGCGCTATGTAAACGGCCTGGAGGTCGGGAGCGACGAGATCGGCCGTGAGACGCTCGACCCGCCAGTCGATGAGGTCATCGCCGTGGGGACCAAAAAACGGCCGCCCAAATCCCCCACCGGCACGTTTATCCGCCCGTTCTGGGGCCGCTACACCTCCGGTTTCGGCAAACGGACGCTGTTCGGCGTGCGGCGCAACCACGAGGGTCTCGACTTCGCGGGCCCCACCGGTTCTCCCATCGTGGCCTCAGACGGCGGCGTCGTCATCTTTGCCGGCCGCCGCAGCAGCTACGGGCTGTGCGTGATCATCAGCCACGGCAAGGGTCTCACCACCCTCTACGCCCATTGCAGCAAGCTTCTGGTCCGCGCCGGGCAGTCGGTGGCCCAGGGTGAGCGCATCGCCAATGTGGGCAACACCGGCCGCTCCACCGGCCCGCACCTCCACTTTGAGGTCCGCGTCAACGACGTTCCGCGCAACCCCTGGAACTATCTCGGGTGACGCGCACGATCTGATTGCGTTTTTTAACACCACACCCCGGTTGGCCCATGTTCGTACCCACATTGCCGCGAAGCGGCACGCCAAAACAGGCGTTTTGGATGGCGGGCGCAACCCGCATGGGTACAGAGGCCGATCGGGGGGTGGTGTTGTTTTGCGCTTTGAACGAATGCAGAGGATTCATTTGTCAACGGGGCAAAAATCGTGCATATCACTTGAAATGCACGACACAATATGCTATAATGGGGTTATCAAATAAACCGGAGGTGTTCGGCATGGCTGAAACCATTAACGTAACAATTAGGCTCGATAAAGATATTAAGGAACGAGCGGAGAGAATGTTCAACGATTTTGGCATGAATTTGTCAACGGCGTTCAACATATTCGCTCGCCAATCTTTACGGCAGGGTAAGATCCCCTTTGAAATCTATGACCCGTTTTACAGCGAGAAAAACCAAGCACGTCTTGCAAAGTCAATTGCTGACGCAGAAGCGGGAAAAGTCACAGTCCACGAATTGGTCGAGGTGGATTGATGATGCAAAAAGCGTGGACAGATGACGCATGGGCTGATTATTTATATTGGCAGACGCAGGATAAAAAGACCTTGAAGCGGATTAACAACCTCTTGAAAGACATAGACCGCGAGCCTTTTTCTGGGATAGGAAAACCTGAACCGCTGACAGGCGATAAACAAGGGTACCGGAGCGGACGTATTGATGAGGATAATCGCATTGTTTACAAGGTTGAACGCAGCCAAATAATCATTGCCCAATGCGGCGGGCATTAGACGATTAAAATGTACAATCGTATCCGCTCAGTCGCTCTCCCCGGCGAGCTCCGCCAGCACGGTCCCGTAGATCTTGTCGGCCAGCGGCAGGGCCTCCGCCAGGATTGCCGCGCCGGCGGTGCGGCGGCTCTCGGCAAACGCGGCGTCGTCCATCGACCCGATGTTGATCAGGACGTTCAGCCACGCGCCCTGCAACGCCGCCTTCAGCAGCAGCGCGGCGACCCCGAGGTCGCTGACCGCGCTCTTGTTGCTGCGCCCCAGCGCCTGTTCCGTCAGCCGGAGGGCCAGGAGGATGTCGTTCATCATCTCATAGGGCGGATGTGTGCAGTCGCGAAGCGCGCGCTGCTTCGCCGTCCGGCGCGCCTCCTTCTCCGCCTCCGTCTCCTTGGGCATCGTAAACACCACGCTCATGCCGCGAAACGCCTCGACGTCGCGGTCCACCGCCGTGAGCAGCGCGCCCCGGAGCCTCTCCGTCTCCGACAGCAGCGTCCGCATGAGGGCGGCGTGTTCCGCGTAGCGGGGTTTCCCCGCCGTCAGCGCGGCCACCATGTGGGTGAGCGCCGCGCCGAAGGAACCCGCCAGCGCCGCCGCCGCCCCGCCGCCCGGCGCCGGTACGTCGGAGGCGAGAAAGTTCCCAAAATCTTCCAATGTTCTGTCGCTCAGCTTCATGCCGTCATCTCTCCCAGTGCGTGATTTCGCGCGGCCGGTGACTTACAGCAGATGGTTTTCCAGCACCTGCTTTTTGTCGTCGAACCGCTCGATTTGGAGATAATACGCCGCGCAGTCGATCAGGGCCTTGGCCGGGGTGAGGCCGATCACCTCGCTGCCGACGATCGGGACGCCCCAGCGCCGCGCCTCGGCGCGGACGGCCTCAAACACCCGGTAGAGCGGCGTGCCCTCGTAATTGACCATGTTCATTGAGACCTGGGCGATCCCCCGCCCCTCCAGCATCACGCCGATGGCCTTGCAGTACCGGTACCCCCCGCTCGAACCGCGAACGGTCCTCGCGATCGCGTCGGCGACGGAGAGGTCGGACGTACCCAGGTTGATGTTGAAGGCGACAAGCGGCGCCCGGGCGCCGACGGCCGTGACGCCCGCCGTCGGGTGGACGGCCCTGTCTCCGTAATCCGGCGCCCACTCCGGCCGCCGGAGCTTTTCCGGCATGCCCTCAAACTGGCCTTTGCGCACGGCGGCCAAGTTCTTCCGCTCCGGCGCGGCGGCGGACTCCTCATACAAAAAACAGGGGATGCGCAATTCGTTCCAGATCCGCTCGGCCACTTGCCGGGAGAGCGCAACGCACGCCTCCATGTCGGTCTCGCGGATTGGGATGAACGGGATGACGTCGGTCGCGCCCATGCGCGGATGCTCCCCCGTGTGTTTTGTGAGGTCGATGCGCGCGCCGGCCTCCCGGCACAGCAGAAACGCCGCCTCGGCGACACCCTCGGGGCTGCCCGCCATAGTAAATACGCTCCGGTTGTGGCTCGCGTCTGAGGAGTGGTCCAAGAGCGCCACGCCGGGGACTTGCTCCGCGGTCCGCACCAGGGCCTCAATGACGGCCCTGTCCCTGCCTTCGCTGAAATTGGGGACGCATTCGACAATTTTCGCCACTGCGCTCACTCCGTTTCCAATCAACGTCTCCTCCGGCGGCCCGCCGCACGCGGCACCCATCGGACGGGCCTTATCATACCATCTGCGCCCCCTCCGCGTCAAGGGATAAAGCAAAAATGCAAAACCGGACGGCCAAACACCGCATCCGCACCCACTGTGCGGCGATGGGTGCGGTCTTCGGCTGACGCCCTTCTGACGCCCGAACCGCAAATCAAATTTTCTCATTGACTTCTGCACTCCCTTTTATTATAGTATGGTGTGCATAGTATTGCAAAAAGGCAAGAGAGGATGGTTATCATGCGCAATCAGGAATTTTACGACGCCATGCGGATCCGGCTGGACGATACGCTCCCGCCCTATCCGGCGTTTCAGCCCGGCATCCGGCGCGCGCCCAGCCGCGGCTTCCGCCTGACGCGGGCCCAAACGGAGACCGCGCTGAAAAACGCGCTGCGCTATCTTCCCGCGTCCCTGCACGAGGCGCTCGCAGATGAGTTTATGACGGAGCTCACGACGTACGGGCGTATCTACGGTTACCGCTTCCGGCCGCCCGGCCGGATCTGGGGCCGCCCGGTGGGAGAATATGCCGGCCGCTGCCTCGAGGGGAAGGCCTTTCAGGTCATGATCGACAACAATCTGGATTTCGAAACCGCGCTCTACCCTTACGAGCTCGTCACCTACGGGGAGACAGGCAGCGTCTTTCAAAATTGGATGCAGTACCGCCTGACTGTCCGCTATCTCGAGGCGCTGACGCAGGACCAGACGCTTGTGCTGCTGTCGGGGCATCCGCTGGGTCTGTTCCCCTCCAAACCGGACGCGCCCCGCGTGATCCTCACAAACGCGCTGATGGTGGGGATGTTTGACAACCCGGACGATTGGGAGATCGCGGAGGAGATGGGCGTTGCCAATTACGGGCAGATGACCGCGGGCGGCTGGATGTACATCGGCCCGCAGGGCATTGTCCACGGCACCTACAACACACTGCTAAACGCCGGCCGGCGGCAGCTCGGGCTTGCCCCCGACGCCGACCTCTCGGGCGTTTTGTTTGTCTCCAGCGGGCTGGGGGGCATGAGCGGCGCGCAGCCCAAGGCCATTGAGATCGCGCGCGGCGTCGGCGTCATCGCCGAGGTGGACCGCTCCCGCATCGAAACCCGCCTGGCGCAGGGCTGGGTCTCCGCGGTGTCGGACGACCTGGACGAGGTATTTGCGCGGGCGCTGGACTGCGCCGCCCGGCGCGTGAGCACGTCTGTCGCCTACCACGGCAACATCGTCGACCTGCTCCAGTACGCCGTGGACCGCAACGTCAGCATCCCGCTGCTGTCGGACCAGACCTCCTGCCACAACGCCTACACCGGCGGGTACTGCCCCCAGGGTCTCACGTTTGAGGCGCGCACGCGTATGCTGGCCGAGGACCCGGCGGCGTTTCGCGCCCTTGTGGACGCCTCGCTGCGCCGGCAGTATGCACTCACAAAGCAGCTGCGCGCGCGGGGGAGTTACTTCTTTGACTACGGCAACTCGCTGCTGAAGGCCATGTACGACGCGGGCGTCAAAGAACTCTCCCGCAACGGCGTCGATGAGAAAGACGGGTTCCTGTTCCCGAGCTATGTGGAGGACATCATGGGCCCGGAGCTCTTCGACTACGGCTACGGCCCCTTCCGCTGGGTGTGCCTCAGCGGGGACCCGGAGGACCTGCGCAAGACGGACCGGGCGGCTATGGACCGCATCGACCCGAACCGGCGCGGGCAGGACAGGGACAATTATATCTGGATCCGCGACGCGGAACAAAACCGGCTGGTCGTCGGGACGCAGGCGCGCATCCTCTACCAGGACGCCGAGGGGCGTGCGGCCATTGCGCTCAAATTTAACGAGATGGTCCGAAACGGCGAGATCGGCCCCGTGATGCTGGGCCGCGACCACCACGACGTGGGCGGGACGGATTCTCCTTTTCGGGAAACCGCCAACATTCGGGACGGCTCCAACGTGATGGCCGACATGGCGACGCAATGCTTCGCGGGCAACTGTGCGCGCGGCATGAGCCTCGTGGCGCTGCACAACGGCGGCGGCGTGGGGGTCGGCCGGGCGATCAACGGCGGCTTCGGCATGGTGCTGGACGGCAGCGCGCGCGTGGACAGGATCCTCTCCTCGGCCATGATGTGGGATGTGATGGGCGGCGTCGCGCGGCGCGCCTGGGCACGCAACCCGGCCTCGCTGGAAACCGCCGCCGCCTACAACGCCAAGCAGGGCGCGGCGGCCCAGATCACGCTGCCGTCACTCCCCGACGAGGACCTGATCCGGCGCGCGGCGGAGCGTCTGCCCTCCGGCCGCTGAGGCCCGACGGCGGGTGCTCGACAGACAGACGATCGACAGATAATTCTGTGGATCGTTCTATGGATAACATTGCGGATAACATTCTCATTTATTGGAAATTCCTGTCTGGGAGGGATGCGTTGTGGAGACGGCGGAGCTCTGCTTGGTAAACATCGGGTGCCTGGCGACACCCCTGGGGGCGGCGGCCCGGGCGGGCGCGGCACAGGGGGAGATCCGTCTGCTGCGGGACGCGGCCGTCGCCGTCGCGGGCGGCCGCGTTGTCTACGCAGGGCCGGCCGGCGGGGCGCCGGACGCGGCGCGCGTCTTCGACTGCGGCGGCCGGCTCGTCACGCCCGGCCTCGTGGACGCGCACACCCACCTCATCTTCGGCGGGTGGCGCCAGCGGGAGCTGGCGCTTCGGCTCTCGGGCGCGTCGTACCTCGACATCCTGCGCGGCGGCGGCGGGATCCTCAGCACCGTGACGCACACCCGCGCGGCCACGGAGGACGCGCTTGTGGACAAGGGCCGCGCGCTGCTGGGCGACATGCTGCGCCACGGGACCACCACCTGCGAATGCAAGAGCGGCTACGGGCTGGACCTCGAGACGGAGCTGAAACAGCTCCGGGCCGCGCGGCGGCTGCAAGACCTCCAGCCGGTGACCCTTGTCCCGACCTTTTTGGGCGCCCACGCCGTGCCGGCGGAGTTTTCCGACCGGCGCGCGGACTATGTGAACTTCGTCTGCGACGTCGCGCTGCCGCGGGTCGCGGACCTGTCGCTCGCGTCGTTTTGTGACGTATTTTGCGACGTCGGCGCCTTTACCGCGGACGAGTCGGCACGCATTTTGGCCCGTGCCGCCTCTCTCGGGCTGGGCCTCAAGGCCCATGTGGACGAATTGGAGGACGGCGGCGGGGCCGCGCTGGCCGCCCGGGCCGGCTGCGTCTCGGCGGAGCACCTGATCCGCGCCTCCGGCGACGGCATCCGCGCGCTGGCGCGCGCCGGCGTGATCGCCTGCCTGCTGCCGGCGACTTCCTTTTACCTCGACAAGCCCTACGCCCCGGCGCGCGATATGGTGGCCGCGGGGGTGGCGGTGGCGGTGGCCACGGACTTCAACCCCGGCTCCAGCCCCAACCTCAACTTGCAGTTTGCCATGCAGCTCGCCTGCCTGCGCGGCGGCCTGACGCCGGAGGAGGTTCTCACCGCCGCGACGCTGAACGCCGCCGCGGCCTTGCGCCTCAGCGGGGAGGCCGGCACCCTGGAGCCCGGCAAATGGGCGGATCTCGTCCTCTGGAACGCCCCGGACCTCCCCTATCTCCTCTACCGCTACGGGACGAATCTGGTTCATCGCGTCGTCAAAAACGGCATGTTTGTGACGGCGCGCCTCTGACATACGCCGCCGATTGGCGGCAAATGGGCGCTCCGACGCCCCGTCGACCGTGTGCAAAGCCTGCAAATTCCCGATGTTTCGTGAAATTTTGCCCAAAATTTACCAAAATAAATCTTCCATTATATTCATAGGAAACTCTTTACATTGGAAAAACCAGGTGATATAATGTCCTCGCGTTATTGGGCAACGGTATTGGAAGCGCGCGTGCGCGGCCCGGGCGCCCATGATGTGTTGATGATAAATCGGGAGGAAGTGCAAGCATGTTAACGAAGAAGAGACACGGTCTGCATCGGCAGATGGCGAGCGCTCTGGCGCTTGTGTTGCTTTTCAGCCTTTTCGCGGCGCCGCTGCAACAGACGGCGCTTGGTTTGGATGCCCCGGAAAACCCGGTGGCGGACATAGCCGAAACGGAGGCCGCACCGGCGGAGATTCCGGAAGAGGCCCCAGCGGAGGAAGCTCCGGTGGAGATTCCGGAAGAGGCCCCGGCGGAAGAAGCTCCGGCAGAGATTCCGGAGGAGGCCCCGGAGGAAGAAGCTCCGGCAGAGATTCCAGAGGAAGCCCCGGAGGACGAGACACCGGAAGGATTCCCGGAGGATCTTCCCATCCAGGCGGCTCCGACGGCCGATGTGTGGGTGAACATCTACCGCAACGTCAGCGGCGCGGCCCCGGTGTACACGCAGGTACTGACGCTGGCGGAGCTGGCCTCTCTGACGTCCATTGACGCGTCGTCTTACTACCTGGCGTCCGGCATCAGCGCCGCCTGGACGCTGGACACGGCGCAGCCGGGCGCGGCACAGTCGCAGTCGGTCAGCGTGGCCTCCATCGCGGGCAACGCGGTCAACTTCTACTTCAACGCGCCAAGCGGAAGCTGGACGGGCGTCGAGTCCGTCGCGAACCCGGTGAACCCGCAGGTCACGGGGCAGTCCGTCGTGGTCTACACGTACGCGGCCTTCAAGGCGGCGCTGCAGAGCGCGGCGTACTCTTACATAGAGTTCGGCGCGAATCTCTCATATATAGGAAGCAGCAACACAGACGCCACGATCACAATCGCGCCGAACCGGGCGGGCCCCGAGCTCACGCTGAACGCCAAGGGGTATGAGTTCCGCACCAACCGGACGGGCAACAACGTGATCCGCTTCGCGGGCACCACCACGGGCAGCAACCTGACACAGGTTGTTTACCAAGACTGGAACGTGCCGGAACTCCGCAGCGCATACGGCCTCTTCTACGGGTCGAGCACCCGCGTGGTCACGCTCGTCTTCGACGGGCTGACGTTTGCGGGGCCGCAGCTCGCGGACCTCTCCGCCAACTCGCACCTCACGCTCGACGGCACCCGCAGCCCGGTGGACATCACGATCACGCGGCCGGGCAACACGGGGGACACCGCCAGCGAAGTGGTGGACGCCGGTAATAACCTCGTCTTCCAAGGCCAGGTATCCGTCACCCGCGAAAACGTGACGGGGACGACCTCCCTGTTCACCGGGTTTGAATTTGTGACCGTGGGCGCGGACGCGGACGTCTTTGTCGAAGACAAACGCGCGTCGGGGGTATTTTGCAACGGCGCGCCCGCCCTCGTTTTAGAAAGCGGCGCCTCGTTCACCTACCGGGGCAACCGGCAGTTCTCCTCCAGCAGCTTGGGCAGCCTGACGATCGGCGAGGACGCCACGTTTGACCTGCGCACGAGCGGCGCCATCGCGAGCATCGGTCTTCTGCGCGTGGCCGGCAATCTCACAATTGGGAACAATGCGGCCTTTTTGGTGGTGAGTGAGAGCAACAGAAGCAGCAGCACCGCCACCAGTACGCTTCCCGTTATCTACACCACGGGGAACATCTCCATCACAAACCCCCGGGCGCTGCTGGTGTACCAAAGCAGCCCGAACGCCGCCGCCTCCTCGCGCGTATGGAACTTCACAGCAAGCGGCCGGAGCTTCTCATATACGGGAAAAGGACTCGCGCGCTGGGACACCGTGCTGGGTGACGCGCTGCCGGCGGACGGGAATTACAGTGAGCCGAACAAATTCTGGGCCAACTGGGACGGCTCCCCCCTCACAATCACCGGAACCACCGCCACGGGCGGCGCGTTCGGCAGCAGCCTGACCGTCTCGGGGTACGACAACAGCGGCCACGCCGTCAACAACACCGAGTTCTCATTTAATACAAAGGTCATCGCCGACCTCGACACCGCGGGGGCGGGGCGCTATGCCATTGAGTACCTGCTGCAGACACCCAACGAAGTCGGGCCGCCCACGGAGACGCCGATGGACCTGCCGACATACCAAAATTACAGCTGGCCGGGCCAGACAATCCACATCCCCTTCCCGCCGGCGACAGGGTTCCGCCGCGTGGACGACCAGCCCGTCACGGCCCCCCACGCACCGGGCAGACGGACATTCTATGCCTATTACGAGCCGCTGAACATCTCGATGAACCCGATTGAGCTGGAAAAGTCCGCCGTTCGCCTCGAAGACAACGAGTGGGAGGTCACGCTGACCATCAACAGCGATTCGGAGACCTACACGCCGACCGTCGACCTGGACATCATGCTGACGCTCGACAGATCCGGTTCCATGTCGGCCGCACGGCGAGCCGCGGTGAAGAACGCCGCGATCACCATGGTCGACGCGCTGTCGGCCAACGGAAAATTGGTGGGACGGATCCGGATGGGCGTCGTGAGTTTCGGCACGACGGCCAGGCTGGATCTGCCGCTGACAGACATCCGCAACGCCGGTGCGGCCTCTTCTTCCGGCGTGGCGGCTGTGAAAGCCGCGGTCAGCACTGTGTACGATGTGGTCGGATCGGGTTCCACCTATATGGATCTGGGCATCGACTCCGCCAGCGCGGAACTGTATACCTCGTCGCGGACGAGCGCGTACAGCACAAAGCACATGGTACTGCTGACGGACGGGCAGGCGACATCCACCGCCAGGGCCCGCGCATCGGCGACCAATTACAGAAACTTGGGCGGTCGGTTGGTCACCGTCGGGCTTGGGGTTACCCCAGCGGCAACCACCCTGCTGAGAGAGATCCAAAACGCCGGATACTACGCGGCCTCCGACGGAAACATCTCCCAGGTGTTCGCGGACATCGCGGACGTGATCGCGGCCGCCATCCAGTCCGGCATGGTGGTGGACCCCGTGGGCACCGGCTTTGAGTTCCGGTCGATAACCGGCGCGGCGCTGCCCGCGGGCGCCGTCACCAGCTATGTCTCGGTCTCGCAGGGCGCTGTGACCCTGGAGATGCGAAATGGCGTGCAGACGCTGATTTGGGATCTGGACGGCCAGGTGCCCGAGAATGCGACGCTCAAATACCGCGTGCGGCTGTTAAACCCGAACGCCAGCACGAATGCGCCCCTGTCTACCAACGGAACCACTACGCTCTCTTACATAGACATCGAGGGAGAGTCTCTGTCACAAAACTTCGACGTGCCCAAGGTTGTGTACGGCGTGGGCAAAGTGACGGCGGCGTACGGCGGGGATCTCCCAGTGGCGCAGCGGCCCGCCTCGGTGGTGAGAGGCCCGGTCAACCTGTACCCGACGGCCCCGCCTCCCTTCGAATTCGACGGCCCGCAATCACAGGGGATCGCGGGTTACCTGCTGAGTTCCTTCACGCTGACGGGTTCGGAAGTCATCAACAATCAAGTGGTAACTTGGGACCTCTCCGCGGACACGCTGGCAGAGCTGATTGCCCTGTCGAACGGCAGGATCGTCTCTCTCGGGGCAAACCGCTACTCCCTCACGGCACCGGCCGGAGATCTGACAATCACCTACCGCTATGACACACCGGCTGAATACGACATCGAATATGAAAATGTCCACTTGGATGAGGCCGGCGCTGCAAATCCCAACCCGGCGACCTACAACGTCCTCCAAACGCCGGTAACGCTGAAAAATCCGACCCGCCCCGGGTACACCTTCTCGGGTTGGTACGCGTATGACGAGGAGAAAGAGGACTTTGTCGAAACTACGGGTATCGAGGAAGGCGGCACCGGTGACCGTGTGTTCCGCGCCAAATGGGGCGACGGCGACGACTGGGATACACCAGACACCTACTCCATCGAATACGAAAACGTAGACGACGCGACAAACCCGAGTGAGAACCCGAACTCCTACACCATCCTTGACACGCCGATAGATCTGGAAGATCCGGTCCGCCGCGGTTACACCTTCTCGGGCTGGTACGCGTATGACGAGGAGAAAGAGAAATTTGTCGAAACTACGGGTATCGAGGAAGGCGGCACCGGTGACCGTGTGTTCCGCGCCAAGTGGGGCGACGGCGACGACTGGGAGACACCAGACACCTACTCCATCGAATACGAAAACATCTACATGGATGAGGTCGGCGCGGAAAATGACAACCCGGCAACCTACACCATCCTCCAAACGCCGATAACGCTGGTAGATCCGGTCCGCCG
>JAIRTA010000070.1 GCA_031255175.1 Oscillospiraceae bacterium | reverse complement strand
TGCCGTGCTTGCGGTAGCCGATGATGCGTTTTCTCTGTTCCGGATTGATCTCTTCCGGAGCGCCCGTGACACGGACGTACTTTTCGAGCAAATCGTCCTTCGCGCCCGTAAACACAACCCGCCCATCGAGGATAAACGTAATGTAGTCGGCAATTTTTTCCAAATCTGTTGTGACATGCGTCGAAAACAAAACGCCTCCGCTTTCGTCCGCCACAAATTCGCGGAGCACATCGCAGATCTCGTCGCGGGCAACGGGGTCGAGTCCGCTCGTCGGCTCGTCGAGGATCAGCAGTTCCGCGCTGTGGCACAGGGCGGCGGCGATTTGCGCCTTGACCTTCATCCCGCGCGAGAGCTCTTTGATCTTTTTCCCGGCGTCTATCCCAAAACGCCGCAGGCAATCGTAATACGCCGCGCCGTTCCAGTTTGGATAAAACGGGGAAAGCGCTCTCTCCACATCGCGCGCCGTCCAATCGTCCACATAGAAAGGGGCATCCATAACGACCCCGATCCGTTCGTTTTGCGTATGGGCGTCCGCGCCGGTCTCCTCACCGAACAGTTTTATCGATCCCGCGTCAAGGCGGATTATGTTCAAAACGGCCTTGATCGCGGTGGTCTTGCCCGCGCCGTTGGGGCCCACAAAGCCCATGATGTAGCCCCGCGGGATCGAAAACGACACGTCCTTCAGCGCGAACGCCGCGTAGCGCTTGTTCAGGCCGCTCACTTCGAGCAGATTACTCATAGTCATCCTCCCTGCACAGTATGTTCAGCATCTCAATCATCTCATCTTTGGAGATCTCGCCCGTTTTGGCGGCCAGAATCGCGGCGGAGAGGCCCTCTTCGATCTTCCGCAGGGCGTTCTCTCTCGCCATCTCCCTGTCTCGCGGCAGCACATAACAGCCCTTGCCCTGCACGTTTACGACAAATCCCTCCCGTTCCAAGTCGCCGTAGGCGCGCGTCGTTGTGATGACGCTGATCTTCAGATCCTTCGCGAGTTGACGCACAGACGGCAGCACATCGTCCTCCCGCAGCGCACCGGAAAAAATCGCCTCCTTGACCTGCGATTTTATCTGCTCATAAATCGGAACCCCCGAACGGTTTGAGATGACGATCTTCAAGGAACCACCTCCACACGACGACAACGCGTTTGATGATAACACTTATATACAGTATATACTATATGACTTCTATTGTCAACAACATAATTCCACGCCGACCCCCATCCAAACGCCAGGCACGCCCCCCCGCGTACTGTAGGGGCGCACCCATGTGCGGAAAAATCGGCGAGATTTTTATTGATTTATGCGCGCGTGTATAGTATGATAAGATTTATGGGTGGTAAAAACAACCGAAAAGGTGGGGGTTGTTCTGCCGTTTTTTCGTGTTTTGACCACTATATCTTGTGGTCCACCACAAGATATAGTGGTACCCGGCCGTCATCGATCATTTTGAACTTCTAATTTATTCCAATTATCAAAAAGGGGGGTGTGGAGTGTGAACCAAAAAAGGATGCGCCTTTGCGCGCGGTCGCTGCTGGTTTTGCTCTTCGCCGCCCTGATTTTGCTCCCGTTCCTCACGCCGTCCGCGCGCCCGGCGGGGGGGCCGGAGGCCTCCGAACCGCTCGCGCCCGGCGCGGGTCCGGTGTTTTTCTACCCGGCGCCGGTGAGCGCCGTGGGCGTCGCCTCCCAGTCGGAGCTCTGCTTCCGGCAGGCAACCGCCTTCCTCTGCACCGGATATTTTGCCGCGAACCAGGCCGCCCGCGCGCTGCGGCACCGGGTGTCCGCGCTGTGCGCGGCGCTGCTGCTGTCCGCGGGGCTCGGCGCCGTCTGCTGGATGCGGCCGGCCCGCACGGGGGCCTGTGCCAAACGCCGCTGTGTCCTGGCCCAATTCCTGGGCGGGCACGCGCCGCCTGTCCCTGCGGGTGAACGATAGCAAATTGCGATCGCTATTGCATCCCATGATTGCAATCTTATTGCATTCTATATCGCTCTCTTCGCGGCCGCGGGGCCTCGCGGGCCCACGGACCGCCAAAATTTACAGACGGAAGATGTGAAACGATGAGAAGAAAGTACCTTTTCCCCCTCGTGCTCGTGGTGACGCTGCTGCTCACCTACGTGGCGTTTTTTGGATTTGAGCTCTACCCCCTCGACCTGAAGGGCGCGTCGGAGATGCGCTTCGGCATCGACATCCGGGGCGGCGTCGACGTCGCGTTCTCCCCGAAAGACTTAAACCGCGCGCCCACCGCGCAGGAACTGGAGATGGTCCGCACGATCATCGAGACCCGCCTCGACCAGCGGAACATCGTGGACCGCGACGTCACGATCGACAGCGAAAACGGCTTTGTCTTCGTGCGCTACCCCTGGCGGGCCGACGAGACCGAGTTTGACCCGGGCTCGGCCATTGAGGAACTCGGCAGCATGGCGCAGCTCACGTTCAGAGACCCCGAGGGGGCCACTGTCCTCAGCGGCGAACATGTGGACTCCGCCACCGCGGAACTGGACCAGAGCAGCCAGTCCCTCTCCAACGCCAACTTCCTCGTGCGCCTGAAGCTGAAGCCGGAGGGCCGCGCGCTCTTCGCCGAGGCCACGGCGCGCCTTGTGAACCAGCAGATCTCCATCTATATGGACGACGCCATGATCTCCTCGCCAACCGTGCAGGAGGCCATCGACTCGGACGAGTGCGTCATCACAGGCAGCTTCACGAGCGAGCAGGCCACGCTCCTCGCCAATCAGATCAACTCCGGCGCGCTGCCGTTCGGCATGACGACAAACAACTACAGCGCGATCAGCCCGACCCTCGGCTCCAACGCGCTGGAGGTCATGGTTCTCGCCGGCCTGATCGCGTTCATCCTCATCTGCCTCGCGCTGATCTTTTACTACCGGCTGTCCGGCGTGGTCGCCGCCATCTCGCTGCTGCTCCAGGTGGCGGGCCAGCTGCTGTTCCTGCTGGGCTTCAACCTGACGGTGACGCTGCCCGGCATCGCGGGGATCATCCTGTCCATCGGCATGGGCGTGGACGCCAACATCATCATCGCGGAGCGCATCCGCGAGGAGCTGCGCAGCGGCAAATCCATCGCCTCGGCGGTGACTTTCGGCTTCCAGCGCGCCTTCTCGTCGGTGTTCGACGGCAACATCACGGTGCTCGTCGTCGCGATCATCATGCTGATCTTCGGCTCGGGCGCGATCCTCTCGTTCGCTTACACCCTGCTCTTCGGCATCATCATGAACTTTGTGGCCGGCGTATTGGCCACGCGGCTCATGACTTTCTCGCTCACCCAGTACGCGCCGCTGCGCAAGACGGGCGCCTTCCTCTCCAAAAACTCCCTCGAAAAGCGCGAGGTGCGGGTGTTCCCGTTCTTTGAGAAGCGCAAAACTTACTTCCTCATCTCCGGCGGCATCGCGCTGCTCGGCGTCATCATGATCTTTGTAAACGGCGTGCGGCTCGACATTCAGTTTACGGGCGGCTCGATTTTGAAATACTCGATGTCGGAGACCATCGCGCTGGATGCGGAGGACGCGGCCGGGGTCGCCTCGGAAGCTCTGAGCGGACGCCTGGTCACCGCGCAGATCACCACCGATTTCGCCACCGGTGAAAAGAAGCTGGTCCTCAACATGGCGGGCAACCAGACCCTGACCAACGAGGACACCCAGCGCGTCTCCGCGGCGTTGCAGACGCGTTACCCGGAACAGGCCTTTGAGATGGCCGAGATCAACAACGTGGCCCCCTTCTTCGGGCGGCGTTTCCTGCAAAACGGCGCCATCGCCATTTTGCTTTCGGCGCTGCTCATCATCTTGTACGTGGCGTTCAGCTTCCGGAAGATCCACGGCCTGTCGGCCGGCGTCATGTCGCTGATCTCGCTGTTCCACGACGTCTTTGTCGTGTTCTTCACCTTTGTCATCTTCCGGATCCCCATCGGGGACTCGTTCATCGCCGTGGCGCTGACGATCCTCGGTTACTCGATCAACGATACCATCGTCATCTACGACCGCATCCGCGAAAACACGATGCTGAGCAAAAACGAACCCGTGGAGAGCCTGGTGAACCGGAGCATCTCGCAAAGTTTCACCCGTTCGCTCTATACAAACCTGGCCGTCTTCGTCAGTGTGGCGCTGGTCTATATCTTCGCCGCCGGCAACGGGCTCGACTCCATCACCAGTTTCGCGCTGCCCATGAGCATCGGCACCATCAGCGGCTGCTACTCCACCATCTGCATCGCCGGCCCGCTGTGGACCATGTGGCAGAAACGCAAAAACGCCAAGGCCGCGTGAAGGTCCATGTGTCACACACGCGTCTGACGCGCAAACCGCAAATCGAAACAATTCCGGCGCGGAGACGGCGCACGGCGGCGTCTCCATCCCGTCCAGGCATAACGGTGCCGCCGGACGCCCCGCAAGAGACAGCCTCCCCGCGGGGGGAGGCTGTCTCTTTGCGATTGGTTTTCTCCCGCCGCGCGGCGGCGGATTCGCCGCGTCGCCGCCCTCTTTCTTGTCTTTTATTGTTTCCTCTTATTTCCATAAATATTTCGGCTTCGAGTCTTCCAATCTATGGTATATTCCATCAAATTCCAATTTATTTTGAAAGTTTTGTACACCTTTTGAGGAATGTTTTCTCTGTGTAGGTGCATTCAGATGGATCTTCGAACAAAGCGCGAATACACTCTTGAACAATAGACATTTTGATGTTATGATAAAATTATCTCCCTACACACCGGCGAAAATCGGGCGCACCGCAGGGGACGGGCCATTGCGCGGGCCGGACGGCGGTCCCTCGACCCATCGCCCCGCCGCCCACCGCGGCACGGCGTGTGCCCGGGAAATAAATCCAAGCAAATATTTGCCGGTTTTTCTCTTCCCCCCGCGTTTTTGATACGATATATTAAGTGATATATCCACATTTTCATCCAATGTTATGGTTTGCACATCAGAAGTCGTCCGCCGAGGGCCGAGCCGGTTTTTTCGGCCGGCGAGGCAAAAACACCCCGGGTCTCCGCCGCGCTCGTTCGGCGGGGTCAAAACGAAAACCGCGTGCCTGTACGAGGTTTTTTGCGGCCGGGGTCCCCTGCGGCCTGCCGCGCGGAGCGGCGGCCGCGGCGAAATCCACCGCCGCTTGGCGGCGGACAAGGCTTCGGCACCCAAACCATACGTACGTTATCGGCCAAAAATCGGAG
Source organism: Oscillospiraceae bacterium (assembly GCA_031255175.1). Classification (GTDB taxonomy): domain Bacteria; phylum Bacillota; class Clostridia; order Oscillospirales; family UBA929; genus JAIRTA01. The sequence continues at coordinate 11,211 of JAIRTA010000070.1, read as the reverse complement.
GGTTGCTATTATGAGAAATGTATTTGAAAACAACAGTCCACATGCCCACTTTTCTTGGGATAATTTGGGAGATATCGCGGGTGGCCGCGGCGATCTTGGCGAAGAAATGCCCGTGCTGGTGTACCGCCTGATGCAATACACCATGCTGGACGTATTGAGCCAAGCCCTCGGGCTGGAAAAAGCGAATGAATTTTTCCGGGCGGCGGGCCATCTCGCGGGCACGGAATTCGCCAAAAACAGCCTGGACCTGCGGCTCGATTTTGACGGATTTTTCTCGGTCTTTCAGAAATCTCTCAAAGAGATGAAAATCGGCATCCTGCGCATGGAATCTTTTGACGCGGACACCGGCACCATCTTGCTGACAATCGGCCAGGATCTGGACTGCAGCGGGCTCCCGGTGACCTACGAGAACGTCTGCGTCTACGATGAAGGGTTCCTGTCCGGCGTGCTGGAAGTGTACACCGGGCAAAAATACGCCGTTCGAGAAGTAGATTGCTGGGCCAGCGGAGACCGGGTCTGCCGGTTTGAGGCCGTTGTCGCGGAGTCCCCCCCCGCGTGAGGCCGCCGCGCCGCGGTCCGAAGTACGGGATTAGGAGAGACATGTGTCGAATCAAAATGCAGATCTTCTGTTCGGGTTTCTGAGAGACATCATCTACAATCCCTCCAGCGCCTCCTTAGATGTGAACCTGCTGGAGGCGGATTTCCGTGCGCTTGGCGAGGGTCTCGTCTACTTTGCCCAATGCATACAAGAACAGCGCCGTTTCGCGCTGGCGCTGTCCCGCGGGGAGTTGCACATGCCCGTTCCTCCCCCCGAAAATATGCTGGCCTCCCCTCTGAAGGCCCTGCACGGCAGCCTGCTTCACCTCACCTGGCAGTCCCAGCAGGTGGCCAAGGGCGATTACCAGCAGCATGTTGACTTTATGGGCGAGTTCTCCGAGGCGTTCAACACGATGGTCAGGCAGCTCGACGCGCGCGCCCGCTCCATCGAACGGGAGATGGATCTGAACAAAAGCAAGACACAAGCTCTCGAACAGAGCAACGCCCTGCTCACCAGCCTCACATCCAACGCGCCGCAGATGATCATCGTGGTCAGCAACGAAGACGGCGGCATCTTGTTTGAAAACGACTCCGCGAAAGATCTGCTGCATTCGACGCCGACGTTGATCTCCCGGCTGCTGGCGCCCGAAGAGAACGTCAAAGACGGCACACCCGGGTACGACCTGGAACTCACGCTGGGAGACACGCCCCGGTATTTTTCGGTCGCCTCCTACGCATTGCACTGGAGCGGGCAAAACGCCACTGCCTTCCTGCTCAACGACGTCAGCTCCGACATTCAGCTGTTCAAAAAACTGGAAAGCCACGCCTATTACGACAACCTGACTTTGCTTCACAACCGGTACTACGGCATGCATCTCTTTCATCAGTGGCTGGACGAGGGTCAGGAATTCATCCTCTGCTTTGCGGATTTGGACAATTTGAAATACGTCAACGACAACTTCGGTCACGCCGAGGGCGACGTCTACATTAAGAAAGCGGCCAATCTGCTGCAATACTTCTTCAAAGAAGCCGTTTGCTGCCGTTTGGGCGGCGACGAATTCATGCTGCTGATCCCCCGCTGCACCGCCGCCGAGGCGTCCCGCCTCATGGAAGCGCTGCGCGCCCATTTAGAGGCCTCCAACCAGGCCAAACCCTACTACAGCAACATCAGCTACGGCATCGTCGAGGTGCGCGCCGACAACACCCTTCTCTCCGGAGAACTTTTGAGCATGGCCGACGAGTCCATGTATCTATACAAACGCGCACACAAAAAAAACTCCCAGAAGCGTCCCCCGAGTGCCTAAAAACAACGGCGCGCATCAGCGCGCCGTTGCGTTATGCGAAAAACCGAAAGTTTTCACACGGTCTTTGCCGCCGGGCGGTAGCGTTCCTCTTCGCTGAAGATGCAGCCGCAGTACTTTTGCCGGTAGAGATTCAGCTCTCCGGCCTCCCGCTGGCCGGCGCGAAAGAGCGGGCGAAAGTCCCGGTAGAGGAAGTTCACGCCGTGGCGGGCCGCCGCTTCCCCGGCCGCGGCCCGCAGCGCCTCGTGGTCCTGGTACGGGCTGATGAGCAAGGTGGTGGAGAAGCTGTCGCATCCGCACGCCGCCGCGCGCCGCGCGGTCTCCTCGAGCCTTACGCGGTAACAGTGGGCGCACCGGCCCGCCCCCTCGGGGCCGACCGCCGCCAAAAAAGCGCGCAGCCCATACTCATCCCGCTGCACGAGCGCGGCGCCGACCCGGCCCGCGTAATCAACCAGGGCGTCCCGCCGGCTCCTGTACTCCGTGAACGGATGGATGTTCGGGTTGTACCAAAACAGCGTCGGTTCGATCCCCTCCTCGCGCAGCGAAGCCACGCACCGGATGGAACACGGCGCGCAGCAGACATGCAGCAGCGTCACAGGCCGTCACCTCTCACACACAAATTGGGCCCGGCGCAAGGGCCGAACGCTCGGCATTGGCGCGCCCCCATTGCGATATTGCGATGCAATGTGATACAATGTAATGCGAACAGCAGCAATACGAATATTATCTCAAAATTCGGCTGTTTGTCAATGCAATCTCTTAAAACCCCACCGGCAAGCGGAGGAGAGGATACGCGTGTACGACACCATCGCCGCCATTTCTACGGGGCCGGTCACCGGCGCCATCGGCATCGTCCGCCTCAGCGGAACCGCCGCCGTGGCCGCCGCCGACCGGCTTTTTCGCGCCGACAACGGCCGCGCGCTCGCGGACGCGCCGGCGCGCAGCATGATCGGCGGCGCGCTGTGCGACCTGTCCGGCCGCGTGCTGGACCGCATCCTGGCCGTCGTGTTTCGCGCCCCCAAGAGCTACACGGGCGAGAACATAGTGGAATTTCACTGCCACGGCGCCCTGCCCGTGCTGCAGGAGGCGCTGCGCTCTCTCTACGATCTCGGCGTCCGCCCGGCCCGGCCGGGGGAGTTCACCAAACGCGCCTTCTTACACGGCCGGATGGACCTGGCGCAGGCCGAGGCGGTGATCGACCTGATCACGGCCCAGACCGCCGACGCCGCGCGCAACGCCGCCGGGCAGATCGGCGGCGCGATCAGCCGCGAGATCGAGGCGGCCTACACGCTGGCGGCCGATCTCTGCGCGCAGTTTCGCGCCGAGGTGGACTTCCCGGAGGAGGACGTCCCCCCGCTGTCCCTGCCGGAGGCCGCGGTCTCCCTGCGGGCGGCGGCGGCCCGGCTGACGGCCCTGGCGGACACCTACGCGCGCGGGCGGATCCTGCGCGAGGGGGTGCGGTGCGCGATCATCGGCCGGCCCAATGTGGGCAAATCCTCCCTGCTGAACGCCCTGCTGGGGTTTGACCGGGCCATCGTGACCGACCGGCCCGGCACAACGCGGGATACGCTGGAGGAATCCGTCCGTTTGGGCGGCCTGTGGCTGCGTGTCTCCGACACGGCGGGGCTGCGCGAGACACGCGACGAGACGGAGCGCCTCGGCGTGGCCCGGGCGCGCCTGGCGGCGCAGTCCGCGCAGCTCCTCTTTCTGGTGTTGGACGGGTCCGCGCCGATCACGGACGAAGACCGGGCCGTGATGGACCAGGCGCGGGGCCTGCCCGCCATTGTCGTGATCAACAAATCCGACCTGCCGGCGCGCATCGAGACGGATGTGCTGGAGGCGGCTTTTTTGCATGTCTGCCGGGTCTGCGCCGTCAACGGCGACGGGCTCGCGCAGCTCGATTCTCTGGTCCGGCGCCTCTTCGAGTCCGGCGCGCCGCCCTGCGACGGCGGTTTGCTGACGAACGCGCGCCACGCCGAGGCGGTGGCGCGCGCCGCCGCCGCCCTGGTCTCGGCCGCCGACGCGCTGGCGGGCGGCATCACCCCCGACGTCGTGCTCACGGAACTGGAGGCCGGGCTGGACGCGTTGGGCGAGGTCACCGGCCGGTGCATCTCCGAAGACATCATGCACCGCGTCTTCGAGCGCTTCTGTGTGGGCAAATGACGCGGCCGGCGGCGCGGGCCGCGTCATCTCTTCCCGTGGCATCTCTTCCCATTGACAGCCCCCCCGCGCGCGGGTATAATGGATTGTCAAAGACTGTCGCGGCGCCGCACGAGGGGCACGCCGGGAGGCCGTGTGAAAGCCCGAACGTTTTCGCCACGTTATACAATATATGGTAGTAATTTGTGATAAGCATACTATATATTGTATGCCGACTGTGCCAAGATGTGAAAAATGTGATTTTCATATCTTGGCCTCCGGGGCAAAATGCCGCCCCCGCGAAGACGCCCGAACAGGAATTGGAACAAGAATTTGAACAGAGAGAAGAGAAGCTGCCATGAAGAAGCTGTGTCTGCTGTTGGCCGGCGCGCTGTTGGCGCTTTCGCTGGCCCCCTCCGCGCTGGCGGCCCGTTACACAAACCGCGCCGATGAACTGCGCGACGCGGGCCTCTTTCTCGGCACCGGCTCCGGCTACGCGCTGGACCGCGCGCCCACGCGCGCCGAGGCGGCCGCCATCCTCGTGCGGCTGCTGGGGCAAGAGGCCGACGCCCTGTCCGGGGCTTACGCGCATCCGTTTGAGGACGTGCCCGCGTGGGCCGACGGCTACGTTGCCTATCTGTTTTCCCACCAACTGACAAACGGCGTCAGCGCGACGCGCTTCGCGCCGGACGCGGTGTGCGACGCCCAGATGTTCACCGCCTTCGTCCTGCGCGCCCTCGGCTACACGGAGACCGCGGGCGACTTCGTATACCGCGACGCGCTCAGTTTCGCGGAGGACCTGACGCTGATAGACGGGTTCCTCCTCCAGGGCGCCTTTCAGCGCGACCAGGCGGTCGCCGTCATGTACAACGCGCTGTTCACCCGCCGCAAGGGATCTTCGCTCACCTTGCTGGAGACCCTCGCGGCCGGGGACGTCATCCCGGCGGCCGCCGCCGCCCCGCTGCTCGACAAGGCGGCGCGCCTGCGGGCGCTGAACACCGCCCTCGACGCCGACCCCGTGATGCGCGCCGACGCGGCGGCGCTGAACCTTGAGTCGACGATCACCGTGACGGACAGCGCCCCGTCGTCGCCCCTGAGCGGGGAGATCCTCTCCTCCGGCGTCATGCGGTGGACCTCGCGGGCGGGGCAGTTTGAGGCGGAGCGCCGGCTCACCGTGCGGTTTGGAGAGAGCACGCTCGCCCACGAGCTCGCGTACTACATCAAAGACGGTTTCTTCTACCTGGATGTGGACAAAAACCGCACTTACACGCCGTGGAATCTCCCCGCGCTGCCCTCGACGGAGCCGGGAAGCGGCGCGCTGCAGATCCGCCCCTATCTGGTGGACGACATCGTACGCACCTCCGCGCCGGAGGGAACGCGCTACACATACACGGTCCAATCCCTCTCCCTCGACCGGCAGTTCGCCCTCACCCTCGAGTCCCTGGACATCGATGTGGAGGCCGTGCCCATTGACGTGTGGAGCGAGCTCCTGTTCACCCCCGGCGGCGCGCTTCGGGCGGTCACAACAAAACTCACCGTCTACGCGGACCATCTCACCGCCGCCTTCTCCGAAATCTGGACCGTCACGGCCTACGGCGACGACGTCGTCATCGACTTCCCCGATCTCACGGACTGGGGTGAGTTTGTCCCGAACCTGGAAACCGACGAACTCTCCTCTCACGTGGTCCTCCAAAAGAGCGCCGACACCCTGCAGCCGCCCGGCGTCTTTTGACCCACGCGCCGCATCGAGATCTTGTTTTCTATCGCCGCTTCGCAGTGTAGCGATAGCATGATAACAAAGCCGCGGCGGCAGACGTTTTGTCTGCCGCCGCGGCTTTGTTCAGCCTCCCATCTCGCCCGAATCCATGAGTTTGAACGAGATCTCTATGGTTCGTCGTTCGCTGGGACGGTAAACGGTGGCGGTGATCGTATCGCCGACCTGAAGGTCGTTTTTGATCAGGTTGATGTCGCTGATGTTGAGCACGGAAGTTTTGTTGATGTGCGTGATGATGTCGTCCACACGGAGCCCCTGCAGGGCGGCGTCGCAGTCCTGGTTGATCGTGATGACCTGCACGCCCTCCGGCCATCCCATGTAACGCCCCTGGCGTTTTGTGATCGTCTCCCCGGAAATGCCGATCGCCGGCCGGCCCTTCACGTAACCGCGGACGATGAGTTCATCCACAATGGGCTTCACCGTGCTGATCGGGATCGCGAACCCGAGGCCCTCCACCATGTAAGTGGAGAAATGGTCGCTCATGATCTTGGACGAGATGATGCCCACCACCTGACCGTATTCGTTGATCAGCGGGCCCCCCGAATTGCCCGGGTTGATCGCGCAGTTTGTCTGGAGCATCGTCATCCGGAAGTCGTCGACGACAATATCCCGGCTGATGGCCGAGATGATCCCGTTGGTGACCGTGCTCTGCAGTTCCATGCCCATCGGGTTGCCGATGACCACCGCCGCGTCGCCCACCTCCACCTGGTCGGAATCCCCGAACTCCGCCGCCGTCAGGCCGGCGGCGTCGATTTTCAGCACCGCCAGATCTGTGCGGGAATCGGCGCGCACCCGCACCACCTCGTAGCTCTCGCCGCTGTTCAGCACAATGCTGATGGAGGATGCGTCCTGCACGACGTGGTTGTTCGTCAGAATGTACCCATCCTCCGTCATGATGATGCCGGAACCGCTGGACATGTCGCCAAGATCCCCGTACCGGGCCAGCACGCCCACCACAGAGTCCAGATTCCTCTTGACGATCTGGCCGATGGTCAGCACCGTGCTCTCCTGGGGCGGGGACTTTGTGACGGGAACAATGTCGAGCTGTGTGGATCCGCTGGCGTCCAGCGGGCCGGAGCCTCTGTCCGTCGATGCATCCGGCGGATTGTCCGCCGGCGTGAGCGGCGCGGGCGACGGCGTGGACGCGGGCGCGCGGCCCGGGAGAGCCGCCTCCGCGTCTTGCCCGTAAAACAGCCGGAACCCGCCCTCCGGCACCGCCCGCAGGCGAACGCCAAGCGACCGCAGGTGCAGCAGCATCCCCCCTGTCAGCAGCAATACGGCCACCACAAACAGCGCCAGCGGCACTGTCCCGCGCCGTTTGGAGGCGGCGTTTCGCGCGGCCGCCGCCGGGGCCGGGGCGAGCCTGTTGCCCGCCGGACGCGGCTCCGCGGGCGGCGCGGCGGCGTACCCCGCCGGGCGGTCCATGTCTGCGGACGCGCCGTCGGACTCCCGCGCCGCCTCCGCGCCGTCGAATTCATACCGTTCCCGGTTGCTTTCGTCGTACTCAGGTCCGTAAGACATGCGCATCTCCTCCCTATCTTTTCTGTCTCCCATCCGCGCGGGCCAAAAAAGACCAAAAACGCCCCGCGCGCGCTCCTCCCGGAGAGAAGGACGATCTGAGGGTGTGTGGAAATATTTTACAAATATGGGCGCCGACACAACGCACCCATGATGGATCTCCGGTTGGTTTGTCTCCGGTTTGGGTGTCAGCGCTTGGCCTCGGAGAGCGTGAACACAAAAGAGGTGAGGCCGCCCTCGCTGGTCACGGAGATCTTTTCTCCCATGTTGCCCAGGATCGTCCGCACGATGTAGAGCCCCAGCCCCAGGCTGGCGCTGTCCACCCCGCGCGACTTGTCGGCCTTGTGAAAGCGCTCAAACACATACGGAAGATCCTCCGGCGGGATCGTCGGCCCCTCGTTGTAGACGGTGACAAAGAGCCGCCCCCCCCGCTTGGTGAGGGAGACGCCCAGCGTCCCGCCGGCCGCGCCGTACTTCACGGCGTTGTCGAGCAGATTGTACACCACCTGCGTAACGGCGTCCGGGCTGCTCGTCACCATGACGGCCTCGTCGGGGATATCGGTCTCGACAACCATCTCCTTGGCCTCGATCGCGCTCTCAAACGACAACAGCACGCGGCGCAGCAGTTCCGTGACGTCAAACACCCGGGTCATCGGCGTCTGCCCGGCCTGGAGCCGCGCGATGTCAAGCATCTGCGAGACAAGGCGCGACAGCCGCAGCACCTCGCCGCGGATGGCCCGCAAATAATCCTTCTGCTTCGCCTCGGGGATCGTGCCGTCCAAGATGCCGTTCACAAACCCGGAGATCGTCGTCATCGGCGTCTTGAGCTCGTGGGACACATTGGCAATAAACCCGGAACGCAGCTCGTCGGATTTTTGCAGCGCGTCGGCCATAGCGTTGAACGCGACGGCCAGCTCGTCGATCTCCTCGGAGCGGTTGCGGGTGGGCACACGAATGGAAAAGTCGCCCTGCGCAAAGCTCTGGGCGGCGCGGCCCATCATCTTCAGCGGGCGCGTCATCCTCCGTGAGGACCAGGCGGCGGAGAGGCACGCAAACAACACAACGCCCATCGCGACCAACACAAAGATGCGGGCAAAGCCCGCCAGCAGGCCCGTTCGAGACAGCGAGGCGGCCGTCACCACCACATACCCGGCCGTGCGGCCGAAGGGGGTGCGGATCACCCGCCCCGACGAGACGCGCGCGTCGTCGAACAGGCTGTTCAGGTCCATCGGCCCCAGCGCCTGCTCCTCGTCGATCTTCCTCAGCACCTCCGACGGCACCACAATGCCCGTGTGGCTGCAATACAGATCGGAGCAGGCGACGACCCGGCCGCTCTCGCTCAGCGTGAGGATCGTCGCGCCGGCGCTCTGGCTGAAGAGGTTGATGGCGATATGGTAGAGCCGGTCCAGCCTGAGCATGTTGCCGTAAACATATGTCCCGCAGTAATTTGAGAGCATGTCGGCGGCCATGTCTATCTGGTCGCGGCGCTCCTGCGCCACATACCCGGAGGCAAGGCTGATGAAGGTGATCCCCAATATCAAAAAACTTAAGAAGATGACGACCGCGCTGGCCAAAAAGGACTTAAAAAATGCGCTTCTCATTCTCCGAGCGCCTCAAATTTGTACCCCACGCCCCAGACGGTTTTGAGGGACCAGCGGTCGCTGACGCCTTCCAGTTTTTCTCTCAGCCGCTTGACGTGTACGTCCACCGTGCGGGAATCCCCAAAATAATCGAAGCCCCACACTTCGTCCAGGAGTTGGTTTCTCGTGAACACGCGGTTGGGCGAGGAGGCCAGGTGAAACAGCAGTTCCAGCTCTTTGGGCGGGGTGTCGACCGTCTTCTCCCGCACGGAGAGCGTGTAGGACTCCATGTCGATGACAAGCCTGTCAAACACAAGCCGCCGGACCGTGTCGGCGGCGTGGCCGTAGCGCCGCATCACGGCGTGGATGCGCGCCAGCACTTCTTTCATCTCGAAGGGCTTTACGATGTAGTCGTCCGCGCCCATCTCGAGGCCGGAAACCTTGTCGTAGGTCTCGCCCTTGGCGGTGAGCATGATGATGGGCACCTTGGACTCCGCGCGGATCTCCCGGCAGACCGCCCAACCGTCCATCACGGGCAGCATGATGTCGAGCAGCACAATGTCGGGCGGGCTTTGGCGAAACGCCACCAGCCCCGCGCCGCCGTCGGCCGCCGCCTCCACAGAAAACCCGTCTTTTTCGAGATACAGCCGCAAAAGCTGGCTGATGTTGGCATCGTCTTCCACGATAAGCACCCGTTTGACCATCCGCCCCGTGTCCCCCTCTCCGTCTGCCATACGGCCCCGGCACCACATCCTACCTCCATTATACAGCATTTTTTGCATTTTGCGTGAATAATCTGTGAAGAAAACGCGCAAAAATCCTCACAAACACATGCCGTGCCGTGAGGATTTTTGTTTTGCCCAACGAAAAATCGCCCGGCAAACGCGTCACACGCATTGGCGTGGGCCGCTTTGTCATTAAAAATGACAAAGCCGATGCTGCCTTGCCGTTGGGGTCGGCACAACTAATCCCGCAACAATCCAAATTCCCGCAACACTGCCAAAGTGGCGCGTCCGGCTTGTTTGGCGCGTTCTTCAACAGTTTCTTTTCGGTGCAAAGGCGCGACCCCCGAAAACCCGCATATCATATAGGTCAAAGCAATATCAATGCCCTCAACTTGTTTGATGTCAGGACGCGCCCGATAGATAGAGCGGCACAAGGCTTCGAGCAAAAGGCCCAATAGATCCCACCCGCGCCGTCCGCTGAGCAAAAAAACGCCGTTCGGCGCATCGCGGTACGATTGCCACAATTTTAACAAAAATTGTTCCGGGTCGGTGAAAAACAGGCCGGCGAAATCTATTTTGCCCGTTATGTTTTTTACATATTCGTCCTCAAATTCGATAATCAGCCCGTCGATGTTTTCATAGTGGGCGTAAAAGGTGGCCTTGTTTATGAGCGCGCGTTCACACAGTTCTTTGACGGTAATTTTGTCTACCTTCTTTTCTTTGCACAGGGATACAAACGCTTCACGGATTCCGCGCAAGGTCTTTATTTTTCTCAAATCCGTTATTTTTACCGTGCAACACCTCTTCGTTAAAATGCTCTTATTCTTTCCTTCGCCTTTGATGTAATTTTCAATTCTGCAATAGGATATATTTCTCCATTGTAGTTCTCTTCCGAAATCTTTTTGAATCCAAAAAATCTACTTAATTTTGAACCTTTATCTGTCATCGGGCAAGTAGTTATGAATTTAGCGTTGTCCAAAAGAATTTTCCCAACGCCTTTAATCAATACCCCCGAAACAGGCATATAATTCTTTGCCGGTCTGGTTGCAATTACTTCAAGATGAAAATAATCCGTATCCAAATCTTTTAACACTTCATTTTTCGGAAAATCAATCAATGTGCTGAATTTTCCGACACGCACTTTTTCGTATAATATTTTCATCATCGGAACGATAACCGCATACGCAAATACATCGTCATTTTCATCAGCAACAACATAAAACATTTTTGGATTATGGCTATACCATTCGCTAATATTTTGGATATTGAAAACATGTTGATATTTTGAAAAATTAGCCCATTCAATCTTCAACATATCTGATATATGTTTTTGTTCAGCTACCTTAAACGACAATTGACCTGTAACCTCATCATTCAAAGTCAAATATTCACTTAATAGATAATCCGTACTATGGTCTTTGTCTTTTTCGCAACTTAACGGGCAGCCACCGCCACAATATTGTAGCCGTTCGCAAATTTGACACCTACCTGGCAAATAAGAACACTGTCTAAATGATTGTAATATTTCAGAATTGTTCCAAATATCTAACAAAGGAGTGTCAAATAGATTCCCCAACAGGAACCTTGGGTCAGCTCCACAACGCGATAAATCACCATCCGGATTTATCGCAACTTTA
>JAIRTA010000063.1 GCA_031255175.1 Oscillospiraceae bacterium | reverse complement strand
GCCAAAGGTCACGATAGCCATCTCATCTCCCTGCCCGATCCGGCCGGAACGGTCACATGGGACAGTGATACGGCGCTGGGCGGCGGTATCCGTTACAAGAACGGCGCAAACCAAGGCTTCTTCCCGCTTCCCGTAAGAGTGACCACCGATTACGGCCTGATTTTCAACGCGGCGGATGGCACGATGTGGCTTGACGAAAACGGCGATTTGGCACTGAATACTTCTGCCGAGGCCCGGTACTATGACGGCGAGGGAACAACATGGGATGGCAGACCGGGCGTCCTGATGCTGAATGACTTCCATTGGTCAACCACGGCTCCCGCCGCGCTGATCATAATAGGCGACACAACCATCGTGCCGACAGGAACCAGCACTGTTCACTCGTACTATATGGACGGCGGCGCGCCGCATCGGGATTACTACGGCATATATTCAGACGCCTCAAACATTATAATCGATGGCAGCGGCGCAGTGGGCGCGTGGTCAATAACGCCGGACACGCCGGCCGCCCCTGAACCGGAAATCGATTCGTTGTATGGGGTACGAACCGGAGGAAGCATTACAATTGAGAAAGGGACGCTCCTGGGCGCGACGCCGAGCGTATACGCACGGACGGAAACTTACGGCGTGGCGTGCGGTTCTTTCACCATCAACAGCGGCGTATTTGAGGCTTTCGCTTTTGGCAGCGCGCTTTCGATCGACTCCTTCCACCCGCCCGGCGCGTACATATACTGGACATCTTCGACGGATCCGCGCGGAATCCAAATGCTTTCTGATCTGGGTCCCGGAACCTGTTATACCGGCGCAAGCCCTTATAACAGCGCCTACGACCACGCCTCCGTCGATCAATATGTCAGAATCGCCACCGACCCATTTGCCATCGTCGGTGATTCACTTGTAGCGGGTACGGCCGGTACGTCACTTACAGCTTCACCGAACGCGACGATCACACTTTACGGCGGCACGAAAGTGGCCAACGCGCTTGCGGACGTGAATGCCGGCTCGTGGTTTGCCAATCTGCCGGCCGGCGTGCGTGTCAGGGCAAACGCGCCGGCCAATGCGAATATCATCACTCTCACATTTGAGGGGACGCCCACGGCGGCGTTCGAGGCGACATTCAACATCAGGATTCCGGCGGATGCGCTCACGGGCGGCGCGGCGCTTGCCGTGAGGTTCAACGCCGGCGCGAAGTTCAATATCACGGGCGCTACGGCATCCGTCTATACAATAAGCTACGATTCCAACGGCGGCACAGGGGATCCAATACCGGTCGCCAGGATGGAGGAAAACAGCGAGTATACCGTCTGGCCGAATACATTTGTCCAAAGCGGCTATACGCCAAGCGGATGGAACACGAAAGACGACGGCACCGGCACCCCCTACGCCGATGGCGCGATCATTACTGTGCGGGCGAACCTTACGTTGTACGCGCAGTGGGCGTCTCCGAGCGCCGGACCGGGCGACTGTACTATAACTTACGACGCAAATGGCGGCGAGGGTACAATGCCGTCCGGGCTCGTGCCACAGGGCAGTGATTATTCCATCAAAACGAACGCTTTTACCCGCACGGGCCATCTATTCGCCGGCTGGAATACGGAGGCCGACGGAACCGGCGTGCTTTACAACGCGGACGCGACCATCTATAATGTGCGGCGGAGCGTTACGTTGTATGCGCAATGGACGCCCACCTGCACCTACAATACACCGGCCGCCATCGAAACGAACGGCGTGACGGCGACAGTGACCTTCGACAAGGACAGCCCGCGGGCGGCGGGTGAACAAATTACGGCGACCGTGACCCTTTCGGGCAAAGCGACGGCGTCGGGTACGTTCCGCGTCGATCTGATTTCCAACACGGCGGGCCTTGCCTCAAACGCGAAGAACCTGACGGTGGCGGCAAATACCCAGCCCGCCAATAACTACACGTTTGTTTTCACCGTGCTGGGCGAAAATGTGAGTGACCTGACTCTGTCTTTTACTTTTCAGGAAGCGGCAGTCTATACGCTCACTGTCACAGGGGGCACAGGAAGCGGCAGTTACGCGGCCGGGGAAGTTGTGAACATCAGTGCCGACGCCGCCCCGGCGGGACAAGCATTCGACAGGTGGGTAATTGTCAGCGGCGGCGGTACTCTGACGAGCCCAAACAGCATGGCGGCCGCGTACACGATGCCGGCAAACGACGCGACGCTTGGGGCGATATATAAGGCGGACGACTCCGGCGCAAATGTGGGCGGAGACATATACAACGATGGCACTGACAATCTGATCCGGGTGGAGGTGACGCTGCAAGCGGGCAATACGCTCGTGGCGGGACCGGTTACACTGGATATTCCGCGGGGGAGCAAAGTCGCTTATGTTTTTCACAACATACCGGACGGCTGGTACGACGTCGTGGCGGCGAAAACCGACGGTAAAGGCTACACGATTACACAGTATGTGCATGTAATAGGGTCTAAAGATGCAACCGACCTGGACATTCGTTTTGGAAGCGGCAAAACGCAGAGTGTGGTTCAGGTCAATGACGGTGTTCCGGATGTGGCGGTCGGCGGCCTGACCAACCTGTTTGGCGGCAATTCAACTGTATATACGCCGGACGACAGAAATCTCGTAGAGAATATGGGCGGCATGGTAGAAATAAAGCTAAATGCCGCGGAGATTGAGAGCGCGTCAAAAAACAGGCTGGATCTTTTGGCGGCGGAGCGGGGACACCGGCGAGTCCTGTACATTGACCTGTCGGTTCTCAAAACACAGTACGACGACAACGGTGCACAGATAGGCCCTTCTCTTTTGTTGTCGAATCTGGCCCCCGACTACCTGGATATCGTTGTTCCCTTACCGGCCAACCTGAGCGACGGGAGGATAGCCGCCGTGTACCGGGAGCACGGAGAAATCACAGAGTGGCTGCCGGAGGGCATGACAAACGCAAACACAGCCGGCGAATACTTTACGCAGGACGGACGGTATGTGACGCTGCATGTGAATCAATTCAGTGGTTATGCGTTCGCTCAGGTGATATCCAAAGACAATAGCGATCCAATAACCAATGCAAATGGCCCGAGTATTTCCTATCATCTCGGCAATCCGAATGTTCCTGACAATCCGGATGATCCGGATGATCCCGATAACTCGGATGATTCCGGCAGTCCAAACGATCCCGACAGTCCGAATGACCCTGACAGTCCGGATGATCCCGGCAATCCTAACGGCCCTGAAGCAAACGGCAATCCGCAGACGGGCGATAACAGTAACATTCCTTTATGGGCTATACTGGGTGGAACCGCGCTGATTGTGTTGGTTTTCTTTGGATTGACACTCAGACGAAGATGGTCAGGCGGCAAGGTAAAATGATACGAAAGCCACTGAATAAACCTGACAGTATGCATAGAAGAAACAAGGCGAAACTTTTGATGCTTGCAGCGGCCGCTGTGATATGTTGCGGCGTGCTGCTGACATCAGTGTTTCAAATCGTCAATGTCTTAGCGCAACGGCAATCCGCCGAACTGGAATACAGCCATCTGCGGAACCGGATTGCTTTGGTCCCCTCAGAAGGCGGCGAAATGCCGCCGGGTGTTGTCGAATCCGGTATAGATACAGGCGAACCTGAAACAGACACAGACGGAACCGCGGCAAACATAGGAGAGGCAGAACCAGATGAAACGAAACCGAAGGCAACGTTATGGGAGATCAACTCGGACTATGTGGGCTGGTTGGCCATGCCCGGCACGGCGATAGATTATCCGGTGGTACAGGGTACCGACAATACAAAATATCTTACCACTACCTTTGAAGGGAATGTCAACCCGGCCGGCGCCATTTTTATGGACTGCGGCAATACGGACGGCTTTGCCTCGCAACATGTTATTTTGTACGGACATAACATGAAAGACGGCGGTATGTTCGGCAGCTTGAAGAAATACCTGGATGCCAATTTCCTGGCCCGAAACCCTGACATAACCGTGATGCTGGCGGATGGAAGCCTGCATACTTACCGTATTTTTTCCGTCAGGGTCACAGCCGCTTGGGACGCCGCCTACCGGCTCGATTTTGCGGATGACGCTGATTTCGCCGCCTTTGCCGAAGAACTGGGTGCCCCCCAAGGCGCGATACGGCTGCTTTCGCTCTCCACCTGCACCGATACAGGGGGAAAAGACAAACGTCTGCTGGTACACTCGGCGTTGATAGAATAGTTGATAGAATAGTTGATAAAATAACCTTGGAACACTGCATTCCTTGCGTGGTGATACCATGCGATTTTCCTTCTGATTTTCCTACAGAGATAAACAAACAGGGGAGGCACATGCCTCCCCTGTTTGTTATGTGTTTATATCACGTTTGAAAATAGGCCAATACGCCTTCGGCGAGGGTGCGGGCCAGACGGGTTTGCGCTTCGTTGTCGGCCATCCACTCGGCTTCGGCCGGGTTGCAGAGGAAGCCTGTCTCCACGATGAACGAGGGCGTCCAGGCGGGGCGCGCGACATAGAGGTTGGACTGGTGGCAGCCCCGGCCGCCGCGCCCCAGGGCGTCGGGCGCAAAGTCGTAGAGCGCCTCGGCCGCGTCCTGCCCCACCCGGTTGCGGTACCAGGTGGAGAGCCCGGAGATATTTGACGCGTCCACATTGCTGTCGAGGCTGTTGCCGTGGACAGACAAAAACAGGTCGGGCCGGAGCGCGCGGCTCCGGGCCACGCGCGCGGCCAGAGACATCGTGGTGTCCTCCGTGCGCGTCATGACGACGGTGGCGCCCAGCCGTTCGAGTTCCCAGCGCAGCTTCAAAGCCGTATACAGATTGATCGTCTTTTCCGGGAGGCGGTCCCCAAAGGGGCCCAGCGCGCCGCTCTCGCCGCCGCCGTGGCCCGGGTCCACCAAGATGACAAGACCGGTCAGCGGCTTTGTTCCG
Source organism: Oscillospiraceae bacterium (assembly GCA_031255175.1). GTDB lineage: Bacteria > Bacillota > Clostridia > Oscillospirales > UBA929 > JAIRTA01. Next base: position 10,512 of record JAIRTA010000063.1, on the reverse strand, counting down.
CCGCCGGCGCGCGGATGACGCTTGATGTGGAGGACCAGCGTGCCGTTCGGCGCGGCGGTCACATAATAGCCGTCCAGCCGTTCACCCGCCCGGAGCGCGCCCGTATACACCGCATTCGCGCCGCTGCGCGCCGCCGTGAACGAGACAAACGGCGTGCCCGCCGGGAGACTCGCCGACGGCGCCGCCTGCGCGCCGTATACGGTGAATGTGAGCGTTTTGCCGTCGTATTCAACCTGGGTGGCGCTGCATACACTGCCGCTCAGCGTGAGGGTGTCCCACCCCTGACCCCGCGCGTAGACGGCGCCGGTCAGCCGGTTCGCCAGCGCCTGCGTCTCCTCGGTTCGGGTGACGTCATCCCCCGAGACCCAGCCGCCCATAGCCAGCCGCACCCAGGCGCCGCCGCCCGTGACGGCTGTGATGTTGTCCCGCTGACCCCGGCTGAGTTCCCCCTGCGGCCCGCCGGAGGTGGAGGCCTTGGCGTAAACATAGGCGGTCTCCGCCACAACCTGCGCGCAGTACGGCGCGCCCTCGGGCAGACATTTGACGGCGCGCGCCGTCCGGGTGCTCGTCCGCCCGTCGATCGCCATTGTGTACACGGGCGTGCCCACCGTGACGATCCGCCCCGTGACGCCGGTGTCCGGCAGGATGTATTTGTATGTATAGGTGGTGGCGTAATATCCCCCGCCCGAGGACCGCTGCTTCACCGCCGGCTCCATAGGGAAACTCTCGCCGCCCAGCGTCACCGTGACGTCCGCGCCGATGGGCGCCTTGCAGCGGAGCGTCACCGTCTCGCCCGGCCTCCCATACTCCTCGCCGCCGGACGGGACGACGGACTGGGCCTCGATCTCGGCCCGGTCCATTCGTTCGGGCGAGGACGACGAGGCCGAAGACGTCCGCGTGATCGTGACGGAGACACTCCGGCTTCCCTGTTTGAACGTGAATTTGTTGGCGCCCCTTTCGAGCGAAACCAAGACGCCAAAGGCCCCGCCCGCTCCGCGCCCGTCCACCGCCTTGCCGTTGACGGACAGCGCCTGCGCGGGGTCGGAGACGCCCAAGATGTAGTAACTGCTGTCGGAGGTGGAGACATTCTTCGAGGGCCGGCCCAGCGCCAGCGTCCCAAAATCCGCCGTCGGCATGGCAACCGGGGCGCCGGACCCGGACGGGGCGGAGGCCGGCGGCGTCTCAGCCGGCGCGCCGGTCGGTATCTCCTCCTCTTGGGGAGCCGCGGAGGTTGCGGGGGCTGTAGGGGAAAGGGCGTCCCCCGGCCCCGCATCGGCACGGTAGACGCCCTTCACAGCCCGGTAGAGCGCGCCTTTCTCGGCGAAAAATCCGTAACGGAAATGTACGTTGCCCGCCACTTCGGGCGCGGCGGCGTTCATCGTGAGCTGCCGGACAATCTCATCCGCGTTGTACCACGGGTCCGCGGGGCTCTCCCCCGTGCCGACGCGGTAATCGGCGTGGCCGATATACAGGTCGACGCCGGTGTCCCGCACCACATCCCGCCACCAATCGAGCAAAATCTGATAGTCGGCCACGTCGTACCCGATGTGCCAATAGAGCTGCGGGCAGATATAGTCGAGCCAGCCGGACTTCACCCACTGCCGCGTGTCGGCAAAATGGACCGAATAGGACTCCTGCCCCCGTGTGTCACTGCCGAGCCGCTGGGAGGAGCGGTTGGCCCAGATGCCGAACGGGCTGACGCCGAACCGGCAGTCGGACCGCAGATCTTTGACCGCCTTCTGTGTGTCCCGGATCAGCCGGTTGATGTTGTCGCGCCGCCAATCGTCCTTCCGGGAGAACCCCGCGCCGTGGGCGGCGTAGGCGGCGTCGTCCGGGAAATCCGCGCCCGGGTAAAAATAGTCGTCGTAGTGGACGCCGTCGATCGCGTAGCGGCGGACAAGCTCCGTCACCCCGCTGACAATCAGCCGGCGCACGTCGGGCAAGCCGGGGTTATAGTACAATCTGCCGTCCCGGTAAGCCACCACCCAATCCGGGTGAAGGCGGGCCGGGTTGTCCGCGGAGAGCGACGCCAGGTCGTGCCCACCCGTCGTGACCCGGAAGGGGTTGATCCACGCGTGGAGAGCCAGACCGCGCTTGTGCGCCTCGTCCACCCAGAAAGCGAGCGGATCGAAGCCCCCCGCCGGCACCTGACCCTGTGTCCCGGTCAGGCTGGCCGACCACGGAAAGACCTCCGAGCGGTACAGCGCGTCGCCGGTCGGCCGCACCTGCAAGATCACGGCGTTAAAGCCGATGTCCACGGCGTCGTCCAAAACGCGGAGCGCCTCCTGCTTCAGCGCATCCACCGAAAGGCCGGTTTTAGACGGATAATCGAGATTTAGCACCGACGCCACCCAGACCGCGCGAAACGGCGTCTCGTCCGGCGACGCCGGCGGCGAAACATCCGCAGGCACGGTCGTTTCGCCCGGCCCCTCGCCGCCGACGGCGGGCACGCCCGCTTCTTCCGGCACCTCGACGTTCGGCTGGCTCGGATCGGTCGTCCGGTCCTCTTCACTCGACCAGCCGGAGACCTCCGGCCGGCTCGGCCCCGGCGGCGCAACGGCGTCCGGCGGATCCGGGACCGTCATCTCGGGCACGCCGTCCGGCGCGTAGGCAAAGAAATAAATTCCGCCCGCCCCCAATACCAGCGCCGCCAGCACCGTGAGCAGACCCACCAAAATTTTCGCATTTCGCCGCATGGCAACCTCCTGTAGCCGCATGGTGTCCAGTTCATAGACGACACCTTCTCCGTATGTACCACCTGTTCCCCACTATACCACGCCTCTCGACGGATTTCAACCAAGCACGGCGAAAAATGTCGTCCATATGTCGCCCTATTATGGAAAATTATGGTATATTTTCAACCTCTCCCCGGCCGCCCGCACAGCATCCCCGCATCATTACTATATGTCTCCGCACTCCCCATAACGCCCCCGCACAGCGGCGCGGTAAAATACAAACACACAGCAAAAGACACCGGCGGGGTCCCGGGGCCGTGTGGCCCGGAACCCCGCCGGTGTCTTTGCGGATGTCGGTGTTTTCGGGTTACGTCACGTTCAGTTCTTTTGACGGCAGGACCGGCTCATATGTCGCGCTGTTCCAGAGGAATGCCTTTGCGTACGCGGCGGTTCCTTTGTCGAGGCTGACGGTGAGCTCGTAAGGCGGCGCCGATGCGCTTGCCTGCCGGACGGTGAGCAGCCGGTTGTCGGCGGCGTAAAGCGCGAGGATGACCGTCACATCCGCCGGCATGTCCTGGCCGGGCTGATAGCGCACCGAAGCGGTGACGGTTCCGGAGCCGTCGTCGGTGAGGGAAAGTTCGTTGTAGGAGGCGGCGTCTTCGCTGTACGCCGTCTTCGACCACGCCATCGCCGCGTCGTCGCTGAACAGGCTTGTGCCGATGAACGAATAGCTGTATGTCAGCGTCTTGCCGCCGACATAGATCCGCGACTGCTCCGGGGTGCCCTCGTGGTGTACGCCGCGCGACGCGAGGTTGACCTGGAGGAAGGTGTCGTCCGAGGCCGCGACCTTGTAGAGATGCTCCTGTCCGCTCTTCGTGCTTGTGAGCGATTCCTGCGCATAGTGCAGCGCGTTGAACTCCACGAGCCCGTCGGTGCGCTCGCTTCCGTCGAGGAACACGTCGTTGCCCGCGTGGTCGCCCGCCTTGACGATGAGACCCACGCCGTTCCCGTCCGTCAGCGCCAGCCAGCGCGTCTCCACCTTGTTGCCGCTTTCCTGCGGTTTGAGATGATTTGTGTAGTTGTCCGTCACGGTGGTCTGCCAGACGCCGACGGGGTTTCCGAGTTTGCGGTCGGCGTAAGACTCTCCGGAACCGCCGCCGCGCCCGTACCAGGTGACCGTCTCCAGGCCGCCTTTGACCACCATTGTGGTCCCGATTTCCGGCGCCTCGTCGTTCGAACCCGCCCCGAACGAATACGTCTCGCCGACCTCGACTTCGCCGTCCGCGTAGACGGTGTAGGTCGTCTGATACAGCCCGTTTTTGCCCGGGAACGCGCCCTCGACCGTGATCACCGCGACGTTTTCCGCCGATTCGACCGCCACCGACGTGACCGTTCGGCCCGACGCGACGTGCCGCCACGTGTCCATTGTGCCGCCCCAGTTCAGGTCGTCGTCGGTCGGCGCGCGCCAGAAGTTCGGTTCCGGCCCTTTGACGAGCAGCGGGCGCCCGTCGTAGCTGTACGAGTCGATCACACCGCTTGTCTTATCGACGCTCAGCGCGAAGCGGCCGCCCGACACGGTCACGCCGCCGTCCGATTCGACGACCGTGAGGCCGCCGGACGGGAACGGCAGCAACGCCTTGCCCGGCGCGCCGTCGAAACGGACGGGCAGCTGGCTCATGGACACGACATGCCCCGCCGCCGCCCACAGCGTCGCCTCTTTGGTCTTAAAATAGATGTTTAAGAAGTAATCCGCGCCCGGCTTCAGTGTCTCAGGCCGGACGTACGGCACAGGCGCTTCGCGCTTTGTCATGGTGACCTGAGAGACGCCGGAGGGCGCCGGCGCGAGGTCCAGCGAGAGCCCGCTCCCGCTTTGGATCACCGTGTTGTCCTCCGTGAGTTCCCACGCCATTTCAAACTCGTTGGCGTTTGTAAACAGGTATTTGTTGCTGAAGACGAGAACGTCGTCGTACGTCGTCGATTTTGCCGCCGGTATGAACAAAAACACGGCGTCGTCCACGTCGGTGGGACGCGTGCGGCCGATCTCCTCGGCGCTGAGCGCTTTGTTCAAGAGGCGCGCGGACGCGATGTACCCGTCGTACTGCCTGCCGTACCCGACGGAGTAGCCGAGCACCACGCCCGTGTCCGAGCTTCTGATCGAACCGCTGTCGGTTCTGCTGCCGAGTTCCGCGCCGTCCAAGTACAGCCGCATCGTGCCGTCTTTGTATGTCGCGGTGATGCGATGCCAATTATTTACATATCCGGGCGGTTGCGGGACTCGCACCTCCCGCCAGCCCGCGCTCGTGCTGATGGTAAAGTCGATCTGGCCGTTGACCTCGCGGATCATAAACTGGTTGTCGTTGCCCTTTTCCAAGATGTTCTTCACGCCGCCGTCGCTTGTCGGGAAGACGTAGACGTCCATAGTAAAATCGGTCCGGAGGTCATAATCCGGGAGATTGGGGTACAGCCGCGTGCCTTTCAGCGCGCCGCCCTCATAGCCCTGCGGGTCTTGGACGACGCTTCCGCCTCCCGTCGGAACGCTGTCCGGGTGGATAATGTCCACGTCGAACAGCACAGTTTCGTGCTTGGTCTCGGCCGTCAGCATACGGTATTGGTACTTCATCTCGTCCACCTGCGGCTTGACCGTGCGGTCGGTCAAGATCATGCCGTTGCCGGAGAAATTGTTGTCGTTGGGGTTGTCGCCCCAGTCGCCGCCGTAGGCGAGATAGTCCTCGGCGTCGTACAGTGAGACCCATTTGGGCTGCTCGACGGTGATGATGTCGCCGCCCGTCGGGGCGAAGAGGAACACAACGTTGTCGCCGTCGTCGTCGGGGGAAGACGCCGCGATCTGTTCCCGCGTCAAGGCCGTGTTTAAGACACGCGCCTGCGCGATGTGTCCGTCGTAATTTCTGTTGTTTCCCCAGTTGCGGCCCAGCAGCATCCCAATGCCCGAGGCGCCCGTGGCCCCGCTGACCTCCCGGCTTCCGACCTCCGCGCCGTCCAGATACAGGCGCATCGTACCGCCGCCGTACGTCGCCGTCAGGCGGTGCCAGTTCCCGACATAATCGGCGGGCAGCGGCACGCCGACGCTGTACCACGTGTTCGTCCTGATGGTGAAGTCGATCTGCCCGTTCACCTCGCGCACCATAAACTGGTCATCGTTGCCTTTTTCCAGGATGTTTTTCACGCCGGACCCGCTCGCGGGGCGGACATACAGATCGACCGTGAAATTGTCCGTCAGCTGGTAGTCGGCGATATGCGGGAAGGCGACCGTGCCCTTGAGGGCCTTTCCCCTGTAGCCGCCGGGGTTTGTTTCAATCGCGCCGCCGGTGTCCGACACGGCGTTGTCCTGATGTTTCAGATCCTGCGCGAACGGCGCGTACCGCTGCTCTCCGTGCAACTCGAGCCGGAACACCGTGTCGCCGTCCGGCGTCGCGGGGGTGCTCACCCGGACCTCGGACTCCGTCAGCGCGCGCTTCAGCACGCGGGCATTGCCGATATACCCCGAATAGCGCCGCCCGCCGTTGTCCGCGCCGACATTGATGCTCTGCGCCTGCTCGGTGATCTCGTTGACCGTCGCGCGCTCGCCGACTTTTACGCCGTCGAGGTACAAGACCAGCCTGTGGTCGGCGTATGTGCCGGTCAGACGGTGCCAACTGTTCGCGTAATCGGCCGGCTTGGCAATGCGGACGGTTTGGTAGCCGTTGTTGTCATCGCCGCCCGTGCTGCCGGCCTTGATGAACCACTGGATCTCATTTGCGTATTCCTTCAGCATCCACTGGTTGTCGCCGCCTTTGCCCAATATCGAGTAATGCGCTCCGGTCGCGTTGCCGGTGGAATACACGTCCACGTCCACGGTGATGTTGTCGGTCAGCGAATACGCCTCGTTGGGCGTAAAGCCGACCCAACCCGACAGCGCCTTGCCGTTGTAGCCGAAGATATCCCTATAGACGTAGCCGTCCGAGTTCTCGGTTGTGTAGCCGGGATGAACGGCGTCCCCCGCGATCTGCTTGATTTTCGCGAGCGGCGTCCGGATGGACTGATCGACCCAGTCCCACACAAAGCCGCCCATAGACATCGGATATTTGTCGAAGATCTCCGTATAGGCCCCCCAGCCGCCGCCTGAGTTGCCCATAGAGTGCATATACTCACACAGCACGGCGGGTTTGCTCGCGCCGGCGACCGTGCTGTTCCAACTGGCCGCGGTGGGGTACATCTGGCTGATCATGTCGTATGGAGCGCCGGAATCGAACTCGCTGTGGATCGGGCGGGACGGATCGCGCAGCTTGATCCACGAGGCGGCGTAAGCCTGGAAATTCGCGCCGCCGCCGGACTCGTTGCCGACCGACCACGTGACGACGCTCGGATAGTTTTTGTCGCGCTCGACCATGTTGGCCTCGCGGTCGCGCAGCATCGGCCCGTAGGCCGCGTCGTTGGAGATGCCGCGGTTGCCGTGACACTCGATGTTGGCCTCGTCCATGACGTAGAGGCCGTATTCGTCGGCCAAGTCGTAGTAACGCGTGTCGTGCGGGTAGTGCGCCATGCGGATGGCGTTGACGTTGTACTGCTTCATCAGCTCTATGTCGCGCCGGATCAAGCCGAGCGTCATGGTCCGCCCCTTGTCCGGGTTGATCTCATGGACATTGACCCCATAGAACAAAATGCGCGAGCCGTTGATCAGCACACGCCCGTCCGCGCCGGTTGCAAACGTCATCTCGCGGAAGCCGACGCGTATGGCCGTCACTTCGTCGCCGCATTGAAGAACAAGCGTATACAAATTCGGGTGCTCGGCCGACCATGTTTTGGCGTTCGGCACGGCAAAGCGGAAGTCGACCTTTGCGCCGTCGTACGACAGGTTCCTGTAGCCCTGGCCGAGCGTGAGCGCCTGCCCTGTGGCCGTCGGCGTCGTGATCGTTTGGAACACACCCGCCTTCGAGCCGCTCGCAATGAGTTCGGCGCCGTCGTAAAGCTTGACAGACACGGGCTTGTCATCGCGCCCCGCCGCCGGGCCGTTCGGCGAGAAGTCCCGCAGGAGGGCGGTCACGTCGAGGTTCCACGCGCCGTCGTAGACACCGGCCTGCACGGGCGTCGTCTTCACCTCGAAGTCGAACAGATCGACCGTCTGGCGCGCCATCAGGTACACGCCGCGGAAGATGCCGGATATGTCGATCATATCCTGGTCTTCAAACCAGCTTCCGTCCGACCAGCGTATGACCTGCACGGCGGCGGTGTTGACGCCGTCGTAGTCTATGTACGGCGTAATGTCAAACTCGTGCCGCGTCATCGCGTCCTCGGAATAACCGACGGCACGGCCGTTGATCCACAAATAAAACGTGTTCGCGCCGTCGAAATTGAGAAACACGGAGCGGTTCGCCGTCTTCCACTCGGCGGGGATCGTGAACGTCCTGCGGTAGGTGCCCACGCCGTTGTAGGCCGCGGGCGTGTTCGGCGCGCTCGCGTTGTTGCCGTAACCGCTCCACGGGTATGTGACGTTTGTGTAGATGATCCTGTCGTATTTGAATGTGCCGTCCTCGTTCCAGTTCACTTGCCAATTGCCCGGAACCGCAATGGAATCCCAGCCGCTGTCGTCAAAGCCGGGCGTTTCAAAATCCGGCTGGACCTCGCCGCCCGGCCACGGACGGGCGTCCGGATTGGCGGCGAAATGGAACTTCCACACGCCGTTCAGCGATTGAATAAACGGAGAATTTGCCGTGACGCCCTCGTCGGAAAATGGCGTGAGCGTATGGTGCGCCATCGCGCTCTCCTCATCCGCGTACGGATAATAATTCGCGCGGGGGTTCTCACTGCCCAGCGCAAACGTGCCGAGGCCCGCCGCACCGGTGAATTCCCTCCCCGTGAACGTCACCCCGCTCACCGCCGCCGCGCGGCCCGTCAGCGGCACAGCCAGCAACGGCGCCGTCACCATCGTCAGCGCCAGACACATCGCCAGCAATTTCCTAAGCTTACCCCTCATACTTGTTGCCCCTTTCTCTTAGAAATATGCTATAGTATATCATGATCTCTGCCGTATTTCAACAAACTTCTGGACATATAGGGGGATTTTTGATTGATTTTCGGTGATGGCGTCGTTGAGATTACAAGATGGGAAAATGGCAATTTTCTCCGTTTCTTCACAAGCGGCCCGCGTGTTGCTTTCGCAGGCTTCGCAGGGAGAGCGCAGCGGACAGCGGGGGGATTACGTCCCATGCCGCTGTCTCCATGCCGCCAGTTGTCGTTCGGCCTCCGCGATCACCGTATCGATCCCGGCGGCCTTTAGGTGATTGGATATATTTTCCACATCTGCCTCCCATGAGGCTGACGCCAGCGTTGTCAGCGTCTGAATCTGTTCGGCCGGCTCTGTCTGGTCCGGATCTTGATAATAGACGAACCGCACGGCCGCCAGTTCTCCGGCGACGGGCGCGGGATCAAACCGGAACCCGTCCGGGATGTACGACTCGCACATCAGTTTTGGCAGAGTATGCGCGATCAATATATGTGGAGAAAATAGTCATGCCGTTTCGTTCGGCAAACGCGGTACATTCGCGAATCTGCCCATCAATGCTTTCTTCGCGCTAACCTGTCGAACTGAACCTTGCGTAGATTATACCCCTCAAGTATCATCACCTTCAATCTCATATTTTGCCTTAATGCGTTTTTCAATATCCTCAACAGACGGCAAAGCGTTTTCAAGCTCTGACGGTAGTGTTTCAACCAATTTATACTCGCTGACGCCGATAGGTCTGTTTATCTCTTGCAAAGCGTACTCGGCGATTATGTTATTCTTTTCTTTGCACAACAGTAAGCCAATTGACGAATTGTCTCCCTCCTTGCGCAGCATATTGTCAACCGCCGAAAGGTAAAAGTTCAACTGCCCTGTATATTCGGGCTTGAAAGCTGTATTTTTTAGTTCAATTACCACGAAACAGCGTAAATTCAAGTGATAGAAAAGCAAGTCAATATAGAAATCCTGTTCGCCCACTTCTATATGGTATTGATTACCGACAAAAGCAAAACCGCTGCCCAATTCGAGCAGGAAGTTGGCTATGTTATTGACGAGCTCATTTTCTATTTCACGCTCTATTTTATTTTCATTCGCCTCAACAAAATCAAAAATATACGGGTCTTTCATCGTTTCCTTTGCGAGCTCGCTTTGCGGTGAGGGCAGCGTTTTCTCGAAATTGCTGACCTTTTCAGCAATCGCTTGACGTTCGTATAGTCCCAACTCGATTTGATGAGTCAAAACCACATTATTCCAGCCGTTCTCAATATTTTTCTGTATATACCAGTTGCGCTTTTTTCGGTCTTTTACTTTATCCATAAGGGTTATATTATTTCGCCACGGCAATTTTGCAACGGGGTGTTGCAAAATTTCAATGTCCGGATATTCCGTCGCAAATTTACGCATATATGTGAGGTTTCTGACCGAGTAACCTTTTGCTTTTGGAAAGTCCTCTTTTATATCACGCGATAGATTTTCAACAAATTTATTACCCCATTTGATATTTTCAATAATAACTTTCCCGATGTTCCAATAAAGCGTGAGCATTTCAACATTTGCGCCTAAAACTGCTTTGTATTGCGCGGCATAGATTTGTGATTTTATGCTTTCCAAAATCTCAAAGTATTCATTATTATTTATCAGCATTATTTCTTCGCACCGCCTTCCGTCATCATATCTCTATTTTACCACATCTCTCCTGCCTTTGTCTCTTTGTGCGGTGTTAAAAAATTATTCAGAGGATGATGAATGTGCGTTTTTATTCGCGCGTTCGCGACTTTACAACGGGCATATCGCAGCGGTGCAGGATGCCCTGTGAGAGTGCGAAACAGCCGCAGGCGG
>JAIRTA010000024.1 GCA_031255175.1 Oscillospiraceae bacterium | reverse complement strand
TTTGCCATAGCGGCGAACCCGCAGAAAACCGCGCGCACCGGGTCTGTAAGTTACAAAGCCGGGAACGACACCGTCACGTTGCGGTATCTGCAAGTCGGTCTGCCGGAGAGTTACGAGGTGGAACTGCCGCAAGGCGGGGGGAGTAAAACGATCACATTGCCTGACGGGTACCAGTACGCCGATTACGGGTCGCCCGCCGGCGTGTCCCTCCCGTCATGGGTCACCGTGTCGTTTTCGGCGCAGGGCGGCGGGAGCGCCGTGCAGGCCACCGTCAGCGCGGCGGCCGCCTCCAAGGACAGAACTGGGACATTTTCTATACAGTTCGGAAACGCGCGCGACGGCAGGTACTCCATAGCCAATGTCACGGTCAAACAGGAGGGCGAAGATGAGCCGGATGAAGGCGGAGATCCGCCGGTGCCCCCCCGCGGTTACTTCATAGACGTGCCGACGGACGCCTGGTACTTCGACGCGGTGTATTTTGTGGCGGAGCGCGGGCTGCTCCAGGGCGTCTCGGCCGACCGTTTTGCGCCGACGCGCATCATGGACCGCGCTATGGTGGTCACGGTGCTGCACCGCATGGCCGGTTCGCCCGAGCCGGCGAGAAACGCGGGGTTTGCCGATGTGGGGCGCAACGAATGGTATACAAAGGCCGTGGACTGGGCCGCTTCCGTCGGCGTGGTCGAGGGGTTCAGCCCATCCCGCTTCGGCCCCGATAACTTAATCACGCGGGAACAGATGGCGGCCATGCTGTTCCGGTATGACGCTATGGTGCGTCCGGGCAAACAGATTTGGGAGGGAAGAGCGCTTAACGGCTTTTCCGACGCCGGACGCATATCCGCCTGGGCGCGGGATGCCATGGGCTGGGCGGTGTCAAACGGCTTGATGAGCGGGCGGACTTCTACCACCTTGGTTCCCGACGCCAACGTAAGCCGCGCGGAAGTGGCCGCGATCATAGCGCGCTATAGCCAGGGTATCTGAGGAATGGCAGCGGCCTTGGCGCGACCCAGGCGCGGTACTAAATCGGTTGGGCTGGTCCAAGAGTCGCCATTTCGCCGCAAGCCACACGGTCCGCCCCCGAAATTGTGACGGACAATTCAAAGCGATGCACCCGGCGCCGGGGAATCCCCCGGTACCGGGTGCGTCGCTACATACGACTCGGCGGCGATTTCCCGTCGGTCGCCCGTGAAAATTCTCTCAACAATGTATACCTTTTCAAGTGAGTCGGATCGGGCGCATCTTCGTGCGTTGGTTTAACTGAAATTTACAAAAACGCAAGTGAGTAAGACTTGACTTTTGTGCCAAATTATGGTACAATAAGACAGAATTGTAAAATTTTTACTATCTCTAACAATTTCCAAAAGGTATGCCTTGTGGAAATTGACATATAGCACAGTTCGGGCATATATCATGCGGCTTACAAGCAGACCACACGGGCCGGACTAAGATCAATCTGGGCGGCAACCGATGGGCGAACATACGGGCCTGTGAGCGAAGAAATACCAAAAAATGGAATATCTTCGATGGCGAAGCTATGTCGAAAACGCGGCTGGGAGGCGTTTGAGATCTGGATTGGCTCACCATCGGCGGGTATTCCGAACGGAACGCGGAAAGGGGTGATACGGCTTTCGTGTTTGCGCGCGGACAGTGTCGGCGGCGGCTGAGTTTGGAGGCGGCTTATAGAGAAAAAAGCTACGACACAAAGAAGTGATGTAAAAATGAAATGGTATGTTCTTTTTGTGACAACAGGATTTGAGGACAGCGTATGTGACTACATAACCGACCAGGCGCGGCGTCTCGGGTACGAGATGCCGTTTCGTGTTTTGGTGCCAAAACGGAAGCTGATGCAGATTCGGGGAGGCCGGCGCGAGGTGGTCACAAAAATGTTGTTCCCGGGGTATGTGTTCTTGGAGGCCGGCGAGACGGATTTTTTCCTCCGGACGCTGCGCCGCCATTCGAAGTATTTCAAGATCTTGTACGGCGGGGATCTGTCGGCCGAGGCGATCCCCCGGGAGGAGATCGAGCCCATTTTGCGGCTGGTGAATGAGAAGGGCGAGATCGACTTCTCCGACGTTTACTTTGAGGGCAACCGGATTCGGGCCCTCAACGGGCCGCTGACCAATTTTCAGGGGACGATCGTCAGGGTGAACAAGCGCTACGGCAGGGTGACAATTCGTTTTGAGGTGGGCCGCCAGGTACACGATGTGGACATTGGCGTCCGCCTGCTGGGGATCAGCTGATGCCGCGCGCCGCAGGCCCGTTTCAGCCCTCGGGCGGCGTCAGCGTGAAGGTGACGGTCACGGGGTTGTGGGCGGCGTTTTGAAAGCCGAGATCTTTGGTTTGGACGGAGACGAGCGCCACATTGTTTGAGAGCCAAAAGCCGTCGGTCGTAAAGGTGGGCGTCTCCTCCGTGTAGGGCGCCGAAAGGCTCCGGCGTGTCGGCGTGTTTGTGTCCGCCGCCAGACGGAAACCGTCGGGCATCGCCCGTGCCGGCAGCCCCGTGTAGCCGGCCGGCGGCGTCGCCGGCGCCGGCGCGCCGGGCAGCAGGTGCGCGAAGTCCGCCCCCACGACCACGTAGTGCCCCTGTGCGGCTTCGGCCTCGAGGAAGGCGCGCATCTGCGCGAACTGCGCGTCGCGGACAGCGCCGTCCTCCCCGAACGGCGCGAACCGGGCGTTTACGAGGACCAGTTCCCCGCCGCCCTCCACCGCCGTCCGAAGGACCAGGAAGCACCGGTTGGGGACAAACAGGCGCTCGGGGAAAGACACATCCCCGTCAAACCGGACGCGCGCGCTGTCGCGGACGGAGAGCTGCGAGACGCTCATGAGCCCGCTCTCCACACGGCCCACGGCCTGCGAAAGCGGGAACGGTATAAAGGGGGATTTGTAGTCGAGGGCAAAACAAGATACGGAGCCCTCCAGCAGGGCCGACAGCGCGGCGCGCTGGTCAACGCCAAAGCTGCGCCGGCTGTTTGTGTCCACTTCTTGTAAAAACAGGAAGTCGTAGCCGTTGCCGGCCACATCCAAGACCGCGTTCAGGTTTGCCTCCACCGCCTCCCGGCTGTCCGCCGCGGTGCGGCGCCCCCCCTCCGAGAAGTGGTCCTGCGTCTCGTCCAGGCCGGCGTAGCCGATGTCGAAGGTCAGCGCGGAGTAGGTCTGCCCCACGCGCGCGGAGGGGCGGGCGGCGCGGCCGTCCACCTCGACCCGTGCGCTGTCGGCGGGCCGGTACTCCGTGATGACAAAAAACAGCAGCAGACAGACGGCCAGCAGGACCAGCAGCCCGACCAGCGAGAAAAATACCCGCAGAACGCCGGGCCAAACCGGTCTGCGGCCGTTGTAATGGATGAATCTTTTTTGGTTTTTTTTCACATCGGTCCCTCTTCTCCGGGGTATAAGGCGTCGACCGGCGGGCACGGCGCGCCCGCCGGACACCCATATGACACCCATATGACACCTGTGTGACGCATATATAATACTTTATTGCCGCTTTGCGGCAATAAGAAACAAGAATCCCGGCTGCGGGCGCGGTCCGCTTTGGCGCCGTATGGCCGTGAAGCGGCCATAAAAAACAAGAATTTCGAATGTGGGCCGCGGCCCACATTTAGTATATAACAAAATAATGATTTTTTCCACCCAAAAAGACAGAGAAAAATTTCTGCGCGGGCCGCCGCCCCGGTATTGGCGGGAAGAAAAAAATATGATAAAATGTCACCATCGCCGGCCACCGCGCGGGCCGGACCAAAACAGCGGCCGCTCTCGAGACGCTGCGGCCGTCGGCGGGGGATGAGAATGGAAGAGACAGCAAATTTTCGGCGTCTGGTGGTCAAAGTGGGGACATCCACCGTGACGCATGCGTCCGGCGCGCCCAATTTACGTCGGCTCGACCGGCTGGCGTGTGTGCTCAGCGACATCAAACACACGGGCCGGGAGGTGATTTTGGTCACGTCGGGGGCCATCAGCGTCGGGGCGTCCCGGCTGGGGCTGCCCGGGCGGCCCTCCGAGCTGCGTCACAAACAGGCCGCCGCCGCCGTCGGGCAGTGTCAGCTCATTCACTTGTACGACAAGTTTTTTTCCGAATACGGCGTCACCGTGGGCCAGATCCTGCTGTCCCGCGACGATGTGGGGGAACCCTCGCGGCGCGCGAGCCTCGAAAACACGTTTCTCACGCTGTTTGAGTGGGGGAGCGTCCCCATTGTCAACGAGAACGACTCGGTGAGCTTCGACGAGATCGAGGCGGGCCAGCATCGCCTTTTCGGAGACAACGACACGCTGTCCGCCACAGTGGCGAAACTCGTAAACGCCGACCTGCTTGTGCTGCTCACCGACATCGACGCGCTCTACAGCGGGGACCCTCGAACAGACCCGAACGCCCGGCCTATCCCCGTGGTGCGCGCGGTGGACGACGCCCTGGTCGCCGCGGCGGGCAGCGCCGGTTCGGCGCGCGGCACGGGTGGCATGATGACGAAGCTGAGCGCCGCCCAGGTGGCGCTGGACGCCGGGTTTGACATGGTGGTGGCGTCGGGCGAGGACCCGTCGATCCTCTACGAGATCGCCGCGGGCCGGCCGGTGGGCACGTTGTTTTCTCAAAAAGGCTGACCGCCGCGCGGTTCTCATTTAACTAAAACGGGGGGTTTACATGATTACGGTGAAAGAACTCGGCGGACGGGCCCGCGCGGCGGCGCCCGCGCTCGCGGCGGCCGGCACGGCGGATAAGAACCGCGCGCTGTTTGCCGTGGCGGACGCGCTGGCGGCGCGCGAGGAGGAGATATTGGCCGCCAACCGGAAGGATGTGGAAGCCGGACGGGCCGGCGGAATGACGAGCGCCCTGCTGGACAGGCTCACGCTCACGCCGGCGCGCGTGGCCGGTATGGTCGGCGGCGTGCGTCAGGTGGCCGCGCTGGAGGACCCTGTCGGGCAGACGGATCACGTTGTGCGGCGGCCCAACGGGCTGCTCATCGGCGCGCGGCGCGTGCCGCTCGGCGTTGTGGGGCTGATCTACGAGGCCCGCCCCAATGTGACGGTGGACGCGGCGGTGCTCTGTCTCAAGGCGGGCAACGCCGTGCTGCTGCGCGGCGGCAAGGAGGCCATCCACACAAACCGGTGTCTCTCCGCGCTCATGCGGGAGGCGCTGTCGTCGTGCGGTCTGCCGGCGGACGCCGTGTGTTTCGTCGAAGACACGGCGCGGGGGAGCGCCGTCGCCATGATGGAGCTTGTCGGCGTGCTGGACGTGCTGATCCCGCGCGGCGGCGCCGGGCTCATCCGCAGCGTGGTGGAAAACGCCCGCGTGCCGGTCATCGAGACCGGCGTCGGCAATTGTCACGCCTATGTGGACACGGAGGCGGACTTGGAGATGGCGGTGCGCATCGTTGACAACGGGAAGACGTCCCGGCCGTCGGTGTGCAACGCGCTGGAGACGCTGCTGGTGGCGCGCCCGGTCGCGCCCGCCTTTCTGCCGCTTGTCAAACGGAAACTGGACGAAAAACAAGTGGAGCTGCGCGGCTGCCCGGAGACGGCCGCCATCTTGGGCGACGCGGTGCGCCCGGCCGTCGAGTCGGACTGGGAAACCGAGTTTTCGGACTATATCCTGGCCGTCAAGGTGGTGTCCGACGCGCAGGAAGCGATGGATCACATCGCCCGTTACGGGTCCGGGCACTCCGAGGTGATCATCACAAACAACTATTTCACGGCGCAGCGTTTTGTCGACCGCGTGGACGCGGCGGCCGTCTATGTCAATGCCTCCACCCGCTTCACGGACGGCGAGGAGTTCGGGCTCGGCGCCGAGATCGGCATCTCCACGCAAAAGATGCACACCCGGGGCCCAATGGGCCTGGCGGCGCTCACGTCGATCAAATACGTCGTCCACGGGACGGGGCAAGTGCGGTGAAAAAGGGCGCGGCGC
>JAIRTA010000016.1 GCA_031255175.1 Oscillospiraceae bacterium | reverse complement strand
AAGCCTTGGTTTGCGCCGTTCTTGTAACGGATACCGCCGCCCAGCGCCGTATCACTGTCCCATGTGACCGTTCCGGCCGGATCGGGCAGGGAGATGAGATGGCTATCGTGACCTTTGGCGTACACATACGGGCTTTCCGTCTCTTGCCACGCGGCCACAATGCCGGTGCCGCCGGGCGCAAAACCGGGTTTGTTCACCACCCCGCCGATGCCGGTGCCGTAGGCAAAAACAAAGCCGCCGCTTACCGTGACATTTGCGCCCTGCTGTGTTGTGTGGATCGCGTAGCCGTTCGTCGCCGAGACGACGCCTCCGCTTACCGTGACATTTGCGCCCTGCTGTGTTGTGTGAATCGCGTCGCCGTCCGTCGCCGAGACGACGCCTCCGCTCACTTCGATATCGGCGGAAGCGCCGGTGGCATAGATCGCATCGTCCGCGGTGGATGAAACCGTACCGCCGCCCACTATGACATGGGAGCTATTCCCCCTCATGCGGATCGCATAGCTGGACGCAGTGACGTCGCCTCCCGTTATTTCTGCGGATGCGTTTGCCACCGTTTCCCCAGGCGATGGCAATCCGGTCGTGGCGGTACTGATGGCAACGCCGTTTTGCCCGTCGGCGTGTACCTTGCCACCGCTGATTTTGGCGGTGGAATTGAGGCCCACCAGGTTGATGGCGCGTCCATTGACGGCGGCGCTGTATATGTCGCCTCCGCTCACCACCACATTGCCGAAGGTCTGGATCGCATAATCAAGACCGGTCTCGGACAGGGCCCACACATGGCCGTTACCGGTTACAAATACATTGTCGCCGGTATTTGTCACGTCGGTCATATTAATGACAGGATTTAAATTTGCTGTCGCGTCGTTCATGACTGAGCCGGACCCCTCCACCGTGACGGTGGTGTTTGGCCCGGCGCCTCTGATGGCGGAACCTGTGACGGATTGCACAGTGCCGGACATGGAATTGTCGCCGGACACGACAACCTTCGCGCCCGACGCCAGTATGGCGTTGCCGCCGCCTGTGTTGTAAATGTAGCCGCCCGACCCGACTTCCAAAGTGCCGTCGCCGGTAAAGTTTATAAGAGCCCTTGCCGCCGTTCCCCAGTAATCTGCGCCCCACTTGACGGTCGAATTTGCCGAAATGTTCAAATCAAGCTCCTGCGTTGCCTGTGTTACCGAACCCTGTACGGTGATCGTCATCCCTCCCGGGATGACCAGCTCGCCTGACGGCGCGCCGGAGATGGTCACGGTGTCACCGTCTTGCAATCCTGTGGGCGGCGCGGCGCTGTCCCATGTGTGCGTCGCCGCCAGCCGCATAACACCCGGAGACACGGAAATTGCGCCGTCAATTTCCGCGAACGCGATCATCCCGCCACTGGAGCCGGATGCCGTCAGTTCGTCCGGCTCATCGCCGCGCGGGGCGGCTTCCGGATAGCCGTACTCCGCCGCGAAGACTGACATCAGCGGCATTCCCAATACAAGGCATGCCGCTATGAAGAGTGACAGAACCCTCCTGATAGTTCGATAGTGTGAAGTCATGTTTTCCCGCATTTTAAGAATCATTCCTTCCGCTGTGTTTGCAATTGTTAAATCAATCGGAGCCACAGTTGAATGCCGCTCCGCGTGGGCGCTGAATCTGAGCGTGAAGATTTTACCGGCGTTCGTCAACAGGTGTGTAAACATGATGGGGGTCTTCCTGTGTGATCAGGCTGTATGGGATGTATTCACCGTCCCGGCAGGCTTTCCAGGGTTTTTGTCCGTGCGTAAAATTCATGATCTCTTCGGTGCGCCTGTCGCGCCAAAGGGCGCATATTTCTCGAATCCGCCGTTTTTCAACATCTGTCAGCAAAGTTTCGTCGGGCGCAATGCTTCTCGATGAGATCATCATAGCGCCGGATTCCATTTTGTCGATGTTGATCTCGCCGTTGTCGTACATGACGTCGGTCAGCTCAAAGAAAATGTCCGCCACCGGGCCGTATGAGCGCCTGACGTACTGAACGCCGCTCATCGGTTCGAGTTCTTCGTAAAAATTGCGAAAATCGGCAAGATAGAGCAATTTCGCCAATTTGCTCTTCGGTACGGCTTTTCCGAGGCATTTTAATACATAGAAGTACATTTGTTTGAATTTGTCGTTGTCACGCGGCTCGCCGAAGAGAGTTTGGATGGGTGTGTTCAGCAGCGCCGACAGCTTTTGGATCTCGCTGGCATTGGGGTCGCGCTTCCCGGATTCGATGGTGAGATAGGTTTGGCGGGTGATCCCCAGTTCTCCGGCCACGTATTCCTGTGAGAACCCCCGCTCTTTGCGCAGCCTCTCAATGTTGCGACTGATGATGCTCATATGACCACTCCTCTGCCAAAAAGTCGACTTGGCCTTCGACAGATGCGCTTCTGACACGTATTTGCACGGTTGCCAAATAAATAGTCAAATAAAATAGCCGTCGCGAGGCAAACACCCATCTGACTACTATTGTATACAATGACCGTGTTATATGTCAAGGATTTTACACATCTTTTGAAAAATTATTTTAACACACCCAACCAAGGATCCCACAGGGCTGTTGGGAAAGCACAGCTCCACGGGGTCCTTGGTTGGGATGAGCGCCGAAAATAGAATGGTTGCGGCCGCTTCCGGCGTGTTGGAGCCGCAGCCGGGCGGGGTGGTTTACAGGCTGCTTTGACACGCGGGGACCGCGGTCGGGGGTGCGGTTTCCGCCGCGGCGGCGGCCCGGGCGGCGATCTCCGCTTTTTTCTCCCGGACAAAGCGGTCGAAAGTGCTCCGTTTCAGCCCGGTCTGTTTGAGTGCCTTGGCCGCGGGGATGCGCCCCGCCCGCCAGTTTTCGTAAACCTTGTCGAAATTGGAGGGTTTGGGGATATAGGGGCGGCCCAGATGCTTACCCTGCGCCCGGGCCAGCGCGATGCCCTCCGCCTGGCGCTGACGGATGTTGACGCGTTCCTGTTCTGCCACGTAGGAGAGGATCTGCAGCACGATGTCCGCAATGAAAGTCCCGGTTAAGTCCCTGCCGCTCTTGGTGGTGTCCAGCAGCGGCAGATCCAGCACCCGGATGTGCGCTCCCAAGTCCTTTGTGAGTTCCTTCCATTCCTCAATGATCTCGTGGTAGTTGCGCCCCAACCGGTCGATACTCTTGACAACGAGGATGTCGCCCGTGCAGAGCCGCGACTTGAGCGTCTGATACGCCGTGCGGTCAAAGTCCTTACCGCTTGCCTGGTCCGTGTAGACCTGGCTGGGGATGACGCCGGCGTTTTTCAGCGCCTCAAACTGCCGGGCACTGTTTTGCTCCCGGCTGGAAACGCGCGCGTAACCAAAAATTCGTTGTTGTCCCATCACATGACCTCCCTGTCTGTGTTGACTACTACTAAGGATACGGCGAAAAATCCAAGAATGCAAGACTTTTTGGAGTTGTTCTTTGCCGCGTGTAAAGATGAGGCGCATCGCGTCGGATAAAAAGGGAAATAATAGAAAATATTTACAGATATACGGTAAATCCATTCTACCCTTGGCGGGGGAATCTGTCAACGCCGCGGACGGGGACAGGGCGGATTCACCGCGGGAAAAATCCCCTGCCGCGGTGACAACAGCCACTTTCTCTGAGCAAACTATAATATTTTAGAATATTTTATAAAATAATATGGTGAATTTGCCGGTGGTGCGTTTTATAATATGGGTAGTTTCGCGTGGGGGAGTACACCCGGAAGTAGTGCGGCCGCCTTTGTGTGCAGAGGAGGCGGCCGCCTGGCACGGCCGTTTGTGCAGACGTCCTCGCCCCGGGGTTCCCGCCCGC
>JAIRTA010000127.1 GCA_031255175.1 Oscillospiraceae bacterium | reverse complement strand
CGCCGCCGACCGGGACCGCCGGGATGTTGTATTTTTACGAAGCGCCGCCCGATTGTCAATATAAAAATTTTTTATATTGACAATCGGGCAGTCTCCCTTTTATAATGGATTGAGATTCGCATCATCATGGAAGGGGATGTAGATGTAACATGCCGACGACACCGCAGCCCGCCGTGTCGGAGCACCGGCCGGCGTCCGGGCGCGTCCGGGCGCTTGATCTCGTCTTTTGCGCGTTGTTTGCCGCGCTGAGCGCGGTGCTGTCTCCGCTCACGATCCCCATTGGGCCCGTGCCCATCGGCCTTGCGCATGTGTCGATCTTTTTGGCGGCGGGCCTTTTGGGCGCGAAGTACGGCGCCGTGAGCCAGGCGGTGTTTGTGTTACTCGGCGCCGCGGGGCTCCCCGTGTTTTCGGGCTTTCGCGGGGGGCTCGGGGTGTTGGCCGGGCCCACGGGCGGGTTCATTGTGGGGTATGTCCTGTGCGCGTTCCTCGTCGGCCTGTGGGTCGACCGCCGCGGCCGCTCACTGCGCGTGCTGGTGCCGGCGCTGGTCTGCGGCCAACTCGCGACCTATCTGCCGGGCCTTTTTTGGTACATGTACCTGACGCGCGCGAGCCTCTCCGCCGCCTTGCTTGTCTGCGTCCTCCCGTTTTTGCTCGGAGACGCCGCGAAAATCGCGCTCAGCGCCGTGCTGATCCGCAAACTCTGGCCCCATCTGCGCCGCGAAGCGTAACCGCGCCGGTTTGCCGCTTTGTTTTGATGCTTTGCATTGCGAACCGCCCGATTGTCGTTGCACAATCGGGCGGTTCGATGATTTTTGCCGTACACGCGTCAGGCGGGGCGGGCGGGGTCTCAGGGGATGGCGTGCCCGTCCGTCAGCGGGCGGTATTCCGTATCCCAGACGAAGAGCTTGACACTGTGGGCGGACAGCGTTTCGCCGTCGACGGCGAAGGTGGCGGATCCGGAGGCGTGGGCGCCGACGGTGGCGTCCCGAGCGTCGCAGGAGACCAACCTTCCGGCCTCGTCATACAGCGCCAGCAGGAGATACAGCGAGGCGGAGGCGGGCGTGCCGTTTGCGATCGACGCCGTGACGGTGAGGCCGTCGCCGGTCTCCCGCGTTTCGACATCCACCGAGAGGACGGCGGCCCGGACGGTGACCGTGAGCCGTGCCTTGACGCCCTTTGCGTTCTTCACCGGTTTGTCCGTATCGTCCAACGTGCCCTCGAAGAGATACTGCCCGGGTACGTCGGGGTTGTAGCCGGAGGAGACCCATGTCACCGGGTAGACGTCATCGCCGCCGCCGGCCAGGAGGACGGGGATAGCCGCGGGCAGGCCGAGCGCGTCCGCCGGCGTACCCTGACCCACCGAAAGATCCGCCGCCGGTTCCGCCGCCAGCACATAGTCCTCCACAAACGACGTAAACGGAAGGACGACGCCGTTGTAGGTGAAATCCTCAAAGGTCACGCGGATGGCCGGGTTTGCGGAGGAGCTCGAGGTGTTGCTGTTCGTCGCCATGACGCCGATCTCCAGGGCCTCGGCCGCCAGGCCGTTGAAGGCGGTGTTTGCGAGTGTGCTGATCTGCCGCCAGTCGTCTGCCGCGTCCACTTTGTAGTAGGCCGTGAACTGGGAGCCGCTCTTCACAAGGCGCAGATAACTGGTCGTATCGTCACTCGAGCCCTTCACCTGCCGCTCGTTGTAGCCGCCGGCGTAGGAGAATAATTGGTAAATATTGGGTGACGAATCGACGGTCAGGCCGGAGTGATAGCGCTTGATGGCGGCCACGATCCGGGTGGGATCGGCAGCGGAGCGAACCACCAGCGCGAATGACTGATAGTTGACAACCGGCACGCCCGTGACCTTGACGCTGATGTCGAAGTCGGCGTCCGCCGGGGGGCGGAGCACCATGTTGTTGGCCATGTCGGAGGGGCCGAAATCGCCCATAGACGTGGTGATCGTGAGCGAAGTCGAGGTGTTATAGTCCGGCCCGCCGGCCAGTGGCCGGAGGACATACCAGCCGTCTGTGGGCGCGTGGCCGAGTTGCAGCGTCACGCGGACTGTGGAGACGGCCTGCGCGCCGCCCACGGCCGCGCGCGCGGTGATGACCGCCAGGCCGGGGGCGTGCGCGGTGACATATCCGTCGCCGGAGACGCTCGCCACCGCCGGGTCGCTGGAGGACCAGAGCAGGTCGCTGGGGTCATAGAGGGCGGGCACCGTCACGGGGACGAAGCGGTAGGTGTCAAACTGCGCCACCATCACGGCTCCGGGGAGCGAAAGGCTCTCGAAGGTGGTTGGACGGATGAGCTTCAGCGCACAGCCGCCGCCGTCGACCATGACCACGTCGATCACATCGCCCTTTATGACGCTCCGGGTCTCCACGTCCATGTCGTTCTTGCCGCCGCCGACCCTGTCTTTGAAGATCTCGGCCCGGTAGGTGACGCCCTCTTCGAGGAAGTCCAGCGCAAAGGTGACAGTCCGCTGCCCGTTGTTGTTGGCGGCGCCCGCGTACCAGGAGCCGCCCCGGCGGCGCGCGACGGCGGCGTATTCATTCGGCCGCCCGCCGAGGAAGAGGGTTTCGTCCCAGGCGGACGGGAGATTTTTGAGGAACGAATAGGCCGGCGTTCTGCGGTAGTTCGCGGCGTTGTCCGCCATGCAGGGGATGCCGCTCTCCAGCAGGACGTTCAGCGCGAGCTGCTGGCTCGTTGTGATGTTGCTGCCGCTCACCGGGTAGATGCGCGGGGTGAAGTCCGTGGGGCCGACGGCGCCGCGGGTAAACGGCAGGATGGTGTCCTGCGCCTTGGAGTTGCCGTTGAACTCCTCGCCGCGCACGCCCTCGCGGTTCAACGCGTTGGGGAAGGTGCGGATCTCGCCGGTCGGCTTGTTGGCGCCGTGGCAGTTGAGGATCAGGCGCAGTTCGGCGCAGAGCGCGTAGAGGTCACTGTAGAGCTGCATCCTGTCCTGCGATTCCCGGTCGAAGAAGTCGGCTTTGATGCCCACGATGCCGTCGCGCGCCCACTGCGTCAGGTGTGCCAGGCGTTCCGCCTCCGAGTCGAGGTCGGTCACATGGACCCACACAAGGATGCCGACGCCCTTCTCCTTGGCGTAGTCGAGGACGTTCTCTTTGAAGTTCGCGGGGTAGCGTCCGTCGTAGTTGCCCCGGCCGGCCGACTGCCAGCCCTCGTCGAGGATGAAGTACCGCCAGCCCATCTCGGCGGCGAGGTCTATGTAGCGGCGGATCTCGGTCTGGTTACTCTGGATGCCGGCCCCGCCGACCATCCAGGTCCAGACGGAGACGCCGGGCTTTACCCACTCCTCAAACCGATACTTCGGGTCGGGCGCCGGGCTCAGGTTTTCGGCCATTGTGTTTTCCACAACATGTTTCAGCGGCCCCGTGACGGCGAAGCGCCAGGGCGACTGGAACGGCGTCCGGGCCGTCGGCGCGGTCGACTGCTGCTGCGGGAGGCCGAGTTCCATCGTCGTCGAACCGGCCGACGCGTCGAGGACAGAGCCGCAGTACGGCTGTGTGATCAGGTCGGCCTCGCTGAGCAGCACCCAGGCGCCGCCGGGCGTCTCATAGAGCAGCGGCAGCGTCTGCTTGCCGTTTAGGCTTTCGATGGGGGTCTGCGCATAGGTGCCCTCGTGGCAGAAATTGCCGCTGCCGTTCGGCATGGCAAACACGCCGGACCCGGCGGGCGCGGTAAAGGCGCTGGTCTCGTCCGTCAGCGTGATGTTTACTTCTGTGCCGTCCGCCCGGGCGATCCGGTAACGGAACGCGGCGCCGTCGTCGTAGGCGCGGAAGATGACGTCAAAGCGCGCGTCGCCCTTGGCAAAGCGCAGCGTCATCTCCCGGGCGCGGTTTACGTAGGAAGACGCCTTGCCGGAGAACACGTCATAGGTCTCATCGAGCACACGGTCCTCCCGGCTCAGGAACAGAAGGCCGTTGGAAAAATCTTCTAAACTCGTCTTGAATCCGATGGACGACGGTTCCACAACGACCTCGTCCTCCCGCGTGATATAGTAGGACAGGACGCCGCGGTCGTCGAGCCGCGCGCGCACGCCGCTGTGGCCGTCCGGGGCGTCCAGCGCCCAGGACTCGGCGTATTTGATCACGCGGAGCGCCGCTTCCGCCTCCGCCTCCAGGCCGTTTATAACCGCGCGGTAGCGGATGACCGCCTCCCCGGCCGCGTGGGCGGTGAGGACGCCCGTTTCGCTCACGGTGACGGCGGTCTCATTGGAGGAGGAAAACCACTGCGCGCTCGGCGCGGCGTCCACCGGAGCGCCGGCCAGCGTCGAAAAACGGGGGACGGCGTGCGCCGTGCCGCCGGTCTCCAGCGTGGTCGGCAGAGACAGCGAGACGAGGATCCGATCTGTGTCGTCGACGTACAGCCTGGGTTCCACCCAGATGCCGTGCGCGTGACTGATCAGGTTGCCGCCCTCCGCAACGCCCCGGGTCAGGAGGCGCAGCGTCCGTGCGCCCTCGGGGAT
Organism: Oscillospiraceae bacterium; assembly: GCA_031255175.1. Taxonomy (GTDB): domain Bacteria; phylum Bacillota; class Clostridia; order Oscillospirales; family UBA929; genus JAIRTA01. The sequence continues at coordinate 15,579 of JAIRTA010000127.1, read as the reverse complement.
CGCGACGTCCGCCGCGCCGCGCACGTCGCGGTCCGTCAGGTAGCCGACCCCGAGGGTCGAGCTGTCCAGCAGGAGGGTGTCGTCCGCGTAGAGAAAGAACTGCACCCGGCCGTTGTTCGCGGCCCGGTCGGGGTCATTGACGCCGTAAAGGGCGGTGAATCGGGTTGCGCGGAAGCCCGCGATGTCGAAAATGACCTCTGAGTTGGCGTGCGCGGCAAAACCGTGCGCGTAGGTGACCGTTTGGCCGTCGGGGTCCTTCAGCTTCAAAGCGCCGCGGTTGTCCGGCGCCTCGTTGACGCGGTATCTGTCGTAGGTGTAGCTGGTGGAGACGGGCGTGAGCGTCTCCAGCTGCAAATACCCGGCGGCCGCGGCCGCCGGCGGAGCCGACAGCGGCAGGTACAGCCCGAACAGCAGCGCGGCGGCGGTGACAAAGGCCGCCCACCGGCAGATTCGCAGGCCGCCCCGGCGGAAAGCCGAACGCGGGGATGGGGTGCGCGCGTGGGGTGTAGACATCGTGTTTACCCTCTTTCTCTCCTGTATTTGTAAGCAATGCCCGGCAGAAGTCCCCCTACATCTTATTAGCATATCACAAGGAAGGCAAGGCGCCAAGTGAATTTGTTGCGCTGGCAAAACAAAAATCCCAACGCGCGTATTTTTGTCCGCGGAGGGCTTGACAACGGGCGCTTGCGGGTGTATTGTAGACGTGATAACCCGTGACAATTGAATACCCTCAAACTGATGACGCAGGAGAGTAGCGTTCCGTACGACGCGCAGAGAATTGCCGGTGGGTGTGAAGGCAATCGTACGACGGACAGCGAATGGACTGCCGAAGGCGGGAGTAAAGCGGCCGCGCGCCGTGAGTAATGCCCGACGGGATTCCGCCCCGTAAAAAGTGGACATGTATGCCGGTACATGAAGCTGTGGGTGGCGTAAGCAGGCCGTTTTCGGTCCTGTCCCATACTGGGATAGGGCCGTTTTTGTATGCCGCCGACCGGTTCTTTTGCGCATTCGCGCCGCCGCGAGGCGGGCGTTCCCACGGGCAAACCAAAAAGAAAATAAAAATAAGAAGGGAGAAAGAACCATGAGACAAGCGCCTTACAAACTGTACTTGCCGGAGGACAAACTGCCCACCGCCTGGTACAACCTGCGCGCCGACATGTCAAACCGCCCCGCGCCCATGCTGAACCCCGGCACGCTCCGTCCGCTGGCCCCCGAAGAGGTGTACCCCCTGCTGGTGGAGGAGCTTGTGCGGCAGGAGTTTGACGACGAGACCCGCTACATCGACATCCCGGGGCCCGTCGTGGACTATTACAAGACATACCGCCCGTCCCCGCTGTGCCGCGCGTACCACCTGGAGAAGGCGTTGGATACGCCGGCCAAGATCTACTACAAATTTGAGGGAAACAACACATCCGGCAGCCACAAGCTGAACTCCGCCGTCGCGCAGACTTACTACGCGAAGCAGCAGGGGCTGCAAAAGCTGAGCACGGAGACGGGCGCGGGCCAGTGGGGCACCGCCATGGCCATGGCCTGCGCGTACTTCGGCGTCGACCTCCGGGTCTACATGGTCAAAGTGTCGTACCGGCAAAAGCCCTACCGCAAGGCGGTCATGGAGACTTACGGCGCCGGCGTCATCGCCTCTCCCTCGGAGCAAACACAGGCGGGCCGCGCCATCCTCGCGCGGCACCCGGACACCGACGGCAGCCTGGGCTGCGCGATCTCGGAGGCCATCGAGGCCGCCGTGGGGACGGACAGCTGCCGCTATGTGCTCGGGTCGGTCATGAACCACGTGCTGCTGCACCAATCCGTCATCGGGATCGAGGCGCGGACCGCGATGGAGATGTTGGATGAATACCCGGACGTCATCATCGGCTGCGCCGGCGGCGGTTCCAACCTGGGCGGGCTGATGAGCGTGTATCTGACGGACAAGCTGACGGGGCGGGCCTCGCCCCGGTTTGTCGCGGTGGAGCCCCTGAGCTGCCCCAGCCTGACGCGCGGCCGCTTTGCCTACGACTTCGGCGACACCGCCCACTTGACGCCGCTGGTCAAGATGTACACGCTGGGCTGCGAATATATGCCGCACCCAAACCACGCGGGCGGGCTGCGCTACCACGGCATGAACCCGGTGCTCTCCCAGCTCTACCACGACGGCGTTTTGGAGGCCCGCGCGGTGGGGCAGCGCTCGGTCTTTGAGGCGGCCGCTCTCTTTGCCGCGCACGAGACGATCCTGCCCGCGCCCGAGTCGTCCCACGCGGTGCGCGCCGCCATCGCCGAGGCGCTCCGCTGCCGCGAGACGGGCGAGCGCAAGACGATCCTCTTTGGGCTCTCGGGCACCGGCTACTTCGACATGACGGCGTACGGTTCTTACCTCGACGGCACGATGACCGACCACGAGCCGACCGACGAGGACTTGGCCCCCGCCCTGGCCGCGCTGCCAAAGGTGGATTGAATCCCGGCCGCAAATCTGGTACAGTAGAGGAGTATGGACGCGCACAACGCGTGATACTCCTCTTTTTCCTGACAAAAAATGGGAAATATTGGACATTTCGAAAAATTGGCGAAAGGAATTGCGAAACAGTGACGAACAGACTTGAGGAACTCCTGCCCACATTGCGCAAGCCCGCCCGCTATGTGGGCGGCGAATATAACGCCGTTGTGAAGGACAAAAACGCGGTGGAGCTGCGTGTGGCTTTCTGCTTCCCCGACACATATGAGATCGGCATGTCACACCTCGGGACGCGCATCTTGTACGGGCTTATGAACGAGATGGATTTTGTCTGGTGCGAACGGGCGTTTGCCCCCTGGACAGACATGGAGGCCACACTGCGGGCGGAACGTCTGCCGCTGTGGGCGCTGGAGAGCGGCGACCCGCTCTCCGCCTTTGACGTACTGGCCTTTACGCTGCAATACGAACTCTCTTACACCAATGTGCTGAACATGCTCGACCTGGGCGGGCTGCCCGTGCGCGCCGCGGACAGAGACGACGCGATGCCTCTGGTGATCGCCGGCGGCCCCTGCGCCTTCAACCCGGAGCCCGTGGCGGACTTCATCGATCTGTTTGTCATCGGGGAGGGGGAGGAGGTCACGGCGGAACTGATGGAGCTGTTTCGCGCGCGCAAACGCGGCGCCTGGTCTAAGGACGAGACGCTGCGCCGGGCCGCGCTGCTGGAGGGCGTCTATGTGCCCTCGCTCTATACGGTGTCGTATCTGGAAGACGGCGCCGTGGCGGCCGTGACGCCCCGGCCCGGCGCGCCCGCGCGGGTGACAAAGCGCATTGTGCAAGACCTGGACAACGCATATTTCCCCGTCAAGCCTCTGGTGCCGAACACCGAGGTGGTGCACGACAGGATCATGCTGGAGCTCTTTCGCGGGTGTATCCGGGGCTGCCGCTTCTGCCAGGCGGGGTTTACCACGCGCCCGGTGCGCATCCGGTCGGCGGAGACGCTGGTGCGGCAGGGCCTGGCATCACTGGCCGCCACCGGATACGAGGAAATCTCGCTGACTTCGCTTTCCACAAGCGACTACCGCCCGCTCGAGGGCCTGTGTGACGCCCTGCTGGACGAGTGCCGCAAGCGCCGGGTGGGGCTGTCTCTGCCCTCGCTGCGGGCCGATTCTTTTTCGCGCGCGCTGATGGAACGGGTGCAGTCGGTGCGCAAGAGCGGGCTGACCTTCGCTCCGGAGGCCGGGAGCGCCCGCTTGCGGGACGTCATCAACAAGAACCTGACGGAGGAGGACCTGATGCGCGCCTGCGGCACCGCCTTTGAGGGCGGGTGGAACCATGTGAAGCTCTATTTTATGTGCGGCCTGCCCACCGAGACCGAAGAGGACCTCGCCGGCATCGCGGACATGGCCCACAAAGTATACGCGCTCGGCCGCGCCACGGCGGGCCGGGCGCGCGGCGTGGGCGTCACGGTGAGCACGGCCTGTTTTGTGCCCAAGCCGCACACGCCGTTTCAGTGGGAGGCGCAGGACAGCGTGGCGGCCTTTGCCGAGAAACAGGCGTTTTTGCGCGCCCGCCTTCGAAAGCAGATCACCTTTCGCTGGCACGCCGCCGACACGAGCTTTTTAGAGGGCGCGCTTGCCCGCGGCGACCGCCGCGTGGGGGCGGTGGTGGAGGCGGCCTGGCGGGGCGGCTGCCGTCTGGACGGCTGGAGCGAGTGCTTCTCGCCGGAGGCTTGGAGCCGGGCCTTCGCGTCGTGCGGGCTCTCGCCGGACTTTTACGCGGCCCGCGCGCGCGCCGAAGACGAGGTGCTGCCCTGGGCGCATATCTCCGCCGGGGTGGACACCGCGCATCTCTTGCGGGAACGGGCGCGCGCCCGCGACGGCGCGGCGTCGCCGAACTGCCGGGAGAGCTGTCTTCGCTGCGGGGCGTCCCGCCTTCTCGCGGAGGGGACGCGCTGTGACGCGGGCGGATGATATTTGCCCCTGCATGTTCCGTCTGCCCGTGGGGTTTTTATTTTACAATATATTCCATTTACCATAAAATCAGATGTGAAAATTGTGATTTTCACGCGGCTTGCGGGGGTGCCTGTGATGGATAATCTTGCAAATCATGAGACGCGTGTCTCCGATGGGAGGCCGGCGGACCGCCACAAGATGCGGCTGCTGTTTGAGAAGACGGACCTCGCGCGGCTCATCTCCCACCTCGACTTGATGCGCACGCTGCAGCGCGCCTTTGCCCGGGCCGAGCTGCCGCTGGCCTTTTCGGAGGGGTTTAATCCGCACCCGTATCTCTCCGTCGCCCGCCCGCTGTCGGTGGGGATCGAGAGCCGGTATGAACTGCTGGATTTCGGCCTGTCCGAAACGGTGGACCCGGACGCGCTGCCGGCGCGCCTCAACCGCGTGCTCCCCGCGGGCGTGCGGGTGCGGCGCGCCTATTTGTCGTCTGAGGGGCGAAAATCTTTCGGCGACATCGCCTGGGCCGGCTATGAGATCCGCCTTGCCTGGGCGTGCCCGCCCCCCCGTGCGGCGGACGGCCTGCGCGCCCTCTTTGCCGGGGGGCCGCTGCCCGTTTTGAAGAAAAGCAAACGGGGGGAACAGACGGTCGACATCGCGCCGCTGGTCCGGCAGCTCACGCTGACGCCGGAAGGGGAGGGTCGCCTGCGCGCCGATGCGGTGCTGGCGGCGGGCGTGGTCTCTCTAAACCCGGCGCATCTCCTCGAAGCCGTCCGGCGCCACGCCCCGGAGCTGTGGCCGGACCGCAGCGCGGTGCTCCGCGTCTCTTTGCTGGACGCCGAAGGGGCGCTGTTTGTATAGCCGTGCGCCGCGTGCCGTCAGGGGAATTCGCCCCCCTGCGCCCGGTAGGCGGTCTCGAGTTTGCCAAGCGCCTTTTTCTCCAGTCGGGAGACATACGAGCGCGATATGCGCAGACGGGCCGCCACCGCCCGCTGTGTCAGAGGGCATTGGCGGTGCAGGCCGTAGCGCAGTTCGACGATCTCCCGTTCCCGGTCGTCCAGTGTCTCTTGTACAAGGCGGCGCAGCAGCACGGCGCTCTCCGCTTTCTCCATTTTTTCCAACACCAGGTCGTCGGCCGACAGCACGTCGATGAGCGCCAGCGCGCCGCCCTCTCTGTCTGTCTCGATCGGCTCGCTCAGAGAGATCTCACCGGCGCGACGGCGCTGGCGGCGGAAGTACATAAAGATCTCGTTTTGAATGCACTTGCAGGCGTAAGTGGGCAGTTTGACATCCCGGTCCGGCCGGTAGGAGGAAATGGCTTTGATCAGACCGATCGTGCCGATGGACAGCAGATCCTCCTGGTCCGACGCGGTGGTGTAATATTTTTTGATGACATGCGCGACAAGGCGCATGTTTTTTTCAATCAACAGCGCGCGCATACTCTGGTCCCCGGCGGCGAGCCGTTCGAGCGCCTCCTTCTCCTCTCGCGCGGAGAGCGGGCGCGGGAAGGACCCCGTCGGCCCGCCCAGACGCAGCGACAAAGAGAGCCCGTGCATGAGCAGCAGCAACGCGACAGAGAGCATATCGGCCTCCTCCTGTACCTCGCGGCGCGGAGAGGGCGGCGGCCCCCCGCCGCGCCCTCCCGTCTCACTGGTCGCGGGAGGGCGGCATGCCCGGGACCGCCGGCCCCCCGCGTTGTACTCTATGAGTCGGGCCGATTGTCCTATACGGTTTTTTTGTCGGCCGCCGGCGCACAAAAAAACCGGCGGAGCGCCGTGCCCGCCGGAGATTTTTTACAATATTTTCCATCTAATGGCGATAGCCTGTGAATGTTACGCCCAAAAGCGTACAAACTAGGCCCACAAGCCTTGTGATGGCAAGGCTTGTGGGCCTAGTCGTTTACGGCTTAAGCGTTTTTCACATACGCGATGACGCCGCTTAGAATCTTTGCAGTCTCCTCGCGTGTGGCGTATGTCCGCGGGTCAAACTGCCCGTGTGCGCGGCCGGAGATGATGCCGATCTCTTTCAGTGATCTCACGGCGTCCAGCGCGTAGGCGGCAATCTGCGCCTCGTCGGTGAATGGGATGCTGCCTGTCGGCGCGTCGGGGGTGGGAATCTCCAACGCTTGCAGCGCGCGATGTACGACCGTGCACAGGTCTTGCCGCGTGATCCGGCGGTCGGGCGCGAAGGCGGTTTCACTCACGCCCTGGACAACGCCGGCGGAGGATGCGGTGTCGATAAACTCCTTGAACCAGTCGCCTTCTTTTACATCGGTGAACGCCTTCGGCGTCTCACCGGCTTTGATGTTCAGGCCCAATACGGCCATTTTGGTGAATTCGGCGCGTGTGATGATGCCCTTCGGGTCCAGTGTGCCATTGGTGCGCCCGGCCAGGATGCCGATGTCCACCAGTTCTTTGATGTAAGGCCGCGCCCAATCGGAGATCTCAGCGGCGTCGGGGAACCGATTGCTCAGACCGTCATCACCCGGCGGCGTGGCAGGACCGCTGGGCGGGGTGGCGCCGATGCCAGTGCCTGGCGTTTTCGATCCGCCGCCGGTGCCCGGTTCGCTGATGGTCACCTGGTTTGTCAGGCGGATGTCGTCGGACGCGGCGCCGACTTCCACGGCGCGTGTGCCGAGCGCCACCACCCGTTTGTCCTTTGTTCCGTCCGCACGGGTGACGAGCGCGGCGGATGGATCCCAGTATGACAGCGCCTCGCGGTCGATCTTTACGGTCACGGTTCTGGCCTCGCCCGGCGTCAGATCTTCGATCCGAACAAAACCGGCGAGCTGACGTTCCGCCATCTGGATATCGGCGGGTACAGCGGCCTTGCCCAGGTAGACTTGGGCTACCTCACTGCCTGTCACCGTGCCTGTGTTCCGTACGGTAAAGGTCACATCAAGTCCATAGTCTGTCCCCGCCGTTTTCGTCACGTTCAGACCCGAATATGTGAAGGTCGTATATGAGAGCCCGTGGCCGAAGTCAAACAACGGCGTGATGTTTTCTTTGTCGTACCAGCGATAGCCGCTGTATATGCCCTCGGAGAACGTGTTGACCGTGCGTTGGTCTGTGTAAGAATTGGCTATAGGACCAAATTGCGTGTCGTCGTCGCCGGCCGGGAAGGTCACCGGCAGTTTGCCGCTTGGATTTGCCGCGCCCGTCAGAAGCTGTGCCGTCGCCAGACCGCCTTGCTGGCCGGGCAGCCACATGTTCAAAACGGCGTCAATGTCGTCGATCCAGTCCATTGAAATGGGAAGACCTAAGTTTGTGACGACGATGACCTTGTTGCCCGCGCTGTTCGCCGAGGCGATCACGTCGTGGAGGAAGGAAAGCTGGTCGGCGGCCAACGCGAGCGTTCCGCGCTGCGCTTGCAGCATGACGCCGTCCGGCTTGGTTCCATTGCCGAGGTCGTGGACAAAGACGACAACTTTGTCGTAGTCCCCGGCGGCCGCGGTCACAGCCGCTGTGCGTTTTGCGTCGCGCTCTCCGGGTTTGAACGCCACCAAACGAAGCTGCAGATCTTTTGAGGCCGAAGTCGCCGTCGCGTTCACTGTGATCTCGTAAGGCGTACCCGCCGTCAAGTGCACAGTGCGGCTCGCCAAAGAAATGTTCATTCCTTCGGCTGTGCAAACCAAGTTGCCTGTCGGCCACGCCGTGTTCGCGTCTTGAACTCCCAGCGACCCCGCGCCTTGGAAGGGGATCGCAATGTCGGCGGTGCCGTCGTTGATTTTTGCGTTTATCGTGCCGCCGATTCCCTGCATAAACAACTCGTAATCTCCTGTCGCGTCGGGCGTAAACCATGTCTTCAGTGTGGCCGCTTGCCCTTGTTCGAGAGCGATCCCGTCGACGGCGTTTTTGTAAGTTCTGTTGATTTTTCCGCCGATTGTCCCTGTTGTCAGTTCGACATTTTGAATTGCGGCGGATTTGACCGTGGCCGCGCCTTCGCTGACGACCAGCTCCACGCCGGGTGTCAATCCGGCGGCGTCTGTCGACAGCAAATTGTCGTCGATTTTGCTTCCGACAATGTCGAGGCCGACAAACCCGTCAACGCGGTTTGATCCCAGCGCGTCAACGAGATTTTCGTACGGGCTGGTCATAGACTGAAGCCATCCGAACGACGCTTCGGAGTAGTGACCGGTCAGCGTGTACATTCCGGTGAGGCCGATGACGGCTGTTTTGTCACCCGGCTGAATTGGCAGGGCGTTGTCGTCGTTTTTGAGCAACACGGCGCCCTTCAATGCCGATTCGAGAGTGATTTCGTCATTTGCCTCGAGAAGAGGCTGACGATCGGCGCCGGTCAGAGCGGCAAGTTCAATGGAAACGGGCGGCGTTGCGTCGACGGCCGCCGTACCGTCGGGCAGCACTTCGACAAGCCCGAGATATCCTATTTGACCGATGGCCGTCAGAACGTGGCTCACGGCGGTATCGATGTCGTCCATTGTCAGCGCGCCCTCATCGATCAGCGCCTGAAGCGCGGCGGCGGTGTGATACATGTTCATGCCCATTTCAAGGTCGCCGCCGTTTTTGATGAGCGCCGATCCCGCGTCGACCGATGACCCCCAGTCTGTCATTGTGAAGCCTGTGAACCCCCACATAGACCGGAGGACGTCGTTTTGTATGTAGGGATCGTTCGCGACAGGAACACCGTTTATCATGTTGAAAGAGGTCATGATCGCCGATGAAGCCTTGGCCTTGACAATGCTTTCGTAAGGCGAAAGATAGATCTCGTGAAGCGTCTGCTCGTCGATGATCATGTCATCCTGATCCGGGGCCTGCGGCATACCGAACATACCGAGGAGCGGATGATGGAACATCTCCGAGTAGGCCGCCATGTGCTTCAGCGTTGACATGACGTTTTGGCTCTCGATGCCCGCCGACAAGCTTGTGCCCAGAGTGCCTGTCAAAAAGGGATCCTCGCCGAGAGAATCGCGCGAGCGGCTGAAAAATGGCGCGCGGACATTGTCGAGCTGAATGCCCAACTGAACGTTGCCGGCCGTCGCTTTGTTATCGCTGCCTGTCAGCACGCCGTATTTGAACGCTAAATCTTTGCTGAACGACGACGCAAGGGCGAGCTCGCTGGACGGCGCGGACGTCTCGAGGTCGCTGTTGCTGATGACGCCCTTCGGTCCGTCCCACATGCGCAAAACGGGTACGCCAAGGCGCGGGATGCCGTTCAAGTAGCCTGTGCCGTACCGTTTGTCGGCCTGCGCTCTCGCGGAGGAACCGCCGGTCAGCAGGCTGAATTTTTCCGCTGTCGTCATTGTTTTGATGAGCGCGTCAACTTTTGTTTTGATTTGGGCGTCTGTGAGCTTTTCGAGTTTAGATGCCGGGTAGAGTCTTGGGAAGTTGACCGAATCGTCTTCGGCATAGCCGTCGGCGTATGAGACGACGACGCCATTTTCCGTGACTGTGAAGTCGTAACCGCCCGAAATCACCTCGAATTTTGCGGCGGCCCGGCCGTTGTTGTCGGTCATGCCCGCAAATACGGCGCCCGTTACGGTTTGCAGATTCCCGACAGAATCCACCGGCAGATACAGTGTGGCGGTGGAGTTGGCCGGCACGGCGCAGCTGTATGCGGACAGTTTTCCGTCCTTGGCCGCCCAGTTGCTTTCTATTGTGCCGTAAAGAGAGTCGTAAGAACCGTTTACCCATGTGATAAGACCGTCGGTATCGACAGTGGGTTGGAGTGTGATTTTCTTAAAACCGGGCACGGCGGCTTGCATTCCGGACATATACTCGTACATCCATTCGAGCACCGCGCCAAAGGAGTAGTGGTTGAAGGAATTCATGCCGTCGCCGGCAAAGCTGTTCTCGACGGTGTAGGAGTCCCAACGCTCCCAAATGGTGGTGGCCCCGTTTCTGATCTCGTACAGCCAGGAAGGATTCTCGTCCTGCAATAAAAGGGTATAGGCCACATCGGCGGCGCCGATATCGGTCAGAACCGGGAGGATTTTAGACACGCCGTTGAAGCCCACGGTCGTTGTGTTTTCGGCGCAGTCCGGCGTAATGGAACGGTCCTCGTTCCGGATGGCTTCGCGGAGATTGGCGATCATGCCCTCGCGCTGTTTCTCCGTGTTGTACAGGCCCAGCTTCAACGCCCAGATCAGACCCGTCTGCGGGTTGTCCACATTGTCCCACAATTGCATAAAACCGAATAAAGTTTGGGGGCCGTCTACAGTTCCGCAAAGAAGATTTCCCTCGTCGTCAACATATATGTTTACAAATGCCTCTTTTAGGAGCGGCAGCCGCGCCATATACTTGGCCTTGTCCTCCGGTCTTCCGAGGATGTCGGCCATTTCTGCCATAAGCTGCGTGGTATAGTAGTGAAAGATCCGGTCCATGCACTGCGTGGAGGTGCGGGCGGCGGCCAAATGGTCTCCCCATATGTTTCCGCTGTAGTTGTTGTTTGTACCCGTCATTCCAACGAAGCGCATAAAGTCTTCCATTTGCGCGAAGTGCTTTTCGAGCAGGGCGGTGTCCCCGGTCTGCTTGTAAAGCACATATGGAACGACAATGCCCGCGTCGATCCATCCGGAAGCTTGGAAAGATGCGCCCCCGGACACCACAGGAGCGGTGGCGCCATAGCTGTTGTCATGCCGGGCGGCGCTGGTGTTCAAAATGTCAATATAGTTTTCCATAAAGGGGATTACATTGAAATTGTAGACGCCTGTCTGCGCGAATACCTGTATATCTCCCGTCCAGGCCATCCGTTCGTCGCGCTGCGGGCAGTCGGTTGGCACAGTGAGGAAGTTGCCCATCTGACTCCACAATACATTGCTGATGAGCTGGTTGACATCGGCGCTTGATGTCTCAAGCCAGCCTGTGCGCTCACCCACGGAAGTGATCACCATACCCTTGACGTCGCCGATGATGACGTCTTGGTCAGCGGTAATTTCCATATATTGGAATCCATGAAACGTCCAGAGAGGCCGGTAGGTCTGTACAGCGTCGTCGGACAATGTGTACCGGTCGGTCGCTTTGGCGGTTCGGAGAGCCGTCGTATATAGAGAGTCCCTTGGGCCGTCGCTCCCGCCGTTTTGGGATGGGTTCGTTGTACCGGGGGCCGCGGGGTTGTACATGCCGTCGTTCAGCATTTCGCCGTGGCGCAAAGTCACCGTGGCGTTCTGAGGTCCGCTGACGGTGATCTCGGCGACGCCCACCATGTTTTGTCCCAGATCGACAATGAGCTTCTTGCCCGCAGCCAGCGAAATGGGAGCGCTGGGGTTGACAACGTGTTTTACAACATGTCCTTTGTCATATGGCGAGTCGGGGGGCAAAACCGTCTCGCTGTCGTCATAGATAAAGGCGGACACCGGATATCGCGTGTATTCCGGAGCAAAACGGGCAATGGCCTGTGTGCTGGGGCGCAAAGCGCCTATGTAGAAGCCCTCATCGACATCGTCCCATGCCTCGTCGTCATAGTGCAATTCGTTCCAGCCGTCAATGGCTTTTGCGATGTTCGCGTCATAGTCCTCGCCATCGTAGAATTCGTTGGCGGTGAAAGGGGTGTTCACACTGGACTTCCAATCGCCGTCGTCCGAAGTGTTGAAGATGTCAGGCGGGGTTCCGTCATCATATGTGATGATGATTTTGGCGATCATGGCAAGGCTTGCGACATCCTCCGGGCCGATGACATTCCTAAAATTGTTGCTGTTGGCAGCATTGCTCTCGGTGTGCCGCCCCGCGTACCATCCTTTTCCCAGCATAACGCCGAAGGCAAAAGAATCGTTCGTCAAATAGTCGGTGATGTCAAAGGCCTGATAGTTTACATAATCTCTATAATCGGTCAGACCCGGGTTGAAAATATCCTCGATCTTTTCCCCGTCATAGTCAAGCAGAACCTTCCGGCCGTCGATGAACGGGGTGTAAATGCCCAGAGCGGATATGTACAATTTGGCGTCGGCCACATGGGCCGCGCTACCGCTGAGCGTCTGTTCGGTGCGCACCAGAGCCGAACGGCTGACCCTTATATCTGTGCTGTCCGGCTGGTTGGCCGGAATGATCCAACCGGCAGTAGTAAAGTCACAATCGGTTTCAAAATACGACTGCGCGGTGTGCACGGCGTCGTCTATGCTGGTTACGCTGACTGTCCAAGTGTAGCGGGTCTCTTTGCTGAGAGCGGGGCCCTCGTAACGGATACCTGTGGAAATATCCGAAACTCGCACGCCACTGTCCCATACGGGGGTCCCCGCGGCGTTTTGTCCTTTATACACCTTGATTTGATAAGCATTCTGCGCCATGCCTATGATGTTGGATGACATATTCCAAGAAAACCGGACGTCATCAAGACTCACACACAGCGGCTGCGTTTGAAAATTCACTTTGAGATTCCCGATGGCTGTCGATCCGGCGTTTGGCTCGGCCTGCGCGGTCGCGGGGATAAATCCCAACAACAGCGCGAAGGCAAGCAACAGGGATAGTGTGGAAGAGATTTTCTTTTTTCGCAAGGATTTCATAATTGTGCTCATTCCTTTCATTATCTTTTGTACCGGAGCTTTTCCCAAAAGACGCGGTTCAGAGAATCGTGCGCGCCATCATGTCCCCCACCGGCCGGCCGGGCACCGACCGCCCGGCCGGCGGGGTCGTGCAACCAAAATCAGGAGAAGAAAGTAAGCATTTCTACATGCGCGATGACGTTGCCGATCTCTTTCGGCTTTCTGGACAAAGCCATAATATAATGTGACAGACCGAAAGTCGAGATACAAAACCTCCGATTTTGTTACGATTGGGGCGCAGAATCCTTATTATTCCATTTTGCGCAAAAAATAAGCCCCACAGGGGCTTTTGTGTTTGTTATGTCACGATGCAAGATCCCGTTTCGTCAACCCAGAGCGCTGTTGTGGAGAAGCAACTTTCTATCATTGTAGCCCGTCAAAACTTGTGTCCACGATTTTGACCAATCGGATAATCTCATCTTTTGGATGGGCGAAATTGCCCTTCGCCCAACGGGTGAGAATCGAAATACAGCCCTGTATATGATAGCTGATAAGGTAACGCCATTCCTCCGTGAGGTCGTCTTTTTTATTTTCAAACAAATAAATCTCAGAATACTTTTGCTCCAAAAGGGCGCTGATTTTATCACAGAAATTGCGGTTTAGGCTTCTGTCTAAAAACAGCCGGTACATTTCGGCATTATCATATACATAATTTACAATGAGGTCGAAAATCCCATCATACGCGTGGACGGGGTCACACACGACAATCGCGCCGAGTTCTTCAATCGCGGCCTCTTCCATCTGCTCATATAAATCATCGACGTCTGTGTAATGTGTATAAAAAGTTGCCCGATGAACATCCGCCCGGTCAGCCAGTTCCCGGACGGTGATATGGCGCAGTTCCTTTTCAAGCATCAGTTCTCCCAGCCCTTTTCGCAGGGCTTTTTTTGTTTTTCTCACGCGACGGTCATCTGTGTTCATTTTGCAATCTCCTTGCCGCATAGAATAAACGACACGGTGTATATTATACAACACATGCAAAGGCAAGTCAATCAATTTATTCAAAAATTTTCCAATTTTACGACACTATTGATTGCATGTGTCGTCTAACAGACACATCAACATTTGATTGAATATTGACAATCGACACCGTGTTTGTTAAAACAATGAGAGAACAACTGAAGTGAGGAGATATATGTTTACAGCGATTAAGAACTGTTTTGGTTCTGAACCGATAAACGACCGCAGACAGTCGGAGTTGGATATGGCGAAAGGGCTTGCCATCGTGTTTATGGTTTGGACACATGTATTTGAAGAGTTATCACCGAATGTTGATGGAGTAATGGGTATGCTTGTCAAAAATATATTGGGCGGACCCTTCGCAGCTCCAATATTTATGATTTGCATGGGGATAGGTATCACTTATTCCAAAAAGAATGCGCCGCAAGAACTGTTGCGGCGCGGTATCGGTCTATTGGGTACGGGTTTTTTACTGAACATATTTCGTTTTGTCGTGCCGGACTTGATTCAATATGCACTGACCAACAACAAGGAGTATCTGTGCGCGACATTTTCTTTGTTCAGTGTCGACATACTGCAATTTGCTGGGCTGGCGTTTATCTTTATCGGGCTGGCGAAAAAGTTGAGACTGAAAAATATGAACTTCCTCTTAGTGGGTATCGTAGCGTCCGCCTTGGGTACAGCCTTGCGCGGGGTGTCTACAGGCAACTATATCGCCGACCAGTTTATCGGCTATTTATGGGGGACGGATACGCGAACCTACTTTCCGTTTCTAAATTGGCTGATATTCCCCATTGTCGGAATGGTTTTCGGTACGCTCTTTAAGCGTTGCACGAACAAAAAGAATTTCTATTTGCGCTTATCTCCGCTCTGCATTGTGATAATGCTCGTTTATCTTGGCTTTACAATCCATTACGGAAATATGTTTTTATCAGACGGTTCTTACTACTTTATAGGCCTAATTGACGCGACATTTTTTGTCATTTTGGCGATGGCAATATTCGGAACATGTTACGCAGTCTTAAAACTGTTCCCAAAACTATCATTTAAGCCGATTATGAGGTGGAGCCGGCACATCAACGCAATTTATTGTATCCATTGGACGCTGGGCATGAGCGCGACTTGTGTAAAACTTATAAAATATAAAGGAGTATATGCTTGACTTTTATATTAATTTGGGATAGAATGGAATCACTTTACAGACTTTCTGGGGGTAGGTCGTATGCAAAACATAAAAGGTCAGAAGAAAGCCGAATACAGCAAAACGCTCATTATGGACGCGCTTCATTCGCTTATGAAAACCAAGCCGTTTGATGAGATAAGTATAACGGAAATTGCCGACAAGGCGGGTGTTTCCCGGCTCACTTTCTATAGAAATTTCGATAGAAAAGAAGATGTAATATTTATGCACAGCGACCGCATTCGAAGAGGAATTTTGAAAAAGTTCTCCGGCATGGAAGAGACACCGGATTTGCGCCATATGTTGGACTGTTGCTTCTCAATACGTGAATCCCAGAAAGACATCTGCCTACTGGTACATCGTGATGCGTTGCTTGACCCCGCATACCAAAGGAGTTGGAGCCTTGCCCTCGATGAATTCCCATTCCTGCATCGCTTGACATATACGCGGCGAAGGATTCTTATGGGCGGGATGTACGCTATCTTAATCGATTTGATTGAAGGCAAAAACAAAATCGACAAAGCGGACGCGATAGAATCGATAATAAGAT
>JAIRTA010000104.1 GCA_031255175.1 Oscillospiraceae bacterium | reverse complement strand
GAGATCAAGGACGACGAGATATTGGTGCGCGTGATCAGCGACAGCATATGCATGTCCACCTACAAGCTGCTGAAGCAGGGCAAGGCCCACAAGCGCTGCCCCCAAAATGTGGACACCAACCCCATCATCGTCGGCCACGAGTTTGCCGGGGACATCGTAAGAGTTGGCAAAAAATGGCAAAACGAGTTTCGACCGGGCGAAAAATTCGCCCAGCAGCCGGCCCTCAACTACCGGGGCAAGCTGGACTCCCCCGGTTATTCCTACGAATACTGCGGCGGCGCCGCCACCTATTGCATCATGCCTCACGAGGTGATGGAGCTCGGCTGTCTGCTCCACTTTGACGGGGATTCCTACTTCGACGCCTCTCTGGGCGAACCCATGAGCTGCATCATCGGCGGCTACAAGGTGATGTACCACACAAACAAGCAAAATTACGACCACGCTATGGGCGTAAAGCCGGGCGGCAACGTGCTGGTGCTGGGCGGCTGCGGCCCTATGGGGCTGGGGGCGCTGGAATACCCCCTGGTGCTGGACAAAAAACCCGCCCGCGTGGTGGTGACAGACGTGGACGAGGGGCGCATTGCCCGGGCCCGGCAGCTTCTTCCGCCCGAAAAGGCGAAGGAGCACGGGGTGGAGCTCGTGTACCTGAACGCCGCGCGGCCCGAGGGCAGCGTAGAAAGCCTGAAGGCGCTGACCCGCGGCCACGGCTACGACGACGTGTTTGTGTACGCCCCCATCAAACAGCTGGCGGAAATGGGGGACGAGCTGATGGCCTTTGACGGCTGCATGAACTTTTTTGCCGGCCCCTCCAACCCGGACTTCAAGGCGCTCATCAACCTGTACAACTGCCACTACACCAGCACCCACATCCTGGGCAGCACCGGCGGCAACACCGAGGACCTGAAAGAGGCGCTGCGCCTGTCGGCCGCGAAGCAGCTGCGCCCCGCCGTGATGGTTTCCCACATCTGCGGCCTGAACGCGGTGCCCGAAACCACCGCCCGTCTGCCCGAGATCCGCGCGGGCAAGATCCTCAGTTACACCCACATCGACTTGCCCCTCACCGCCATTGAGGACTTTGAGCGGCTGGGCAAAACGGACGCGCTGTTTGCCCGGCTGCACCAAAGCTGCGCCGCTCTGGGCGGGCTGTGGAACAGCGGGGCGGAACGGATCCTTTTGGAGCACTTTGGCGTGGAGCCGCCGGTAACGACATAAAGGGGAGAGGTATGTATGGAATACAGCGGGAAAGGCGTCAGCAAAGGGGTGGCGATCGGTCGGATCCATTACATCAGCCAGGTCATGGACAAAGTGGAAAAACGGACCGTGGAGGACACCCAAAACGAGGTGAAACGGTTTGAGGGCGCCCGGGCGCTGGCCGCCACCCAACTGGGCGAACTGGCCGTGACCACGGCGAAAAAGCTGGGAAAGAAAAACTCTCTGCTGTTCGAAATTCACCAGATGATGCTGGAGGACCTGGACTACCGGGAAGCGGTGCGGGCCAAAATCAGAACGGAAAATGCCTGCGCCGAATGGGCGGTGAGTGAAACGGCGGGGGAATTCTCCCGCGACTTTGCCCAGATGGATGACGAGTACATGCAGGCCCGGGCGGCGGATGTGCTGGACGTATCCCGCCGGGTGGTGGAGATTTTGCTGGGCAAACAGCCCCGGCAAAACACCTTTGACGATCCGGTGATTTTGGCCGCCGGGGACTTTGCCCCCAGCGAAACCGCCCAACTGGAGCGGGAGACCACCCTGGCCCTGCTCACGGCGGGCGGCTCCGCCAACTCCCACACCGCCATTTTCGCCCGCACGATGGGCATTCCGGCGGTCATCGGCCTGGGTGATACGCTAAACGAGAGCTGGGACGGCCGGCAATGCGCGCTGGACGGGGAAACCGGCCGGGTGATCCTGGACCCCACCGAGGCCGAGATCGAGGCCATCCGGCAAAAGCAGCGGCAGCAGGAGGCCTACAAACAAGAGCTGGAAAAATACCGGGGCCGCGAGTCCAAGACCCGGCAGGGCAAGGGCATCAAGCTGTTTGCCAACATCGGCAACGTGCAGGACGCCGACCTCGCCATGACCAACGACGCCGAGGGCGTCGGCCTGTTCCGCAGCGAATTTTTGTATCTGGAGAGCAAGGACTACCCCAGCGAAGACACCCAGTTTGAGGCATACAAAGCCGTGGCCCAAGTGATGCAGAACCGCCTTGTCATCATCCGCACGCTGGACATCGGGGCCGACAAGCAGGCGGCCTACTTCAATCTGCCCGCCGAGGAGAATCCCGCGATGGGGCTGCGGGCGCTGCGCATCTGCCTGCAACGGCCGGAGGTGTTCAAAACCCAGCTGCGGGCCATTTACCGGGCTTCGGCCTTCGGCCGCGTGGCCGTTATGCTGCCTATGGTCACCTCCCTGTGGGAGGTGCGCCGAGCCAAAGAACTGGCTGCCGAGGTGCGTGAGCAGCTGGACGGACAGGGCGTCGCCTACGACCGCGCGATGCCGGTGGGCATCATGGTGGAGACACCCGCCGCCGCCGTCATCAGCGACCTGCTGGCGAAAGAGGTGGACTTTTTCTCCATCGGCACCAACGACCTCACCCAGTACACCCTGGCCGTAGACAGGCAGAACCAGAGCCTGGACGCGTTTTGCGACACCCACCACGAGGCCGTCTTGCGCCTGATCCAAACCACGGTGAACAACGCCCACGCGGCGGGGATCTGGTGCGGCATATGCGGCGAACTGGGGGCGGACGAAGAACTGACCGCCCGCTTCATCGAAATGGGCGTGGACGAACTGTCGGTGACCCCGCCGGCGGTACTGCCGCTTCGCAAACGGGTGTGCGAGCTGTAAGCGCCTCAAATCTCACGGGCACAACAACAAGAGCAACATCCCCCAAAGAGAAGGCTATCCGCTCCGTTCCGGCGGATAGCCTTCTCTTTGTTTCTGTCGTACGCCTTCGGGTTGGGCGGCACACGGGTGATGGGACTGAGCGCGCCCCACCCGTGCCGGGCGTCGGCGTTGCGCTCCCGCTTCTTCTTTTTCGACAGTTTTTCAAACGGTACAAACTTTTGCGTCATTGCCGATTCCTCCGTTCTGTGTGCGGACTGGCCGGGGACATCCCCGTCGCCCTTATTATATCGCAGTCCGTCCGGCTTGTAAACAGCCCCGTCCGCCGCGGGGAGGCGCCGGTTGAGACCGCCGGGCGTGAAAATCCCGTGAAAAAGATTTTCTCATATATATTGACATCCATAATATTATATGGTATATAATATTATGGATGCTGGAAATACAAAAACGGAGGTGCTCTATGATGATCAACGCGACCGGCGCGCTGCTTGATTTGTGCGTGCTGTCGGTCATCTCGCGCGGGGACGCGTACGGCTACGCGCTCACCCAGCGTGTGAAGCAGACACTCGACGTGTCGGAATCGACCGTGTACCCCGTCATGCGGCGGTTGCAGACACAGCAGTGCCTTGAGACGTACGACACGCCGCACGAGGGGCGCAACAGGCGGTATTACCGCTTGACGGACGCGGGCCGGCAGATGCTCGGCGCGCTCGGCGCGGACTGGGAAGAGTTTAAGAAGCGGGTGGACGGAATACTTTCGGGAGGTGACGCGGCATGACGCGGGAAGAATTTCTGGATAAACTCAGAAGGCTGCTGCGCGCCCTGCCGCAGGACGAGATTGACGCGGCCGTGCGCTACTACGACGAGTACATCCGCGACGCGGAGGACGAGGCGGAGGCGCTGGCGACGCTCGGCTCACCGCGTGAGGTGGCCGGGCGCATTGCGGCGGAGGCCGTGGCGGGCGAGGGCGCCGGCGGGAACACATTCGGCGGCGAGGACGCCGACGGCGCGCCTGCCGGCCCTGCGGGAACCGGCGCGGGCGGGGACAAAAAGCGCAGCGGCGCGCGCGTGATCTTTATGGTGATCCTCGCGGTCTTCGCGCTGCCGGTAGGGCTGCCGGTGGCGGCCGTGATCGCGGTCGTCGCGGTGGCTGTGACCGTCGCGGCGCTCGCGGCGCTCACGGCCGTCAGCGCCGCCGCCGTCGCGCTCATCCCGGGCGGCCTGCTCGTTTCCGTCGTCGGCATTGCCGCCATGACGCGGGACTTCGCGCTCGGGCTCGCGCCGCTGGGCACGGGGCTCATCGCGTTCGGGCTGGGCTGGCTGCTGCTCTGCGCCGTCGTGTGGCTGTGGCGCCGGGGCATCGTCGCCGCCGCGCGGCGCATCGGACAATCTATCATAAGGAGAATCAGAAAATGATGAAAAAAACGTTGACGGTCATCTCCATCATCGCCGTCGCCGCCGTGGCGGCGGGCACCTTGATGCTGCTGGCGTCCTGGTCTCTCGGCACCGCCGGCGCGGTCTCGCTGGGGCGCGACGGGCTGCGCGTCACGCACTCCGACGTCGTGTCCACGCTGTCGATGCGGGAGATCGAGGGCGTCACATCGCTGAAAGTCGATGCCGTGAGCGCCGACGTCACATGCATCCCCGCACAGGATTTCGGCTTTGAGATCCGCACATACGCGGGCGAGCCCGCGTGGCGCCTTGAGGACGGCGTCCTCCTTGTGGACGAACTGCGGCACGACACAGGCATTTTCAATTTCTCCCTCCCGTGGCGGGACACGGACGACGCGGGCACATACATCAAGATATACTATCCCCAAGGCAGCGCGCTCGACGTGCTGTCGATCACCAACGTATCCGGCGATATCAAATTCCCCGGCCTCGACGGCGCGGTGCGCGAGGCGGTGTTTGCAACGTCGGACGGAGACATAGACGTCTCTTCGCTGAAAGCCGATGCGCTGACGCTGAGAACCGTGTCCGGCCATATACAAACGCGCGGCGCGCGCGCGGCGCGCACAACCCTTGATACCTCGTCGGGTGAGGTCGCCCTTGCGGATTTCTCCGGCGCGCTCGACGCCCAGACGGTGTCGGGGGACATAGAGATCTCCGCGGCGGACATCGCGTTTCAGATCACCTCGGCGTCCGGGGACGTGGACGTCGCGGCGGAGACGCTCTCCGGCCGCATCTCCGCGGTGTCCGGGAACGTCGGCGTTGCGGCGGCCCCCCGCGAGGGGGATCTCTCCTACAGCGTCCGGACGGTGTCGGGCGCGATCGTCGCAGACGGACGGCGGTTCTCCCGCTTCGCGCAGTCGGCGCAGGGGGGCCCGTACGACCTCGACATAGACACGACGTCGGGCAACGTGCTGCTCACATGCGAGGCGACGCCCGGCTGAAACCGCCGCGACGGCGGCGCAGGCCCGGCGGGAATCTCCCCGCGTTTGCACCGTCACGCATTTCTCGGTGCCCGGCCCGAACACAGGTCCGCCCCCGGCGCGTCCTCCGGCCCTGCTTTCATCCGTCTTCGCCACCCCGGTCTCGCGCCCCATTGACTTTCCCGGGCGGCCCTGCTACAATGAAAGCGATTTTCGAAGGGCGCCGCCCGGGAGGCGGGCCCGGCGGGCGGTTGTGTGAAAGCCCGAAAGTTCCCCCCTGTGTCATACTATATATGGTGGTTATTTTAATATATATGCTATATATAGTATGTGCGACTGTGGGAATTGTGGCTTTCACATGGCCCGGTGAGGGGGACGCGGCGATGAACATCGGAACACGACGGCGCGCGGCGCGCGCGTTTGCGCTGCTGCTGTGCCTCTTTGTGGCCGCCGCCGCCGTCTCTTCGGTCATTTTTGTGCTGACGCACGACCACGACCACGAGGGCGCCGGCGGGTGCTGCGCGGGCTGCGCGCAGGTGATGTGCCTGTGGCTGAAGCAGCTCTGCGCGGTGGCGGCCGCCGCCGCGACGGCCGTCGTCTGTCTGCGGGCCGTCCGCGCCGCCCAAAGCGCGTCCGCGGCCCCCGGGGGCGTCAGCCCCGTACACCTGAAAGTCAGGTGCAACAACTGAGAAAACCTCCGCAGGGATACGCCGCGTCGGCGGCCGGCTGCGCGCGGCGCGGCGGCCCGGACGCGGGCGGCTCCCTGTTTTTTGCGCCCAAACAGAACAAGGGAGGTTTTCTCAATGAAACGATGGATTGCCTGTGTCCTCACGGGTTTCCTGCTGACCGCGGGGGCCGCCGGCTGCGGACCCGCCTCGCCCGCGGAGGCCGCCGACGGCGGCGGAGGCACAGAGCGGCTGCGCGTGGTCGCCACGATCTTCGCGCCCTTCGACTTCGCGCGCGTGGTCACGGGCGACAGGGCCGACGTGACCATGCTCCTGCCGCCCGCCTCCGAGAGCCACTCCTTCGAGCCGACGCCGCAGGACACCATTCGGGTGCAAAACTGCGACGTATTTCTCTACGTCGGCGGCGAATCCGACGCGTGGGTGGACGACGTGCTCGCGTCGATGGACGTGAGCCGCATGAAGGTTGTCACGCTGATGGACTGCGTGGAGGTGGTGGAGGAGGAGATCGTCGAGGGCATGGAAGACGACGAACACGAGGAAGAAGAGGAACACGACGAAGAGGAGGCGCACGACGAGGCGCCGGAATATGACGAACACGTCTGGACATCCCCGAAAAACGCCAAGCTGATCGTACAAAAGATCTCCGACGCGCTCTGCGAGACGGACGCCGCGAACGCCGGCGCCTACCGGCAAAACACGGCGGCGTACCTGGCCGAGCTCGACAAGCTCGACGCCGCTTTCCAAGCTGTGGCGGACAGCGCGCGGCGCAGGACGGTTGTCTTCGGCGACCGGTTCCCCTTCCGCTATTTTGTGGACGCCTACGGGCTCGACTACTTTGCCGCCTTCCCCGGCTGTTCCACCGAGACGGAGCCGAGCGCGGCGACCGTGGCCTTTTTGATCGACAAGATCAACGCGGAGCAGATTCCGGTTGTCTTTCACATTGAACTCTCGAACGAGAAGATGGCGCAGGCCATCAGCGAGGCCACCGGCGCGCGGGTGCTCCTTCTCCACGCGGTGCATAACATCTCCAAAACAGACTTTGAAGACGGCGTTGGCTATCTGGATCTGATGTGGAAAAACATAGACAATTTGAGGGAGGCTCTGGCGTGATATGGCGCTGATCACCTGTCAGGATGCCTCGTTTGCTTACGAGGGCAAGACCGCCGTCAGCGGTCTTCACTTTGCCGTCCACCGCGGGGATTATCTCTGCGTGGTCGGCGAAAACGGCTCCGGCAAGAGCACGCTCATGCAGGGTCTCCTGCGGCTGAAGGCCCCGCAGACCGGGTGCGTCCTGATGGGCGACGGCCTCCGGCCCAACGAGATCGGCTACCTGCCGCAGCAAACCGCCGTACAGAAGGATTTTCCGGCGAGCGTATATGAGGTCGTCTTGTCCGGCTGCCTGTCCCGCCGCGGCCCACGTCCGTTTTACACCCGGCGGGACAAGGCGGACGCGGAAAACAACATGGAGCGGCTCGGGCTCACGGCGCTGCGCGGCCACTGCTACCGCGAGCTCTCCGGCGGTCAGCAGCAGCGGGTGCGGCTGGCCCGTGCCCTCTGCGCCACAAAAACCCTGCTGCTGCTCGACGAACCTGTCGCCGGGCTGGACCCGGTGATGACCGGGGACCTCTACCGGCTGATCCGGGACTTAAACCGCGCGGGGCTCACCGTCATCATGGTCTCCCACGACGTCCGCAGCGCGGTGCGGGAGGCGAGCCATATCTTACAGCTCCAGCACACACAGGTGTTTTTCGGCAAGACGGAGGACTATGTGACCTCCCGCGCGGGGGCCGAATTCCTGGGCCTCCCCCCGGGGGACAGCGTGCAATCTTGAAGGCTTTCCTGTGTATACTACATCTTGTGGTATACACTATATATAGTGGCTCTTATACTATATATAGTATCTCCAGGCGCAACAGATGTGATTTTCATACGGCCTCCAAGGGCCGCGGCGGACACACGCCGCGCGCCGGAGGCACGCACGGAAGGAGCGATGCGGGATGATTGAGATCTTGCGGGAGATGTTTTCGTACCCCTTTTTGACCCGCGCGGTGGTGGTGGGCCTGCTGGTCTCTCTCTGCGCGGCGCTGCTCGGCGTGAGTCTGGTGCTGAAGCGCTACTCCATGATCGGCGACGGGCTCTCGCACGTCGGTTTCGGCACCCTCGCCATTGCCACGGCGCTGAACATGGCGCCGCTCACGGTGTCCATCCCCATTGTGGTGCTGGCGGCGTTTTTGCTGCTGCGCATCAGTGAAAACAGCAAAATCAAAGGCGACGCGGCCATCGCGCTGATCGCCACCGGGTCTATGGCGGTGGGCGTCGTGATCATCTCCATGACGACGGGCATGAACACGGACGTCTGCAACTACATGTTCGGCAGCATCCTCGCCCTGCGCCACGACGACGTCACGCTGAGCGTCGTGCTGGCCGCCGTGGTGCTGACGCTGTTTGTCCTGTTTTACAACAAACTCTTCGCGGTCACCTTCGACGAGACCTTCGCGCGGGCCACGGGCATCAAAGCCGGCCTGTACAACATGCTGATCGCCTTTCTGACGGCGGTCACGATCGTGCTCGGTATGCGGATGATGGGGGCGCTGCTGATCTCCAGCCTCATCATCTTCCCCGCGCTCACATCCATGCGGGTGTGCAAACGCTTTCGAAGCGTGACAATCTGCGCCGCCTGCGTCTCGCTCCTCGGCTTCTCCCTCGGCGTGGTCGGCTCCTATCTCTACAACACCCCCACCGGGGCCAGCGTGGTCCTCGTCAACATCGCGGCCTTCCTCCTCTTCTGGGCCGCCGGCACCCTCCGCGGCCGCGTGAAAAGCTGATTAAACACTTCGTGGACTGTGGGCTCCGGAAGATGCGTGGATGAAGCCCGTGTAAAATCGCGGGCGGATGTTACGCGAGGCTTTGAACAGTAAAATATTTCCATTGTACGCGATGCAAAAACCGCCTGTTCTCCTTTGAGAGCGGGCGGTTTTTTTGTTGCGGAAAGATTTTGCAGTTGACAGTGAACAGATAACAGATAACAGTCGGGGACGATGGGGGGGTGTAACTCTACCCCTT
The DNA here is from genome assembly GCA_031255175.1 of Oscillospiraceae bacterium. GTDB lineage: Bacteria > Bacillota > Clostridia > Oscillospirales > UBA929 > JAIRTA01. The sequence continues at coordinate 153 of JAIRTA010000104.1, read as the reverse complement.
TTTAGCCCTTGCAATGACCGGAATTTTGATGAATTTTTAATTGCATTTGCTCAACATTTGTGGTATAATTTGCTCGCCCATGTGTCGCCTTTGAAAGGGGGTGATAGCATGTGGAAAAGGAGGCGATGGCGTGGACGAGCAGAAAACGAACGG
>JAIRTA010000031.1 GCA_031255175.1 Oscillospiraceae bacterium | reverse complement strand
AATTCGCGCAAAAAACCCGTCAATGAAATCAACCATGCTGAAAATTTTTATGTTCGTAACATCCTGGATTCCATTGCTTTGCATGAATTGCTCCATTAATAAGTCGCTGCAGAGAAGCTCTATCTCCGGCCCATGAAAAAAGTGTACATAAATCGGTATGCCAATTATCCTTCCTGTGTCAACATCAATCATTGGCGCTATGGAAACACGCGCGAAGTCGATATCATTGAAATAAGCATTGGGCAGTGAGGCATCCAGTATTTCCTCTTCTTGCGGAGGTATTCTTGCGGAATACATATCGAACGCTCTAAAATTTAAATTATTATTACCAATTTCTTCCACACCCTTTGCACTTCTGGTAATGCAAAATACCAGAATAATTGATAAGGAAATTTTGAATAATTTCATTATCATATTCTTCACCTCGGCTTTGTTCTATAAGTGCGTGTCCATCTTCCTGCTCCCTTCACACTGCTTTGCGTTTTAAAGGCATCGAAAGACTGAATTAAAAACTTCCCAAAGATTGAATCAAGCGAACCCCCCAAGGGTCATTGTAAATAATATATCTGAATATGTCATTATACTCCTTTTTAAGGCAAACATGGCCAACCATGCACAAAACCCGTGTTAGTACGAGCCACTTCAATCCAATTAGTTAACCTTGAGTAAGGCTTCCTAACCATTCTTTGCTTATTGGGTCAAATACATTTCCTGTCAGATCAAATAGTACATTATCCGCCGCGATGTTGGAACCGCCCCAGATATATGTGTCGTGGCGGTTCCGTTTCGTCTTATTATATCGCACTCCGCCCGGCTTGTAAACATATGTGGTCTCTATGCCGTTTTGGATCGCGGCGATGCGTGGTTGAACCCGCTGTATGTGTGCGGCTCATACCCGACGGCGGGGCGATGCGGCTGCGGGCAAAACCCCGATACCCGCGCAACTCCCTCTTGACAGCCCCGGCGGGGTGTGCTATGATCGCAGTGTGGTTGTGTGACCGCAACGTGAACACATTGCGCATACAGGCAAATGCGATGACAGAGTTGGTCCGGGTGTTTTCCGCGTACAGAGAGCCGGCGGTGGGTGCAAGCCGGTTGCGGGGCCCCGGGACGTATCCCTCTTGAGCAGGCCCTTCGAATCTCACGAAGTAGGAGGGCACGGCGGGCTCCGTTACAGGCCGGGGGTTTGTTTGAACCCCGACGAGCGGATCTCTTCTCAGAGAGGTCAATTTGGGTGGTACCGCGTGGCAGTGTCTGCCGCGTCCCGAGCAATCGGGGCGCGGCTTTTTGTTTTTTCATCGCCGATTTCCTTATATCGACACCCTTTTATCACCATTTTTATATCTTTATCACCATTTTTGCGTCATCATTTTCGCATCTTTCATTTCACATCATCATTTTACATCATCATTTTACAAGGGGGCTCACCTTATGACGGAACAACTGATCGACATCGGGCGGCGGCTGCGCGGCCTGCGTTTGATCCAGGACCTCTCACCGGAGGATTTCGCGGCGCGCGTCGGCGTGTCGCCGGAGGAGCTCGGCGCCTATGAGCGGGGCGAAAAGGATTTTTCGTTCAGCTTCCTCTACACGGCCGCGCGCCACTTGGACGTGGATGTGGTCGATCTGCTGAGCGGCGACAGCCCCAAGCTGTCGACCTGCTGCCTCGTGCGCCGCGGCGAGGGGTTCGCCATTGACAGGCGGCAGGCGTACAGCTACAAACACCTGGCCTTCACCTTCCGCAGCAAAATCGCCGAGCCCTTCATGGTGACCGTGGAGCCGAAGGGCGAGGAATCCCCGGTGCAACACGCCCACGAGGGGCAGGAATTCGACTACATGGTATCCGGGCGGATGCGCTTCTTTTTGGGCGACATCGTATACGATCTGGAGGCCGGCGACAGCGTATATTTCGATTCCGGCGTGCCGCACGCCATGCAGACCCTGAACGGGGCGCCCGCGACCTTTTTGGCCGTCGTGATGAAAGGGGAAGACCAAGATGCCGTTGTATGAAAAATTCACGGGCCGTCACCGGGACGATTTCGCCACGCTGGACGACTTGCAGCGCCACTACCGGCTCACCTACCCGGACGATTTCAACTTCGCCTACGACTGCCTCGATGTGATGGCCGCCGAGACCCCCGACGCGCGCGCGCTGCTGTGGGTCTCCAAAGACGGCCAAGAGAGAACCTTCACCTTTGCCGACATAAAGCGCCTGACCGACAAGACCGCCAACTGGCTGCAGTCGGCGGGCGTCAGGCGGGGCGACATGGTCATGTTGGTGCTCAAGCGCGGCCACCAGTTTTGGTATACGCTGCTGGCGCTGCACAAGCTGGGCGCCGTGGCCGTGCCGGCCACCCATCTGCTGACGCCCAAGGACTTTGTTTACCGCTTTAACGCCGCCGGCATCCGGATGGTTGTGGCGACAGGCGACGGCGACGTCACCCGATCCATCGCCCAGGCCCTGCCGGAATCTCCCTCCGTCGAGCTGCTGGCCGTCACGGGCGGCGGCGCGCCGGGTTTCCTGGACTTCGACGCCGGCGTGGCGGCGGCCTCCGAGACCTTCGTCCGGCCCGTGCCGCACAACAAGGCCTCCGACATGATGCTGATGGCCTTCTCCTCCGGCACCACCGGCTACCCCAAGATGGTGGCGCACCCCTTCACCTATCCGCTGGGGCATATTCTGACGGGCTGCTTCTGGCACCGGGCCGAGCCGGGCGGGCTTCACCTCACGATCTCAGACACCGGCTGGCTCAAATCTCTCTGGGGCAAGCTGTACGGGCAGTGGCTGGCCGGCAGCGCGGTACTCGTCTACGACTTCGACAAATTTTCCGCGTCCGACATCTTAGACAAGGTGTCGCGCCACAAGGTCACCACCTTCTGCGCGCCGCCCACGATGTATCGCTATATCATCAAAGAGGACCTCGCGCAGTGGGATCTCTCCGCACTCAAACATTGCACCACCGCCGGCGAGGCGCTGAACCCGGAAGTATATTCGAGTTTTCTGCGCCAAACGGGCCTGAAGATCTTCGAGGGCTTCGGCCAGACGGAGACAACCATCTGCTGCTGGACGGCGTACCCGTGGATGCAGCCCCGCCTCGGCTCGATGGGGCTGCCCTGCCCCGGCTACCGCATGGTGATCTGCGACGAGACGGGCCGGGAGGTCGGCGCCGGCGTGACCGGGGAGATCTGCATCCGCACCGACGAGGCCGGCGGCGGCATGCCGGCGGGGATGTTCCTAGCCTATCTGCACGACGAAAAGACCACGCAGTCGGTGTGGCACGACAATCTGTACCACACCGGCGACACGGCCTACCGCGACGAGATGGGCTTTCTCTGGTACGTGGGCCGCACCGACGACGTAATCAAATCCTCCGGCTACCGCATCGGCCCCTTTGAGGTGGAGTCCGCACTGATGGAACACCCGTCCGTTGTGGAGTGCGCGGTGACCGGCGTGCCCGACCCGGACCGCGGCTTTGCCGTCAAGGCCACGGTCGTCCTGGCCGACGGCTTTGCGGGGACGCCGGCGCTCACCAAGGAATTGCAGCAACATGTAAAGAAGGTCACGGCCCCCTACAAATACCCCCGCGTGGTCGAATACGCGGAGTCTCTCCCCAAAACCCTCAGCGGCAAGATCCGCCGCGTCGAAATCCGCGAACGGGACTCAAGACAGTGAACAGTTAACAGATAACAGTTAACAGTTTTTTCCATTTTTTGCTGGCAAGATGAAGGCGTTGGTGGTGCTGTCTATTTCTACTTTTTCTACGCGGCCGTTTATGGCTTCGGGGCAGAACAGCGCCGCGCGGCGCGCGAAGCCCTCCACGCTGTCGCTGACGAAATAACGCCCGGGGCCCGGCGCGGCGCGGCCGGCCAGGGCATCGCCCTCCGCCAATATTTCCGACACCCGGCGGGCGACCTCCCGGCCCGCGTCGATCAACGCGACGCCGGAGCCCATCGCGTCGGCGATGATGTCGCGCAGCAGCGGATAATGCGTACAGCCCAAAATCAGCGTGTCGATGCCGGCGGCCCGCAGCGGGTCTGTGTATTCGGCCACCACAAGCTCGGCCACCCGGTCGCCCCGGCGGCCCCGCCCGTTTTCTACCAGCGGCACCAGGAGCGGGCAGGCCTGCGCCCGCACCGAGAGCCCGGGGGCGATCTGCCGCAGCGCGCGTTCGTACGCGCCGGACCCGACGGCCGCCTCCGTGCCGATGAGGCCCACGCGGCCGTTGCGCGTGGCCGCCGCCGCCGCGCGGGCCGCCGGCTCCACAACGCCCACCACCGGAAAGTCGTAGTCCCGCTCAAGCAGCGGAAGGCCGGCCGTGCTGGCCGTGCCGCAGGCGACCACCAGCGCCTTGATGTCAAACGTCATCAAAAACGCGATGTCCTGCCGCATATAAGACAGGATCGTCTCCCGCGACCGCGTGCCGTACGGCACCCGCGCGGTGTCTCCGAAGTAGACAATCTCCTCCCGGGGCAGCAGCCGCGTCAGTTCCCGCACGGCGGTCAGCCCCCCGAGCCCCGAATCAAATACGCCGACGGCGCGGTTGTCAGGCACGCGCATCTCCCCTCATCCCAAGAGTATCGGCCCTGCGGGGCGGCCCCCCGTCAGGGCCGCCAGCGGATCTTGCGGGACGGCTCCAGCGTCCACTGGAGCGCCGTGAGCGTCTCTTCGATGATGCCCACGCTCTCGCCGCCCCACCCGTACGCGCCGAACGCCAGCCCCGTGCGCCGCTTCGGCGCGAGCCCCCGCAGATACGAGAGAAACGCCGCCACCGTGGGCATGACCTGCCGGTTCAGCGTGGGGCTCCCCACCGCGATAAACCCGGCCTCCAGCAGCCGCGTCATGGCCGTGGATACATGCGTTTCTTTCAGCGAAAGGAGCTCCGCCGTGACGCCGCGCCCGGCCAGCTCCCGCGCGAGCGATTCCGCCATTGTCTTCGTCGAGCCCCACATGGTGTCGTAGACGATGACGCCGCGCGCAGGGTCACTCTCGCCGCGCGACCAGGCGTCGTACTTGTTTAACACCTTCGGCAAAAACGAGCGGAGCATGACGCCGTGGCCCGGCGCCGCCATCTCGATGTCCAGCGCGGCGATCGACTTCAGCAGGGCCTGGGCCTGCGGCCCGTATGGCAGCACAATGTTCGCGTAGTAGTCGCCCGCCCGCTCCATCAGGCGCTCCTCGCCCAGTTCGTCATCGTAACGCGCGTCCGAGGCTATGTGCTGCCCCAGCGCGTCGTTTGAAAACAGGATCTTCTCCTCCTCGAGATACGTTGACATGCTGTCCGGCCAATGGACCATCGGCATGAGGATGAACGAAAACCGATACCGCCCGGTGCACAGCGTGTCGCCGGTCTTCACCACCTGCCAGGCGGGCGCGAGCTCCGGATAGTGGGCGATCAGGCCCTTCTGCCCGTTGGGGGACGCGACGACCGTCGCGTTCGGGCAAGCCGCGGCCAGCGCCGGCAGCGCGCCCGAGTGGTCGGGCTCCACATGGTTGGAGATCAGGTAATCGATCCGGGCCGGGTCGACGATCTCCCGTACGTTGTCCAGCAGCGCGCCGGCAAACGGCGCGCGCACCGTGTCGATGAGCGAGATCTTTTCATCGAGGATCAGGTACGCGTTGTACGTCGTGCCGTAGGGAACGAGATACCCGTGAAAATTGCGCACGTCCGGGTGCTTTACGCCCACCCAGTATACATTGTCTCTGACGCGAACCGCCGCCATGATATCCCTCCTGTGTTTCAATTTTTAGGCCCGTCGCCCCGCCTCTCCGGGGCGCTGAAACCGTTATTTCGGAGATACCCCGCCGTCTCGCGGCGGGGTATCTCATGTTCCGCGATGTTTCCTCACGCCTCGCCGCCGGCCGCGGATTCGAACCCGCAGCATTTTTTGTATTTCTTCCCGCTGCCGCAGGGGCACGGGTCGTTGCGCCCGACCTTTTGGGTCGCGGTCTTGCGCACGGGGCGTTTTTTGTCGCCGCCGCCGCCGGCGCCGAGAAGGCCCGCCTGCGTCGGCCGGGCCACCTGTTCGCGCTTCGGCGCCTCGGCGCCGCGCACCTGGGCGGTGTAGATGTAACGCACCGTGTCGTCGCGGATCTCGGCGACCATCTGGTCGAACATCTCAAACCCTTCCTGTTTGTAGGCGACGAGCGGGTCCGTCTGGGCGTACGCGCGCAGGCCGATCCCGTTGCGCAGCTCCTGCATCGCGTCGATATGGTCCATCCAATGCCGGTCGACCACTTGCAGCAGCACGACGCGCTCCACCTCGCGCATGACGGGGCCGAGCGCGCGCTCCTTCTCTTCATACACGCGCCGCGCCTGCTCCCGCAGCAGGGTTTTGATGTCGTCCGTCGTCTTTTGGCTCAGTTCATCCTGGGTGAACTTAAACTGGCCGGGCGTGAGGAACAGGCCCTCAAAGGGCTGCGTGGCGGCGGCGATCTGCGGGGGATCGATGAAGTTGTGCCCGCCGGCCGCCCTGTCCACCGCGCGGCCCACGGCGTCGTCGATCATGTCGAGAATGCTGCCGCGCAGGTCCTCCCCGTCCAGCACCTTCTTGCGCTGGCCGTAAATGATCTCGCGCTGCCGGTTCATAACGTCGTCATATTCCAGCACGTGTTTGCGGAGCTGGAAGTTACGCGATTCCACGCGCTTTTGCGCGTTTTCGATGGCGTTTGAGAGCATCTTCTGGTCGATGGGCGTGTCCTCGTCCATCCCCAGCGATTCGAGCATCCCGCTCACGCGGTTTACGCCGAAGAGGCGCATGAGGTCGTCTTCCATAGAGATCAGGAAGCGTGAGGAGCCCGGGTCCCCCTGGCGGCCGGCGCGGCCGCGGAGCTGGTTGTCGATGCGCCGGGACTCGTGGCGCTCGGTGCCGATGATAAACAGCCCTCCGGCGGCGCGCACCTTTTCGGCCTCGGCGGCGATCTGCTCCTTGTGGCGCGCCATGCGGTCGGCAAACTGCGCGCGGGCGGCCAGCACCTCTTCGTTCTCCGTCTCGGCGTAGCCGGTGGCCTCGGTGATGATCTCCTCCGGCACGCCGGCCTTGCGCAGGTCGGCCACCGCCAAAAACTCGGCGTTGCCGCCCAGCATGATGTCGGTGCCGCGCCCCGCCATGTTGGTGGCCACCGTCACGGCGCCCACATGGCCGGCCTGCGCGACGATCTCGGCCTCTTTTTCGTGGTGCTTCGCGTTCAGCACGATGTGGGCGATGCCCTCCCGCCGCAGCATGGAGGAGAGCAGCTCATTTTTCTCGATCGAGACGGTGCCGACCAGCACCGGTTGGCCCCGCTCGTGACATTCTTTGATCTGCCGGAGGATCGCCCGGTATTTCCCGGCTTCGTTCTTGTAGACGGCGTCCGGGGCGTCCTCGCGGACCATCGGCTTGTTTGTGGGGATCTCGATGACGTCCAGCTTGTAGATCTGGGAAAATTCCTCCTGCTCCGTGAGCGCCGTGCCTGTCATGCCGGAGAGCTTGCGGTACATGCGGAAATAGTTTTGGAACGTGATCGTGGCCAGCGTCTTGCTCTCCCGCATGACCTTGACGTTCTCTTTTGCCTCGATGGCCTGGTGCAGCCCCTCGGAATAGCGGCGGCCGAACATGAGGCGGCCGGTGAACTCGTCTACGATGATGACCTCCCCGTCACGCACAACGTAGTCGATGTCCCGGTGCATGAGGCCGCGGGCGCGGATGGCCTGGTTCATATGGTGCGCGAGCGTGACGTTTTCCGGGTCGGAGAGATTTTCGATGTCGAAATACGACTCCGCCTTCGCGATGCCGGCGGGCGTCAGCGTGACGGAGCGCGCCTTCTCGTCGACCACATAGTCCCCGTCGATGTCGTCGTGTTCCGCCTTGCTGTCGAGCTCCACCACCTTGACCGCGCGCATACGCGCGGCCAGCCGGTCGGCCTTCTCGTAGAGCTCGGTGGACTTCTCGCCCTGCCCGGAGATGATGAGCGGGGTGCGCGCCTCGTCGATGAGGATGGAGTCCACCTCGTCCACGACGGCAAAGGCGTGCCCGCGCTGGACCATCTGCTCTTTATAGATCGCCATATTGTCGCGCAGGTAGTCGAAGCCGAACTCGTTGTTGGTGCCGTACGTGATGTCGGCGGCATAGGCGGCGCGGCGCGCGGCCGGCTCCACGTCGTGGACGATGAGCCCGACGGAAAGCCCCAGGTAGCGGTATACCTTGCCCATCCACTCGGAGTGGTAACGGGCCAGGTAATCGTTGACGGTGACAATGTGCACGCCCTGCCCGGTCAGCGCGTTCAGATAGGCCGGCAGCGTGGCGACGAGCGTCTTGCCCTCACCGGTCTTCATCTCGGCGATGCGCCCCTGATGGAGCACAATGCCGCCGACGAGCTGCACGCGGAAGGGCCGCAGACCGAGCACCCTGTCCGCGGCCTCCCGCACGGCGGCAAACGCGTCCGGGAGTATGTCGTCCAGCGTCTCGCCCTCCGCAAGCCTCGCCTTAAACCGGGCCGTCCGGCCGCGCAGCTCCGCCTCCGGGAGCGCGCGGTATGTCTCCTCCAGCGCCTCGACGCGCGAGACGATGGGTACTATGCGTTTGAGTTCCCGTTCGGAATGGGTGCCGAATAGTTTTGCAAACATGCCCATGATACGGTGTTCCTCCCCCACACGGCGCGCGGCGCCGTGTCAATTCCCACTTTATTATACCACACACGGCGCAAAGGTACAGGGATTTTTTTGTCAGCCCTTAGTAGTTTCGGACGACGCCAAAAAGAGCGTGACAGACGCCGCGCAATCTGGTATGATCGGAACAGCCCGGTAATTTCATTTCAATCAAAACGTAATGTGAACACTAGGGATGGTGCGAGTATGACGCGGACACTTTGGCACACACTGCCCGAGCGGGCGCTCTTTAAGCAGACGGAAAGCGGCGCCGGCGGGCTCTCCGCCCAAGAGGCCGCCGACCGCCTGGCGCGCGGCGGCCCCAACGAACTGACCCAGGGCCGGAAGAAGACCTGGCTCATGATCTTTGCCGCGCAGTTCGGCGACTTTATGATCTGGGTGCTCATCGCCGCGGCGGTCATCTCCGCGCTGCTGCGCGAATATGTGGACGCCGGGATCATCGCGCTGGTTGTCGTGATGAACGGCGTGCTGGGCACGATTCAAGAATCCCGCGCCGAGCAGGCGCTGGCGGCGCTCAAAAAACTGGCCGCGCCGGAGGCCCGCGCGCTGCGCGGCGGCCACCCCGTAAAAGTGCCCGTGCGCGAGCTGGTGGTGGGGGACGTGCTGCTGCTGGAAGCCGGCGACGGCGTGCCCGCCGACGTGCGCCTGCTCGAGAGCGCGTCGCTGCGCGTGGAGGAGTCGGCGCTCACCGGGGAGTCCGTGCCGGTTGAGAAGGTGAGCGGCGCTCTGGACGAGCCCGCCTGCCCGCTGGGCGACCGCATCAACATGGCGTTTATGGGCACGTCGGTCTCCTACGGGCGCGGCGTGGGCCTCGTCGTCGCCACCGGCATGGACACGGAGATGGGCGCCATTGCCGGGCAGCTCGCCGCGGTCGAAAAAGAACTCACGCCGCTGCAAAAAAAGCTGGGGCAGATCTCCAACACGCTGTCGATCGGCGTGCTGGGCGTGGCGGTGTTTATCTTCGCGCTGGGCCTCATAGGGGGGATCGGCGGCGTCTTCGAAATGTTCCTCACGGCCGTGAGCCTGGCGGTGGCCGCCATCCCGGAGGGGCTGGTGGCCGTTGTGACGATCGTGCTGGCTATGGGCATGTCACGCATGGCGTCCCGCGGGGCCATCATCCGCCGTCTGCCCGCCGTGGAGACGCTCGGCAGCACGCAGATCATCTGCTCCGACAAGACCGGCACGCTGACGCAAAACCGCATGACCGTGCGGGAGGTGCGCAGCCCCGACGAGGCGCTGCTGCACGACGCCATGTCCCACTGCAACGACGCCGCGCTGGACGCCGCCGGGCACACGCTGGGGGACCCGACCGAGACGGCGCTTCTCGACTACCTGCTCGCGCGCGGGCTGCGGACGCCGGAGGCGCTGCGCGGCCGGACGCGGGTGGGGGAGGTCCCCTTCGACTCGGGGCGCAAGCTCTCCAGCGTGGCCGTCCGCGCGCCGGACGGAGGCGTCCGCCTGTTTGTCAAGGGCGCGCCCGACGCGCTGACGGCGCGCTGTGTCGCGGAACACCGGCCGGAGGGGCCGGCGGCGCCCTTCGACGCCGCCCGGCGGCTCGCGGCCGAACGCGCCGCCGAGGAGATGAGCGCCCAGGCGCTGCGCGTGCTGGCCTTTGCCTACCGTGACTGCGGCGAGACCCTGCCGTCCGATCTGATGCAGCTCGAATCGGAGCTCACCTTCTGCGGCCTGGTGGGGATGATCGACCCGGCCCGGCCCGAGGCGCGCGAGGCGATCGCCGTCTGCCGCCGGGCGGGGATTCTCCCCGTCATGATCACGGGGGACCACAAAGTCACGGCGGTGGCCATTGCCCGGGACCTCGGCATCCTGCCGCAGGACGGCACGGGGCGGCGCGCCGTCACGGGCGCGGACCTCGACGCCCTGGACGACGACGCCTTTGACCGCGCGATTGAGGAGATCGGCGTCTACGCGCGGGTGGCGCCCGAGCACAAGTCGCGCATCGTGGCGGCCTGGCAGCGGCGCGGCAAGGTGGTCGCGATGACCGGCGACGGCGTGAACGACGCCCCGGCGCTGCGCAGCGCGGACATCGGCGTGGGCATGGGCGTCACCGGCACCGACGTGGCCAAGGGCGCGTCCGACATGGTGCTCACCGACGACAATTTCGCCACCATCGTGACGGCGGTGGGCGAGGGCCGGCGGATCTTCGACAACATCCACAAGACCGTGCGGTTTCTGCTCTCCTCCAACGCCGGCGAGGTGCTGGCGGTGCTGACGGCCACGCTGGCGCACTGGACGCTGCTGCGGCCCGTCCACATTTTGTGGATCAACCTCGTCACCGACACCTTCCCGGCGCTGGCGCTGGGCGTCGAGCCGCCCGAGCCGGACGTCATGGGCCGCCCCCCGCGCGACGGGAAGGAGCCTTTCTTCAACAGGCGCGTCTGGCTGCGCATTGTCCTTGTCGGCCTCGTCGAGGCGGCGCTCGCCTGCGCGGCCTACCTGATCGGCCGCAAGGGCGAACTCGGCACAACGATGGCCTTTCTCACGCTGTCGCTCTCGCAGCTCTTCGCGGCGGTGGGCTTCCAGTCGGAGCGCTTCAGCCTGTTTCAGATCAAACCGCGGCGGCATCCGATGCTGTGGATCTCCTTCTTGGGTTCGGCGGCGCTGCAGGTCATCGTCGTGCTTCTGCCCCCGCTGCGCGCGCTGTTCTCCCTCGTGCCCCTCTCCCCCGCCAACTGGATGGCCGTGGCGGCGCTCTGCTTTGTGATGCTGGGCTTTGTCGAGCTGCAAAAGTGGATCTCCCGCCTGCGGCGGGAAGGGAATTGATGACTTACAATATTTGTAAAATATCAGCCGCCGTTTTTGTTTTTCGATTTTTGGCAAAAAACTTGCATTCCCGCGAAGATTCTGGTACAATAGTTTTTGCTGATTTGTCGGGGGCCGACTCTCAAGATCGTGCCATGTGACTCTTATATCCATCATACTGTGGTTTATATGTGTGACTTCCACAACATAGAGAGATTTTCGGCCGCGCCGCGCCGGGTGCGCGGAGAGTATGATCACGACTTTGACGGCGAGGAGGTGCGAGGATGGCCAAATGCGACATCTGCGGCAAGGGTGTGACGTTCGGAATTGCCCTGTCGCACTCCCACAGGCGCTCCAACCGTTCCTGGAAGCCGAATGTCAAGCGGGTCAAGGCGCTGGTGAACGGCACGCCGTGTCATGTCCATGTGTGTACCCGCTGCCTGCGTTCGGGCAAAGTGGTACGCGCGGTCTGACGCCAATGCGTGTTTATGTGAGTGTTTGTGCGTAAGTAAAACAAGCGGCGGAGCCAAAGGCTCCGCCGCTTGTTTTACTGTGATAATATTTTATCCGGGGCCGCTCTCTCCGCCCGTTTCACGCGCCTTTGCCTCATCCGGCGGCTCACCTCCGAGACGACGCAGAGGAGCAGGAAAAACAGATAAAAGACAAACCCCGCATCGCCCGCCCGGCCTATGATCTCCGCCGGTTCTGAGACCGTACTGCGCGCGACGTCCGCGAGCTCCGATTCGGAGTAAGGCCG
>JAIRTA010000006.1 GCA_031255175.1 Oscillospiraceae bacterium | reverse complement strand
AACGGGCGCGGGATCCCGGTCGGGATGCACGCCACCGGCAAATCCGCCGTCGAGGTCGTCTACACCATGCTCCACGCCGGCGGCAAGTTCGGCGGGTCCGGGTACAAGGTCTCCGGCGGCCTGCACGGCGTGGGCGCGTCGGTGGTAAACGCCCTGTCGGAGGCCCTGCGCGTGCGCGTGTTTCAAGAGGGCGAGATCCACGAGATGAACTTCCGGCGCGGCGATGTGCTGCAACCGCTGCACACCGTCGGCAAAACCGAGGAGACGGGCACCGAGGTCTGGTTCCAGCCGGACCCCGAGATGTTTGAGGAGACGGCGTTCGACTTCGACACCCTGCTCTCCCGCATGCGCGAACAGGCGTTTCTGATCGCCGGGCTGCGCATCAACCTGATCGACCGGCGCGAGGATCCGGAAATCCGCAAGGGGCTGCACTTCGAGGGCGGGATCCGATCCTTCGTCGCCTATATCAACAAAAACCGCACGCCGCTGCACCCGGAGGTCATCTTCATCTCCGGCCAGCGGGACGACGCCGTCGCCGAGGTGGCGCTGCAATACAACGATTCGTACAACGAGACCATCTACTCGTTTGCCAACAACATCCGCACCACCGAGGGCGGTATGCACGAGACGGGGTTCAAAAACGCGATCACCCGCGTCATCAACGACTACGGGCGCCGTCACAACTTCCTCAAGCCGGACGACAAAAACCTGGCCGGCGAGGATGTGCGCGAGGGCCTCACGGCGGTCATCAGCGTGCGGCTGACCGACGCCCAATTTGAGGGGCAGACAAAGACCAAGCTGGGCAACTCCGAGATGCGCGTCCTGGTCGACGGGCTGATCGGCGAAAAGCTGACCGACTTTTTGGAGGAGAACCCCGCCGTGGGCCGGGCGATCCTCGACAAGGCCGTCACCGCCGCGCGGGCGCGCGAGGCGGCCCGGCGGGCCCGGGACCTCACGCGGCGCAAGACGGCGCTCGACGGCGCGGCCCTGCCCGGCAAGCTCTTCGACTGCAACGAGCGGGACCCGCGCCTCACGGAGCTCTATATCGTCGAGGGAGACAGCGCCGGCGGCTCGGCCAAAGACGGGCGCGACAGCCGCTACCAGGCCATTCTGCCGCTCTGGGGCAAGATGCTCAACGTGGAGAAGGCCAGGCTCGACAAGGTGTACGGCAACGAAAAGCTGATGCCCATCATCCTGGCGCTGGGCGCCGGCATCGGCGACGAGTTCGACATCGCCAAGCTGCGGTACAACAAGATCGTGCTGATGGCCGACGCCGACGTGGACGGCAGCCACATCCGCACCCTGCTGCTCACGTTTTTCTTCCGCTTCATGCGCCCGCTCCTCGAGGAGGGGCATGTATACATCGCACAGCCGCCGCTCTACAAGCTGGCGCACGGCAAAAAGGTCCGCTACGCCTACTCCGACCGCGAACGGGATCTCACGCTCGACGAGATGAGCGCCGGCGACCCGGCCGTGCGCGCCCGCATCGACGTGTCGCGCAACAAGGGCCTGGGCGAGATGGACGGCGAGGAGCTCTGGACGACGACGCTGAACCCGGAGTTTCGCACGCTCCTTCAAGTGGAGCTGGACGACGCCGTCGCCGCGGACCAAATCTTCACGATCCTGATGGGCGACCGGGTGGAGCCCAGGCGGGAATTCATCGATCAAAACGCCAAGTACGTGGTCAATCTGGACGTCTGAACGTCTGAGCAAGGGTTCCGGGCGAGGAAGAAGAGACGGAGATCTGGGGATGAAAAAAACGGCTTGTCTCCTGCTGGCGCTGACATTGGCATGGCCGGCCCTCGGCGGGGCGCCGCCGGCTCAGGCGGCTGCGCCCGCGCCCGTCTTCGGGCGCACCGTGGCGATCAACACCTGGAACGCCTTCGCCGTCCGGACGGACGGCAGCCTCTGGGTCTGGGGGCAGGCGGCCCGCTCGGGGCCGGAACTCCGCGAGGACAGGGGCGGCTGGGTCGCGGAGACGCCGCTGCCCGAGGGCGAATGCCTGACGGCCCGGCGGGTCGGGGACGACGTCCTCTCCGTGGCGGCGGGCACGGAGGTGTTCGTGCTGAAGACGGACGGCGCCGCGCGGACCTATCCAAACACCATTCTCTGGGACAAGGACGTCACGGCCGGAACGCAGGTGATGGACAAAGTGCGCGCCCTCGACGCGGGGGCGGGGCTGCTCGCGACGGTCCGGACAGACGGCAGCCTCTGGGTTTGGCACAGCGCCGTCACGGCGACCGCAAAACGGCTGGACACCGGCGCGGCGGACGTTGCGCTGGGCGTCGAGAACGGGCTGGCCGTGGGGACCGACGGCACGCTCTGGTTCTTCGGCTTTGACAACGGGCAGATCTCCGCCGCGCAGACGGACCGGGCGGGGGACTATATCTCCTCCCCGGTTCGGGTGATGGGCGGCGTCCTCTCCGCGTCTCCGTCGTTTGCGAACGCGTTCGCCGTCGGGACGGACGGCGCGCTCTGGGGCTGGGGCCGCAACGAAAACGGGCTTTTGTTCACCACCGCGGAGGCATGGGTGCGCGCCCCCCGGCGGATGATGACGGACGTCATAAAAGTGGACCAGAGCAACCGGCACGCCGTCGCCGTGAAACGGGACGGCAGCCTCTGGGCGTGGGGCGAGAACGCCGCCGGCCAGCTCGGAGACGGCACGGTTCAGGACCGGGCTTCGCCGGTCAAGGTGATGGACGACGTGGCCGACGCCGCGGTCTTCGGCGCCGCCACGCTGGCGCTGAAGCGGGACGGCACCCTGTGGGCCTGGGGCTCCAACCGGAGCGGCCAGCTGGGGCTCGGCTACCCGGACGCCGACCCGCACCCCATCCCCGTCAAGATTTTAGACGGCGTGGCCCTGCCGGGCGCGCCGCTCTCTGTCCCCGCCCCGTGGGCGCAGGAGGCCGTGGAAGAAATCCGCGCGCTCGGCCTGGCCCCCGACGCGCTGCTCGGCGGGTACCAGATGGTCATGACCCGCGCGGAGTGCGCCCGGCTGATGGTGTCGCTGGTCGAAAAGGCGTCCGGTTCGCCGGACGCGCCGCCGGCCCGGACGGAGGCCCGGAGCGCCGTGTTCATCGACACGGACGACCCGGCCGTCCTCACGGCGGCGGCCCTGGGCATTGCCGCCGGTGTGGGCGGGGGGCGTTTCGCGCCGGACCGCCCCGTCACGCGGGAGCAGGCGGCCCGGATGCTGCACGGCGCGGCGGCGGCCCTTGGGCTGCCGGAGAAGACCCCCGCGCCGGTCCGCGCCGACGCGGCGGACGTCGCCGCCTGGGCGCGGGCGGACGTCGATTTCGTCACGGCATACGCGGTGATGAGCGGCGTGGGCGGCGGCCGGTTTGCCCCCAAGCGCCCCTGCACCCGCGAAACCGCCCTGGTGGCGGCGCTGAGATTATACAAATTGTTAAAAACAGAGCCATAAATACAGAATGTTATCTGTTGTCACAGGCCGCGCGGCCGCGGCCCCATGAGAAACCGCCCATCCCGGGCCGCGGCCCGGGGCAGACAAGGGAGATCCGTCATGAATGAAACAACCGCGCTTCCGCAGCCGCTGGTGGCGGTGAACGTGCGATATGATTACGAGAGTTTTTTGGCCTATTGGCGTTTTTCGATGTTTCGGGGCCCCGGGCCGGACTGGCTGAAGACGGGCCTGCGCGTGGTCTGGCTGCTGCTGGGCGTCATCCTTTTTGTGACGGGCGTCCGCATGGCGGACCTCGCCTACACGGCGATGGGGGCGATCCTCCTCACGGCGCTGGCCGTTGTGATGATCCGCTTCTTCTGGTGGCCGGGCGTCCATTACAAGCGGGCGGGCGCGCTGTACGGCGGAGACCTGTGGATTGTGTTCTTTCCCGCCTTCCTGGAGGTCGTAAACGGCGGCCGCCTGTCGAAGAGCCTCTCCACGTACGAATACGACGCCTTCTCGTCGGTCTATGAGACGACGGGCGCCTTCTACCTCTACCTGCTCAACGGGACATGTTTTTTGATCCCGAAAAAATACCTCCGCCCGGGCGAGCCGGACCGGATCAAGACGCACCTGCGGCGGGTGTTCGGCGGCCGCTATCGGGCACGCTGACAGCCGGGCCCCCCGGCCCCGTCGCAAAACTATACGAAGAGTAATTTCCAGATGTAATATTACTGGTGGTGTATAAATGAGCGATCAGAAACATCCCGTGGACTTCGAAAATCAGAAGATTGTCCCCGTGGACCTCGAGAAAGAGATGAAGCGTTCTTACATCGACTACGCGATGTCGGTCATCGTCGGTCGGGCGCTGCCCGATGTGCGTGACGGGCTCAAGCCCGTGCACCGGCGCATCCTCTACACGATGTATGAGGAGAACCTGACGCCGGACCGGGCGTTTCGCAAATCCGCCACCGCCGTCGGCGACGTGCTGGGCCGCTACCACCCGCACGGCGACAGCTCCGTCTACGACGCGCTGGTGCGCATGGCGCAGACGTTCTCGCTGCGCTACCCGCTGGTGGACGGGCACGGCAACTTCGGCTCGGTGGACGGAGATCCGCCGGCCGCCTACCGGTACACCGAGGCGCGCATGTCCCGGATGGCCGTGGCCATGATGGCGGACATCGACAAGGAGACCGTCGATTTTATTCCCAACTTTGATAATTCGCGCAAGGAGCCCTGGGTGCTCCCGTCGCGCTTTCCCAACCTGCTGGTCAACGGCTCCGCCGGCATTGCGGTGGGCATGGCCACGAACATCCCGCCCCACAACCTGCGGGAAGTGATCGACGCCACGGTTCTCGTTATTGACAACCCGGAGGCCGACTTGAACGACCTGATGGAGCACATCCAGGGGCCGGACTTTCCCACCGCCGCGAGCATTCTCGGCCGGGTGGGCATCCGCGCGGCGTACGCCACCGGCCGCGGCCGCGTGAAGGTGCGCGCCCGCGCGGAGATCGAGGAGGAGGACAAGGGCCGCGCCCGCATCGTCGTCACGCAGCTCCCGTACCAGGTCAACAAGGCCCGGCTGGTCGAGTCCATTGCCGACCTCGTGAAAAACAAAACCGTGGAGGGCATTTCGGCGATCCGCGATGAGACGGACCGGGGCGGCATGAAGGTCGTCATCGAGCTGAAGCGCGACGCGAACGCCCAGATCGTCCTCAACAAGCTGTACGCCCATACGACGATGCAGACGACGTTTGCGATCAACATGCTGGCGCTGGTGGACGGCAAGCCGAAGACGCTGTCGCTGCGCGAGACGCTCGACCACTACATCGCCCACCAGCGGGAGATCGTCGTGCGGCGCACCCAATATGACCTGCGCAAGGCCAGAGAGCGGGCGCATATCCTGGAGGGGCTGCGCATCGCGGTGGACAATCTGGACGAGGTCATCGCCATCATCCGCGCCGCGTACAACGACGCGAAGGCCCGCCTGATGGAACGTTTTCAGCTCTCCGACGCGCAGGGGCAGGCCATCGTCGACCTGCGGCTGGGCCGGTTGCAGGGGCTGGAGATCGAGAAGATCGAGACGGAATACCGGGACTTGATGGAAAAGATCCGCCGCTACCTCGAGATCCTCGGAAGCGACGCCGTCGTGCTGGACATCGTGCGGACGGAGCTCATAGAGCTGCGCGACAAATTCAGCGACGCGCGCCGCACGGAGATCGTGCCGGTGGACGACGAGATCGACATCGAAGACCTGATCGAGCGGGAGGACTGCGTATACACGCTGACGCACGCCGGGTACATCAAGCGGCTGCCCAAGTCCACGTACCGCGCCCAGCGGCGCGGCGGGCGCGGCGTCACGGCCCAGACGATGCGCGAGGAGGACTATGTGGAGGAGCTGTTTGTGGCCTCCACCCACGACGTGCTGCTCTTCTTTACAAACCACGGGCGGCTGTACCGCAAAAAGGGCTATTTCATCCCGGAGGCCGGACGCGCGGCCAAGGGGACGAACCTTGTAAACGTGCTGCCGCTCGAGGGCGGCGAGAAAGTGACGGCGATGATCCCGGTGCGGGACGACGAGCCCAGCCGCTACCTCGTGATGATCACGCGCAACGGCACGGTCAAGCGCATCCGTCTCGAACGCCTCGACACGAGCCGGCGGAGCGGCATCCGGGCGCTCACGCTGGAGGAGGGCGACGAACTGATCGCCGTGCGCAAGACAGACGGGGACCAGGAGCTCATATTGGCCACGCGCGAGGGCATGGCCATCTGCTTCAACGAGACCGACGTGCGCGAGATGGGGCGGGACGCGGCCGGCGTGCGCGGCATCCGCCTGGACCCGGGCGACTATGTGATCGGCGCGGCGCGCACGCACCCCGGCGGCACGCTGCTGACCGTCACCGAGCGGGGCTTCGGCAAGCGCACCGACCTGGACGAATACAAGCGCGGCGGCGAGGCCCAGCGGCGCGGCGGCAAGGGGCTCAAAAACCACACGCTGAACGAAAAGACGGGCAAGGTGGCCGCGATCAAGATCGTCGATGACGACGACGACGTGCTGATCATCTCGGACGACGGCACGATCATCCGCATGGCCGCGGGCGGCATCAACCGCTATTCCCGCAGCGCGCAGGGCGTCATCGTCATGCGTCTCGCCCCGGGCGCGGGCGTCATCGGCGTGGCCCGCACGGCCCGCGAGGAGCCGGACGATGAGACAGACGAGACCGACGAGACTGCCGGCGAGACCACCGGCGAGACCACCGGCGGGCGCGATGAGACGACCGGCGAGGCGTAAAAAATACGGCCAGAGCAGAGGCCAGAGCAGAGGATCGGAGGCGCCACATGCCGGCGATGAAAGAAGTCGACGTATACACCGACGGGGCCTGTCTGGGCAACCCGGGCCCGGGCGGGTGGGGCGTACTCCTTCGGTACGGCGCGCACGAGAAGGAGCTTTCCGGCGGCGCGGCCGCCACGACCAACAACCGCATGGAGCTGACGGCGGTTATCGAGGGCCTGCGGGCGCTGCGGGCGCGCTGCCGCGTCACGGTGTACTCCGACTCGCGCTACGTGGTCGACGCGATGCGCAAGGGCTGGGCCCGCGGCTGGCGCGCCCGCGGCTGGCGGCGCGCCGACAAGCAGCCGGCGCTGAACCCGGACCTGTGGGAGGAACTCCTGACGCTCTGCGAGGCGCAGGACGTGACCTTCGTCTGGGTCCGCGGCCACGCCGACAACCCCTACAACAACCGCTGCGACGCCCTGGCCTCCGCGGCCGCGGCCGTCGCGCAGGCCCCGGAGAGCGCGCAGGCCCCGGAATTTGCGCAGGCCCCGGAGGCCGGCGGCTGAGCGCGGCGGGGCGGGCGGCGCCCGCGTTGACACCCGAACTGTATAAGCGAGGGGAGACGAAAACATGACGGACCCAAAGAGCCCGGCGGGGGCGTCCGCACGCCGTCGCCGGTGGGGAGACCGCTACGACGGCCGGCGGGTGCGCACCCTGGACCCCATGAACATCCTCATCCCGTATGTGATGCCGACGCGCACCGGCGCCTCCAACAGCTTTCACGGCCGCGCCTTTGTACGCGAAACCGAGCGCTATATACGGCAGAAGCGCGTGGAGGGGCTCAAGGGCTTCGGCATGCTGCATTTTTTCATCAGCCTCTATGTGCGCATTGTCTCACAGCGCCCCGGCATCAACCGGTTTATCTCCGGGCAGCGGCTGTTTGCGCGCCACAACATAGAAGTTGTCCTCACCGTGAAGAAGGAGCTGTCCGTCTCCGGGCAGGAGACGGTGCTTAAGATCATCTGCCAACCCGCCGACACCGCGGCGGACATTCACCGGCGGCTCACCGAGGCGCTGACGGAGGCCCGCCGCACCGGCGATTCCAACGACGTGGACAACACGGCCCGTGTGCTGACGAAGATCCCGGGTTTCGCGCTGAAATGGGTCATCTGGCTGATGAAAAAGCTGGATTACTTCGGTCTCATGCCGAAGGCCATTCACCGCGCCAGCCCGTTTCACGGCAGCCTGTTTGTCACGGACCTGGGCTCCATCAATTTGCCGCCGGTGCACCACCACCTCTACGACTTCGGCAACTGCCCGCTCTTTCTCGCCTTCGGGCCCAAGCAGAAGGATTTTGTGACGGACAAGGACGGACAGCTGACAATGCGGCGGTTTTTGGACTACACGCTGACCCTCGACGAGCGCATCTGCGACGGGTTTTATTTTTCTGCCGTTTTGCGCATGGTGGAGGACATCTTCAAGCGGCCCGAACAGCTCGACGCGCCGCCGGAGACCGTGGCGGAGGACGTGGACTGAGGACGCCGGCGGAGGAGACGCGGCAGAGACGCTGCCGGCGGAGGAGACGTCATGGACCGGGAGAGACTGCTGACATTTTTACACGACTACCGGGCGGGCCGGGCGGACGACGCGGAGGCCCTGCGTTTTTTGCGCGATTTTCCTTACGAGGAGCTGGATTTTGCCAAGCTTGACCACCACCGCGCCCTGCGGCAGGGCTTTCCCGAGGTCGTCTTTTGCCCCGGCAAGACGCCGGACCAGATTGAGACGATCTGCGCCCGCCTGCTCGCCGCCGGCGGGCCCGGTCTTCTCGCCACGCGGGCCGACGGGACCGCCGCCGCCGCCGTGGCGCGGGCCGCGCCCGACGCGGTGTACCACGAGGCCGCGCGGCTTGTGACGGTGGTCCGGGCGCCGCGGACGCGCCCGGGGCGCGTCGGGGTCGTCTCGGCGGGCACCGCCGACATCCCGGTGGCCGAGGAGGCCGCCGTCGTCGCGGAGACGCTGGGGTTTGAGACGGATAGGGTCTACGACGTCGGCGTGGCGGGGCTGCACCGGCTGCTGGACCACCTGGACCGGCTGCGCGCGGCCGACGTGCTGATCGTCGTCGCGGGCATGGAGGGCGCGCTCGCCAGCGTGGTGGGCGGGCTCGTGCCGGGGCCCGTCGTCGCCGTGCCCACCGGCGTGGGGTACGGCGCCTCATTCGGCGGGCTCGCGGCGCTGCTGGCCATGCTGAACGCCTGCGCGGCGGGCCTCGCCGTCGTCAACATCGACAACGGATTCGGCGCCGCCTGCCTGGCCGCGCGCATCCTGCTGGCGAGGGAAACATAACAATTTACAATTATTGGTAATACAGGGGGACAAAATATGGGTTGCGCGAGAGCTGTCATTTGGGCCGTCGGGTCGCCGGCGGCGGGGGCGTCGAAGAACCCCTTGCTGCTGCACGAGATTCTCTTTCAGCCGCTGCTGCGCTGGATCTCCGGCGCGCTGTACGCCGCCGGGGCCCGCTCCTTCTGCGTGGTGCGCACCGGGGCCGCGTGGGACGAGCGGCTGCGCGCCTGCCTTCCGGCGGCGGAGGCCGGCGACGCCGTGCTGCTGGAGGCCGGGTCCGAGACGCTGCGGCAGGACCTCCTTGCGTTCGCCGCCGGCGCCGGCGTCACCGTAGCCGTCACGCGGCCGCTGCTGGTGACGGCCCACGCCGTCGAGACGATGACGACCGCCCACTCCGGGGGCGGCCAGCTTCTCACCGAACTGCTGACAGACGACGAGCACCGCACCGGGCTCTACTGTTTCGCGGGCGCGGCGGCCGGGCGGCTGTTCGCGTTTTTGGACGACCGCTTCGACTTCACGCTGGCCTGCCTCGCAATGCGGGAGCGCGGGCTGCCGCTGGGGGAATTCTTCGTTTCCGACGGCGCGGGCGGCGCGGTGTGTGTGACGACGCCGCCGGAGCTGGACGCGGCGCGCCGGGCGATGCAGCGCGCCGTCGCGGCGCGGCACATGCGCCGCGGCGTGACGATCGTGGACCCGGACCACACCTACATCGACGCCGACACCGTCATCGGGCGCGACACAACGATCCTGCCCGGCGTGATCCTGCGCGACGGGTGTACGGTCGGCGAGGACTGTGAGATCGGCCCGCACACCCTGCTGCGGGCGAGCGAGGTGGGCGACGGGTGCGCCGTTATCTCCTCCCACCTGCACGAAAGCCGGCTCGGCCGCGGCGTGCGCGTGGGGCCGTTTGCCTATCTCCGCCCCGGCAGCGTCGTGGAGGACGGCGGCAAGGTGGGGGACTTTGTCGAGATCAAAAACGCCCGCGTGGGGGCCGGCAGCAAGATCCCGCACCTGAGCTACGTCGGCGACGCGGACATCGGCGCGGGCGTCAACATCGGCTGCGGGTCTATCACGGTGAATTACGACGGGCGGGTGAAGCGCCGGACCGTCGTGGAGGACGGCGCGTTCATCGGCTGCAACACAAACCTGGTGGCGCCCGTCACGGTGGGGAAGGGCGCCTACACGGCGGCCGGCTCGACCGTCACGGACCCCGTTCCCCCCGGGGCGCTGGCCGTTGCCCGCACCCGGCAGGAGAACCGGGAGGACTGGGTCGCCCGCCGCCGTCCGCCCCGGGCGGAGACCTGAGACCGATGTTTTTGAGGCGAAGGACGGGGTCCGGCCCGGTCGACTGGGTGGTCGCGGGGCTGGGCAACCCGGGGGCGCGCTATGAGCGGACGCGGCACAACGTCGGGTTTTGGGCGATGGACGCCCTGTCGAAGGCGTGGGACATCCCCATAAAAAAGACAGGGTTTCAGGCGTGCTACGGGCTCGGCGCCGCCGGGGAGACCCGGGTGCTGCTGGTCAAGCCGCAGACCTTCATGAACCGGAGCGGCGAGTCGCTGCGGGGCTGCCTGGCCTATTACAAACTGACGCCGGCCCGTCTCCTCGTGGTCTGTGACGACGTATCTCTCCCGCTCGGGCGCATCCGCGTGCGCGGGCAGGGGAGCGACGGCGGCCACAACGGGCTGAAGAGCGTGCTCTTCCACTGCCGCGCCGACACCTTCCCCCGCGTGAAGATCGGCGTCGGCGCCCCGCCGCGGGCCGATTTTGACCTGGCGGACTGGGTGCTCGGCGGGTTTGCCGCGGCGGATCTCCCCGTCGTCGAAGCATCCGTCACCCGCGCCTGCGCCGCCGTGGAAGAAATTCTTCGCAACGGCGTAGAAAGCGCCATGAACCGCTACAACGCCGCCATCCCCCCAAGAGAGCCCGTAACATAAAAGCGTGAAAGCGTTCACGCAACCAACAACCCGCGAGGCGGCGGCGTCTCGTGGTAAAAGGGCGGCAGGGACATCGATGAGGAAACAGCCATGCTAAGCCTGTGCCGGGCGCTGGCCGAGCTCCCGGAGGTGAAGAAACTGCGGGCGCGCATCGACGGCGAGGGGGGGACCCCTGTCGCGGTGGGCGGGCTTTCGTCTGCCCATAAGGCCCACCTGATCGGCGCGCTTCGCCTGACCACCGGCCGGCCGGCCGTGGTGCTCTGCCCCGACGAGGAGGAAGCGCTGCGCTGTGCGGCCGACCTGGGCGCCTGGACCGGCGTGCGCGCCGCGATGTTCCCGGTGCGGGAATGGAACCTCTACCGCGTGGAGGCGGTGTCCCGCGAGTGGGAGCAGGCGCGACTCCACGTGCTGGCCGGCCTGCAGGGCGGCCAGATCGACCTGGTCTGCGCGCCGGCGGACGCCTTCCTCCAGCGCACGCTGCCCCCGCCCGCGCTGTCGTCCGCGGTGCTCACGCTGCGGGTGGGGCAGACGCTCCCGCAGGGGACGCTGCTGGCCGCGCTGGAGGCGGGGGGCTACCGGCTGAGCGAACAGGTGGAGGGCGTGGGGCAGTACGCGCGCCGGGGCGGGCTGGTGGACTTCTACGCCCCGGGGCAGAGACACCCCGTGCGCGTGGACTTTTTTGACGACGAGATCGACGCGCTGGGCGCCGTCGACCCGGACACCCAGCGCCGCACCGACGTGCTCACGAGCGCGCGGCTGCTGCCGGTGTGCGAGGCGCTGCCGCAGGCGGCGCCGGGCGGGCGCGAGGGCCTGCTGACGGCGATGGAGGCGCTGGCGGCCGCGGCGGCGGAGAGAGAGCGGGAACCGGCGGCGGGCGCCGGGCTGGCCGCGCGCATCCGCGCGGACGCGGAGCGGCTGCGGGAGACGGGTGCGCTGCCGGAGGCGGACCGCTACTGGGGGCTCCTCTACCCGAAGATGACCACGGCGTTCGACTTTTTGCCGCCGGACACCCTCCTGTTTGTCAGCGAGCATGTCCGGCTGCGCGAACGCCTGCGGGCCTATGCCTTTCGGGAGGCGCAGGACATCGAGTCGCTGCTGGCCGGGGGCCTGCTGGCGCCCTCTCAGACGGCGCTCTCGCTGGACGAGGAGGACTTTTGGCGGCGCGGCGCCGCCTTCGACACGATCTTTTTGGACGCCCTGCCCCCCGGGACCTTCGCCCGCGCGCCGCAGGCCGTGTGGCAGATCCCCGCCAAGCAGCTCCCGGCTTACGGCGGCAGCATGGACGCGGCGGTGGCCGATGTGGAGCGCTGCCGCAGCGAGGGCTTTGCGGTGGCCGTGCTCTGCGCGGCCGAGCGGCAGGCAGCGCGGCTCAAAGAGATCCTCGACGACCGGGGCGTGACCGCCGCGCTGGATTTCACGCCCGCGGTCCGGCCCGCGCCGGGGCAGATCGTCCTCTCGGTGGGTGCGCTCTCCGCCGGCATCGAATACCCGACGCTGAAGCTGTGCGTCATCACGGAGGGGCAGTTTCTCGCGGCCCCGCGCCGCCGCGCGCGGGGCCGGGCCAAGGACGCGCGCGCGCGCCTCTCCTCTTACGCGGATCTTGTGCCGGGGGACCATGTTGTGCACGAGCACCACGGCATAGGGAAGTTTACGGGGATCGTCAAAATGCCGGTGGACGGGGTGGAGCGGGACTACATCCACATCGCCTACGCCGGCGCGGACGGACTGTATGTGCCCGTCACGCAGCTCCATCTCGTCTCGAAGTACATCGGGGCGGGGGAGGAGACCGCGGTGCGGCTCAACAAGCTGGGCGGCAGCGAGTGGCACCGCGCCAAGCTGAAGGCGAAGACGGCCGCGAAGGACCTGGCGCAGGGGCTGATCGAACTCTACGCGGCCCGCAAGCGGCAGCCCGGGTTCGCCTTCCCGCCCGACAGCGACTGGCAGGCCCAGTTTGAGGCGTCGTTTGAGTATGTGGAGACGGAGGACCAGCTGCGCTGCACGTCGGAGATCAAGACCGACATGCAGTCCGCCTGGCCGATGGACCGGCTGCTGTGCGGCGACGTGGGCTTCGGCAAGACGGAGGTCGCGCTGCGCGCCGTGATGAAGTGCGTGCTCGGCGGCAAACAGGCGGCCATGCTGGTGCCGACCACCGTGCTGGCGCAGCAGCACCACGCGACGGCGCTGCGCCGCTTCGGCGGCTACCCGGTCCGCATAGCGCTGTGCAGCCGCTTTGTCCCCCCGGTCAAGCTGCGCGAGACGATGCGGCGGCTGGCGACCGGGGAGATCGACTTCATCATCGGCACCCACAAGCTGCTGCAAAAGTCCGTTGTCTTCAAAAATCTGGGGATTTTGATCGTCGACGAGGAACAGCGCTTCGGCGTCACGCACAAGGAGCGCCTGAAGGAGATGGCGCGGCAGGTGGACGTGCTGACGCTGACGGCCACGCCGATCCCGCGGACGCTCAACATGGCGCTCTCGGGCATCCGCGATATGTCCACGATCGAGGAGCCGCCGCGCGACCGGTACCCGGTGCAGACCTATGTGACGGAGCACGACGACGTGCTTGTGGCCGACGCGCTGCGGCGCGAGGTGCAGCGGGGCGGGCAGGCCTACTACCTCCACAACCGGGTGGAGAGCATCGAGCGGACGGCCGCCCGGCTGGCGGCGCAGCTGCCCGGGGTGACGGTGGCGGCCGCCCACGGCCAGATGAGCGAAGAGCGGCTCTCCGACATCATGAACCGCATGGCCGACGGGGAGATCCAGGTGCTCGTGTGTACGACGATCATCGAGACCGGCATCGACATCCCGAATGTCAACACGCTGGTGATCGAGGACGCCGACAGGCTGGGGCTGGCGCAGCTCCACCAGATCCGGGGCCGCGTGGGGCGCAGCCCCCGCCACGCGTTCGCCTACCTCACCTACCGGCGCGGGCGCATCCTCAGCGAGGTGGCGACAAAGCGGCTGATGGCCATACGGGAATTCGCCGAGTTCGGCTCCGGCTTTAAGATCGCGATGCGCGACCTGGAGATCCGGGGCGCGGGCAACGTGCTCGGGTCCGAACAGCACGGGCACCTGATGAACGTGGGCTACGACATGTATCTGAAACTGCTGGAGGAGGCCGTGATAGAGGCGCGCGGGGAGGAGACGCCGGCCGTGACCGACTGCGTGGCCGATCTGGCGGTGCCGGCCGGCATTCCGGAGAACTACGTATCGGCGCCGGGCCAGCGCATGGATCTCTATCGCCGCATCGCGGCCGTCCGGGACGAGGAGGACGCCTCCGACCTGCTCGACGAGATGCTCGACCGCTTCGGCGACGCGCCGGAGGGCGTGCAGGCGCTCCTTCAGATCGCGCTGCTGCGCGCCGAGGCCGCGCGCGCCGGGATTTTGGAGATCAGCCAAAAGGGGGAGCGGCTGCTGTGCCGGATGGCTGCGCCGGACCTGCGGCGGGTGGCGCACCTGTGCGCGGCGCCGGACTACCGGGGCCGTGTGCTCTTCGGCGCCGGGGACAGCCCGCACCTCTCGCTGCGCCTGCGCGCGCCGCGCGCCGTGCTGGCGGAGGCGCGCGCCTTTGTCGCGGCCTACCGGACCGCGGAGGAGGCGCCCTGACGTGCGTTGCGGTGCGAAAAGGTAAAAATTTCCAAAACAAGACAATTCCCTCGACAGCCTTTGCGCGACGGCGCGCGGGACAAGCGGTAAAATAAATACAGAAGGGCGGGGTACGCCGAGAAAGAGGAAGACAGAGAGAAATCGGAGGGACGCCGCCGGCGGGCGGAGGACATGTCCCGGGGAAAGCGCGCGGCGCGAAGGGCCCGCCGCGCCGGGAGGTGAACATATGGCGCCGCGTGCGCAGCACGCCGGACTCCTCACGAGCCGGCGCGTCGCTTATCTGAAGATTGCCGCCATTGCGCCGAACCCCGCCCAGCCGCGGCGGTGGTTTGACGGGGAGGGCCTGCGTGAGCTCTCCGACAGCATCGCCCAATATGGGGTTTTGCAACCGCTCACGGTGCGCCGCGTCGCCGCCGGGTATGAGCTGGTGGCCGGGGAACGGCGCCTGCGCGCGGCGGAGATGGCGGGGCTCACGCAGGTGCCCTGCCTTGTGATGGGCGTGAGCGCCGAGGAGTCCTCTCTCCTCGCGCTGGTCGAGAACCTCCAGCGGCGGGACCTGGATTTCATCGAGGAGGCGGAGGGGATCGAGCGGCTGATCCGGGTCTACGGGCTGTCGCAGGAGGACGCGGCCCGCCGGCTGGGCAAATCCCCGTCGGCGGTGTCGAACAAGCTGCGGCTGCTGCGGCACCCGCCGGAGGTGCTCGCGCTGCTGCGCAAGTACGCGCTGACGGAGCGGCACGCGCGGGTGCTGCTCCGCCTGGAGAGCGCCGCCGACCGCGTGCGGGCCATCGAGCGCATCGCCCGGCTGAAGATGAACGTGGCGCAGGCGGAACGCTATGTGGAGGGGCTGCTGGAAGCCCGCCCGGCCGCGGCACCCGCACAGCGGAGCCGCACGCACCCGCTGTACGTCTTCAAAGACGTCCGGCTGTTTTTGAACACACTGCGCCGCGCAGCCGACACCATGCGCCGCGCCGGCGTCGCCACCGACATCGACAGCCGCGAACTCGAAGACGCGTTGCTCCTCACCATCCGCATCGCGCGAAAACCCTCGTGAATGTACGGCAGGGCGGAGACGCAAGCGGTTTCAGTCTCGAAGACTTACAGCACAACCTATCATGACGTTGAATCAAAATGTTCAGCAGCGCTTTCGCCGCCGCTGAGAAGAGAAAGGGATGCGGAATTCATTTCCGCATCCCTTTCTCTGTGGCGCGCGGCGTCCCTGGGATTTTCCGCCGTGCCGGGGACACGGCCGCCGTGCGGCAAGACAATCACGCGTGTACCCTCAAAATTCTCTTTGTTGCCCGATACGGCTCCCTATGGCGTTAAAATCAAGGTCGTCCAAGGATCCAGCCCTAAATATTATACATCCGGGCGCTTAAGTCTTACAGCAACAAGGGGCTTTACAACTTACATCTTTTAGGGTATAATCGGCACAGAATCCCGCGACGCCAGCGCAAATCCTTGTCTGCACGATTGGGATAATCGCAGGTGGCAGAAGAAAGGAAAGACATATGAAAAAGACAATCAGATCCGCGCTGACATCCTCGGCGGCATTCCTGGCGACATTCCTGGCGGCATGTTTGTTCCTGATCGTCACGACCCATGCCGCGCCGGCCTATCCGGACCCTGTGCCCTTTACGCAACCCAACGGCTCAGTCATTCAGGTCATCCAGCGCGGTGACGAGTTTCTCACCTGGTCTGAAGACACGAACGGACACCTAATTCTCTTTGACAAAGCAAGAAACGGATATTGTTACGCCAATTGGACCGAAAATGGCCCGGTTTCAACGGGCGAACTTCTCGGTGCATCTGTTCTCTACGGTCGTTCACTACCGAAACGGGAGAGAGGTATTGATATTCCGCAGACGGTGTTGGAAAACGCAGCACAACAACGTGCGGAAACCCGGCCTGTCTTCGGTGAGTCTTTGGTATCGGCTGCCCCAGCCAATCGATCCGGAGCACCGGTCGTCAACAGTATAGAGGAGCTGCGGCGCAACCTACTGATTATTTATGTCAGATGGGAAGATGAATCAAATATCACGTATTCGGATACTAACGAAAAGATTCCGCCGCTGACCGGCAAGCAGATCTATGAACGGGTATTCGATCCAACCACCCGGTCGATGAACGACTATTATAAGGAGATGCTGGGCTTTCAGGGTGAGGATGAACTCATTTTGCCGGCTGCTGTTACCGAGCCCTTGGATGGATATTCTGGTATTGTTGAAGTGACGTTGCCTGGGCAACATACCAACCCGGGCGGTGACTCTGCCAAAAGGCGTGAAGTGCTTCGCAGTGCTGTGGGGGCAGCAGATCAGTACATAAATTTTGCGCGGTATAACACGAACGGAAACGGGTATTTGGAAGCAGCTGAGTTGTCTATTGGTGTGATCGTGCATGGGTATGAGGCTACGGCGGCAGGAATGTCCTCTGAAACCCCAATTTTCTGGGGCATCTCATCTTTCTCATTTGGCTCGTTCGATATACTCGACGGTGTACGAATAACGGACATATTTGGTGTTGGTGCATTTAA
>JAIRTA010000132.1 GCA_031255175.1 Oscillospiraceae bacterium | reverse complement strand
CCCGGGACATCCTCTTGGACGAAAAAACCAACCGGCTCCGCCTATAATATTTGTATCATATGCTAAAATTGTGCGTTGTGCATTCAATTTTGTATTAAACTCTATGGGAGGCTTCGCGCATCAGCCCGTGGTCTGACGCGACGCGCGCCGGCGATTTTTCGTCAACACCACTCTCCGCGGTCTGCTATGCTATACCTTGTCACCAACGAGCAAAAGGCGCCGTTTTTCTTACAAAACGGCGCCTCTGCTTGCTGGTAATCCCGGCATTGGCGATAACTTGGCGGTGAAAGCCCCTTACAGGCTTGGCAGTGGGAACTATTGGCCAACGGCAAGGGTATCCATCGCGAGGCGGAATCTGAACAAAGCCGGTGGCAGACCTTCGGTCTGATGAACGGGAACCACATATAGGGCATTTGCGGGACGGACGAGTTTGCTGCACAAAACGAAGTTCAATGCTGTCCGAATCCCGCGGTGTAAATGTGGCAGCCAGATGAGAGGAAAGTTATCGCTCCTACCCGGGGAGACTCAAATTTTTGGCTTCTCTCTGCATAAGACGGGGCCGGAAGTCGAGATATTCCAGCCAGCGGGAGAATGGTTTGCGCGTTCGTGTGGTTGGGGCGGCGGTGTTGTTATGGGTTGACTTGCAGCGCGATGTCGTCAATGTTGGCCGCGAATTCGCCTGCCGCGCCTTCGTAGGATACAACGACGGCCGTTATGGTCTGGCCGGCGAATGAGGCGTCCAAATCCACCGTGATCTGTTCCCACGCGCCGGCGGCCGCCGCTTTTTTCGGGGTGTAGCCGGCTTTTTCGCTCAGCAGCGTGCCGTCGGAGAATTGCAGATCGACATACACCGATTTGCCCGGATCATTTTGGGCGCGCACCCAATATGACAGCTGAAGGTCAGCCGGGGCCAAGATCGCCGTCTCGGCGATTTTGTACTGATACTTGGAAGTGTCCAGCGAGGCCGTGCCTCTGAAATCGAACGAGAACGCCCCGGTATGTCCGTTTTCCATAACGATCTCGTTTGTCGCGGCGGACACTCCGCTCGACTGCAGCGCCTCAGGTTTGTAGAGACAGACGTCAACGTTGTTGTACCCGCCCTCATACCGTGTGTTGGGCTGCTGATAGCGTCTCTCAAAACTGTTCCGCCAGTAAACGGGGCCCAACGAATGCGGGATCGGCACAGGCGCGTTCATGGAGATCGACGTCTCATCGCTCCTAAACAGATCGATGATGGTGCCGGACAA
Organism: Oscillospiraceae bacterium; assembly: GCA_031255175.1. GTDB lineage: Bacteria > Bacillota > Clostridia > Oscillospirales > UBA929 > JAIRTA01. The sequence continues at coordinate 8,473 of JAIRTA010000132.1, read as the reverse complement.
CCGCAGATAGAAGTCCGACGACAGCCATCTCCCATCGGCTGCCAATGTTTGGAAATAAGGCGTTGTGCCCGCGGGCAGCATGTAGGAGTCCTCGGCGGTCTTCATGATCGCCGTGCCCTCGTCATATTCGTCGAACATGGCGTAATACGCTGTTTTTATGCCCTTGTTCTTCAAATATTTCGCCTGCGTCCACAGCATCTCGCCCGCGGCCCTCGGGATCTGGTTGGGCGGGTCGTTCATGAAGCTCGACCAGTTGAAGCCGGCAAACATGACGGGCTGATACTCGATTCCGTACTGCTGGCAGTACGCGAGTTCTCTCGGCACATGCGCGTCGAGCCACGGCACAATGTTGCCCGGCGTGTGGCCGTAACGTCCCGGCGTCCAGGGCGAGATCATGTCAAGCGCCTGGTACACGTCCTTGTAATTGTCGGTCCGTTCCGTCCAGTCGTTGTCGGGCGTGCCGCCGATCACGTAGTACCCTCTGCCGTGGAACCAATTGATGATCTCCAGGGCCGGGTCGCGTCGTATATATTGGTTGCCGTCGCTCTCGCTGACGACACCGGACAGGCCCCACAGGCAAACGACAGGCTTGCCGTCGGCGTGGGCATAGTTCGGCGAACTCACGATGCCCTTCTGCTCGATGCTGTACACCCAGTCTCTCTTGATTCTGTCGACGATGGTCGCGCTCTGGTTGCTGGTGCCTGTGAAGTCGTACATGACATAAAATGTCTTGCCGAAGCGTTCCGCCGCGTCCTGCACGAGGTTCACGTGGTTGTTTGTGGGCGTTTCGGATGTCACGGCTTCGCTGGTGAACCTCTGCACGGCCATGCCGTCGAGCCCGTACTGCTGGAGCCACAGGAAATGAAGATCGACCACGTCTTTGCGTTTGGACGTGAAGAGCTGCGACGGGTCGCCGTTCACCAGGTTCGGGAGTCCCGAATTGCTCAGCGCGGCGGCGGGGTATTCTCTCACGTCCGGGTAGTTCTCAAATTTGATCGCCGCATAGTTGGTCGGCCGCTGTCCGTTTTGGCTCCAATGCACCCAGCCGCTGTTGCTGGCACTCGCCGTGAACCACAGCTGGTAGCCCGCCAGGGTCTTTCCGATCAGGTTGTTTGCCTCGGTCTGCGGCGCGAAGTCGGGCGCGGGGATGCTGTCCACCGACGGCTGCGTGCCCGGATAGATGACGATGCTCTTGATGTACATGTTCGGGGCGGTGGACCCGCCGTTGATCCGCAGGTCGTTGTTGCCGTTCTGCCCGCGCTGCATCCCGACGTTGCTGAGATACAGCTTGTACGTGACAAGCTCGCCCGTGTTGCTTCTCGGGATGTTGTGCCTGTTGCCGTAGTTGCGCTCGGTGCCGGTTTTTGTCGTGTCGGCCGTCTCAAACGAGAGCGAATTTGTCCCGACGTCATAATACGTGATCTCAAAAACGACGTCCCTTGCGTCTCTCAGGGCGGGGAAGTTCGTCGGCATCTGCAAGTACATAAATCTGCCGACCGTGTAGGGCGCCGCGCCGAGATCGATCATGCCGGCCACGTCGTCGCGGTATGAGGCGGTTGTCGAGCCGTTTTCGCTGTTTGCGGCCGTGCTGTACGACGCCATAGTCAGATTGCTGTTGTACATCGGGCTGTCGAACACGATCGCGGCGTACCCCGTGGACGCGGGCGCGCTGCACCATTTGGCTCTCACCGTCGTGTTGCTTGTCACAACGGTGTCCGCCGTAAACCGCCAATCGCCGTCGGCCCGTTTGACGTACCACCCGAGGAATCTGTAATCGGTTCTCACCGGGGCCTCCGGCAGCGCCGTTGTGCCGAACGCGTCCGTTTCGGCCGTGACCGAGTACCCCCCGTCGGCCTCGGGCGCCAGGAACGTCACAAGCGCGGTTTGCGTCACCGCGATCACAAGGCTGTCCGTGACCGGACCGTTGACCAAATTGACGGTATACGCCCCGTCATAGGTCACGGTCGCGGTCGTCTGGTTCCCGGCGGGGATGCGCGCGTTCACCTGCTGCTGCACCCAAGCCGTTTTCCCGTCCTGGCCGGTTATGTCTATCGGAATTTTGTAGACGCCCGCTTCTATCGCCTCTTTGGCCGCGTCCAGCTTCTGCTGCCGGTCAATCGCGGATACCGCCTGCATGTACCCATCCGTGGCCGGCACAGACGTCACGCTGTCCCACAAAAATACGCCGACGGAGTAATCGTTTTGCAGACTTTCGGCTTCGATCCCCGGTATGTCAAGCTTTGTCTCAAAATCGACGATCTGGGAAGCGCCGACGTCGCGGGAGGATTTGGCGAGGTACACGAGCCTTCCGGTTTTTGCGTATACCGCCGTGTACAGCGTCAGGTTTTGGGCCTCGCCGGATTCGTTCATGTATTTGAGCGTTGTGGTCAGCGAATCGGGGGTGAACGTGTTGATGACCCTGCCCAGATTCGGCAGCGCGGTGCGCTCAAACACGAAAGCGTTGACATTGGCGACGCTCGTCCCGGACCCGCGGAATTCGTAGTAAACCGTGTGGAGCCCGGTGATCTCGTTTTGGCTCAGCGCGCCCGTGGCGTACGCGTACACATCCCACTCGCCGCCGGTCGCCTCAAGGGCGAAGTCGGCGATGACAGGTCCGTCCAGCGCGTCCAGGTGAACGATGAGCCGGGAGTTTCTGAGATCGTCCCGCTTGCCCGCGTAGACGACCTTGGCGTTTGTCCACCAATACTGCCCCTCTCCGAAGTTGACATATCTGTACCCGAGGTACGAACCGGGCGTCAGCCCGCCCACGTTGGTCACGTCGCCCGTCAGAACCCCGCTGACGTTTGCCGTGGTTTCTCTCTTGACCCCGGAGGAGGACATGTCGAATTCGACGCCTTCGAAATAGGCGCCCGCGGGTTTGATCCTGATGAGCCCGCCGACGGCCGACTCAATGCCTTCGATCGCCGCTGTGATCGCACTGTTCGCCGCGTCCGGGTCGGCATACACGCCGTCGGCGAACGCCAACGCGTCAACGAGCGGCCGGCAGGTCTCTTCGGCGTAGAGATTTTGGTCGATCGCGCGCCCCTTTTGGATCGTTTCATACAAGGCGCTCTTGGTCACCAGCGCGAGTTCGCCGCCCATGAGCTCCAGCTCCGACACCCTGACGGCCTCGGCCTCGTTTGTGAACTCGAACTTGTAATACTTGTAGGTGCCCGGGCTGTCTATCGAGAACGGCCTTGTGTATCTGTCCCAGGCAAACGTCTGGTTTGTTCTGACGTCGAGCCGGGTCCAGCTTTCGCCGTCGACAGACCCGGAAAGCGTCCACTCTGTGGGCGCGGTGGCCACGGTCGCGCTTGTAATGGTGTACATATCGACCTTGGCGCCCTTGTAGAAGTAATAGTACGCCGCCTTGGGCCCGCTTTCCCACGATGCGTAGTCATTCGATGTGTTGTTGAACAGCGCGGCGGGCGTTGTGCCGTTTACATAGGCGCCGTCGGCGTATCCCGAGGGGACGGTCGTCGTTGACGGCGTCAGGGCCGCGGTCAAATCGCGGAGCGGACTCGGCGCGCCGTCGTCATTCGTCAGCGAAGGCGGCTGCGCGTCAAGGCCCACGCCCCATGTGGCGGACGGGGCCGCGCCCATCGTGAACTCGATTGTCGCGCCGTCGCGGATGTCGGCCGGCTCGATGTATGTCGCGCTGCGGCCGACGCCGTTCACCTTGAGGCTCTGCACGTATTTGTTTGTCCTGCTGACGCCCGGGGCGGTGATCGTGATGGTCTGGCCGTTGTCGCGCTTGATGGTGGCCTTCTGGAACAGCGGGGTCCCGATGACAAACTGCCCGTTGCCGCCCGTGAGCGGGTACAGGCCGAGCGCGGAGATCGCGTACCAGCTGCTCATCGCGCCGTTGTCGTCGTCGCCGATGTACCCCTGCCCGATATCCGAACCGGCAAAGTGGCGGTCGAGAATGTCGCGGACGACTTCCGCCGTCTTCCAGGGGCGGTCGGTAAAGAGATACATGTACGGAATGTGGAACGCGGGCTCGTTGCTCATGTGCATCTGGCCGAGCTTGCTGCCGCGGCTTTCGACCTTCTCTTTGTGCCAGCCGGACCAGTTGCCGAAGTCTATGGCCGGCGACGCCGAAAACAGGGCGTCGAGCTTGTCGCCAAGCTTATCCTGGCCGCCGTACAGATTGGCCAGGCCGCGCCCGTCTTGCGGCGCGTGGAAGGCATAGTTCCAGGCATTGTCTTCGCAGTAGCCGTACCCGAACGCGACCGGGTTAAATTGCTCGTCGGGCCACAGCCACGCGCCGGCGGCCGTCTTCCCGCGGAACCATCCGCCGAGCGCCGAGCTGAACAAATGCACGAAGTTTTGCGCACGGTTGATAAAGTACAGATATTCGTCGTTGAGCTTGCGGTAGGCCTCCGTGCCGGGCGTCTCCTTGTCGCGCAGGATCTTGGCCATCATGGCGATGCCGAAATCGGCGGGACAGGACTCAAGCGACCACGACAGATTTTCGTCTGTGAGGCTGGTCGTCGGAGAATACCCGAGGAAAGGCCATGACGCCATTCCGGCGCGGCCGGAGTAGAAGTTGCCGTTGTTGTTGGGAGAATAGACGGTGGCGTTCTTCAGCGCAGACGCGTAGGCGTCGGCGTAGTTGAACTGGATCCCCTGGCTGATCGCGTCGCCGAAAATGGAGTCGGAGTTTGTGCCCACCATGCTGTTTGTGCCGGAGGGGGCGATCCAGCGGGGCACCCAGCCGTTGTCGAGATAGTGCTGGACAAGGCCGTTTAAGAGATCTGTGTCTTTGTTGGGCGTGAGCAGCGCGTAGAGCGGCCACGCCGTGCGGTATGTGTCCCAAAAGCCGTTGTTGTAGAACAGTCTGCCGTCTTTCCGCGTCAGCGTGGTTGCATCCCCGGAATACGGCGAGGCGTACTGCCAGTGCGGCTCTTCGTTTGTACCGACGTTCTCGGAGTCGAGGATGGGGTAGATAAACGCGCGGTAGAGGTTTGAGTACAGCGACGAAAGCTGGTCGTACGTGGCGTTCGGGTCGTCAACCGTGACAACGGAGAGCTTCTCGTTCCAGGTGGCGAGCGCCTGCGCCTTGATCGAGTCGAAAGTATCGGTCGGGGCAATCTCAAGGCCGAGGTTCTTGACGGCCTGGTCCGCGCTGATAAACGACGACGCCACTTTGAGCTCGACAACGGTGGGGCCTCTTTCGGCCGCCGGGAACTCGAACATGCTCATGGGCGTGCGGTTTGCGGCGGTCTGGCGGAATTCCGTGGGTTTTACGTTGAACTGGCCGTACACATACATGCGCTTTTGGCCGTTCGCGACCTTTGAGGAGTACGCCGCAAACGTGCCGTCCTCACTGTTGTAGGTGATGCCCGCCGCGGTGGCGCTTCGGCCTTTGGCGTTGTCGAGGATGACATTGCGCCGCGCCGCGCCCTCCGGGAACGTGAAGCGCAGCACCGCCGCGTGCTCCGTCGGGGTCACTTCGATCTTGACGCCCGGGGCTTTGGCGTCGTCTTCATTGAACGTCACGCCATAGTAATGCGCGTGGGCGGTCTCGTTTTCGTGCTTGAAGTTCGACCCCCTGGCGTTGAGTGTGTTATAGAGATTGGTCGCGTTCGACCACACCGTCGTTGAGTCGGCGGAGAAATCGAACGTGCCGGACTCGCCGATCCAGTTGCTCGCCACGTGGTTGAGCTCAATCTGTTTGAAGTTCGCCTCGGAACCGGTGTACTGGTAAACCGTCTGCGCCATCAGCGTCGTCATGGGAGACCAGAAGTTGAACGGATGCGGCGTGGCCACGATCGGGTTGTTGAGGCCGTGCGCGTATTTGTTGTGGTCCTCGCCGTACGCGCCGTTTTGTGTGCCGCGAAGGATATTTACATAGTCGGCGAGGTTCGTGATGACGGGGTTGTCCTCGCGGTAAATCGCAACGTCGTCGAAATACACGGCGACGTCTTTCCCCGGCGTGCCGTCCGGCTTTTCGTATCCCACAAGGATCGACTGTATCGTCTTGCCCTGCAGAGCGGGGACGGCGCCGATCTCGCTGGTGATTTTCAGCCAGTTGTTCTGTTCGATGATCTTGGCGTTGCCCTGATCGAGCGGCGAAACCTTGAAGCCGTACTGGTCGAGCGCGCCGTAGTTGCGCAGATACGTCCCGTCGTCGAACTTGAGATCGATCGCGGCGTAGTTGCCGGTGTACTCGTCATCGTATTCGTTCGACTGCACGTCCGCGTCGATGTACGGCAGCACCATGTAGGAGAGCTTGGTATTGGGGGCGACCGTCACGCCCACGTTGTCGTAGATGATTTGGTACGCGCTGGCGCTCGCGGCCTGCTTCTTGCCGCTGATCTTGAGCGCTCTGGCGCCTGTCCAGCCGAGGTTCGCCCTGGCGCTGGTGTTGCCCCAGAGCTGCGCGGGGCCGGCGCCCGCCGACACCTGAAGGCCGTCGTATTCGGTGGTGCCGTCTATGCCGTCCACGGTGACGTCGGAATACATGCCAAAGCCGGAGAACTGGATGATCCCGCCGGTTGTCACGCCGGTTCCGGTGCCTCTTCTAAGAATGCGCAGGCGTATGTAGGTGTAAGAACCCGGATTGCTCCGCACCGTGAAGTTTTGCACCTGCCTGTTTGACGTCCAGGCCACCGGCCCGCGCGCATCGAGCTCAACCCAGTTTGCGTTGTCGTTGGAACCCTCGACAACCCATGTGTTGAGGACGCGGCCGCTCTGGCTCATGTCGTCGTCGCCGCCCGATATGTAGTACGCCTTCGGCGTGATCGGCGCGTCGTACCGGAACGTGAGTGAGACCGGGCACACAACCCTCGCATTGTTGCCCACATCGCCCGTGACGCCCGTGAGACACAGCTTTGTGGCGGTGTTTTGGTCGATGAGCTTATCAAGCGATTCGTTGGCCGAGCTGCTGACATAATTGGCCGGCGCAATCGCGGGGATGCCCGCGTAATTTGTGTACTCCCCGGACACCGCCGTGACCGTGGCGGCGGTTGTGATGGAATACCCGACGCCTGACGATGAAACGGTAACGGGGTTGATCGCGGGGTCCGTCGCCTCGAACGACGAATAAAAACTATCTTGGCCGGCCGGCGGGACGTCCGCCAACACGGGAAGAGGAGACAGCAAGCCAAGCGCCATCGCGATAACAAGCGCGGAGGACAATAGAATATTTGCCAATTTCTTCCTTTTCATTCGAATACCTCCCGGATAACCGTTTAGAATGAAAAACATGTCTTCTCTCTCATATCGTTCGCCATAGAATTTCAAACTTTTGGGCGGCAACGCCTCCTTGGCACTTCACGGCCGCGAAGCGGCGGAAGCAAAAAAATTTTGGCTGCGGGCGCGGCCCATTTGGGCATGTGCCCCACGCGCCGCCGCGGGGATCCCGCAAAATCCGCCCCGCGGACGCCCGGCCTCACGGGACACACCAAACAGCCGGCCGGCGCCCGGCGCCCATAGCCCACGGGTCCGCCGTCGAGCGGCCGGCACGGATTTTGGGAGAGGTCTCACCCTCTCCCCCCGCTGCCGAACCGGGCGTCTCTCCAAGGCGTCCTTGCGCAAAAACAGAACGGCCCTGTCGGCAATATTTGTATTGTATGCTAAAATTTCGGGCCGTGCATTCAATTTTGTATCGACCTTGCCGAAAAAAAGGAGATGGGGTTTTCCAGGCCCTGTAAGCGGCAAGGAAAAGGCGCCGTTTTTCTCACAAAACGGCGCCTTTTCCTGCTTTGAAAATGAATCGGGGAAGCGTTTACGCAACTGTTTCTGCAACGGTGTTCCAGCCGCTCAGTGTAAACCGGTTGCCGCCGCCTTCGAGATATTTCGGGTTGAACTCCACCGTGACCACTTTTGTGTCGCCGGGCATCAGCGTGAAGTAGTTGTCGCTGTAGAACGCCGGGAGGACGTCCTCGCCGGTGACTTCGCTGATGGTGCGGATCCGGGTCTGCACGGCCGGGACGGCGGTGTCGTTCTTGACGGTGATGGTGTATTCGACATTGCCGTTTTCCAGCACGCGCTGCCCCAGAACGCTCGCGGTGAGGTCCGCGTCGGCCAGCGTGGTCAGGGCCTGGTTGGCCAGGTAGGTTGTCTTGTTGTGCCAGTAGATGTTCTCGCCCAGCACCTCGCCCCGGCTGTCTTTCAGGACCAGCTTGATGAATACCATGTCGGTGGGGGATTCCGCCAGCTTGGCGGTGATGGTGTCGAGGCGCACGCCGTAGGCGTTGGACGCCAGGCTCGGCGTGTTGTAGGTCTCTGCCGCCACGACGCCGCCGTTCAGGTCATACACGGTCAACGTTGTCGTCACGTCTGTATACGGCCGGGTTGTGAAGTTGCACAGCGTGATGTTGTCGTTGCGCGGATCCCAAACGGGCTGCGTGGGCTGGTTGCCGGCCTTGGTGCCGAAATAGCCGCCGTTGGTGTCGAGGTAGTAGTCGTAGGTCTGCCACATGAAGCTCGGCCACGAGGACTGGCTCATCCACATCAGCAGGCCGTT
>JAIRTA010000095.1 GCA_031255175.1 Oscillospiraceae bacterium | reverse complement strand
CCGCAAGAGGTCAGTCGGAGACATGCAAAACTTCTTTCAACCGGACCAAGGCCCTCCTGCCGGAGGTGTGTCCGGAGGAGGGCCTATATGCGGACTGGTGGTTTTACACCAGATCTTCTACGGCGTGGCCGATGGCGCGGAGGGTGCGGCCGGCGCGGCTGCGGAAAATCCGCTTCCGGTCCACCGGGACAAGAGCGGTTGCGACCGCCGCGCCGACGGCCACTCCCACGCCGATCCCTTTCAAAAATCCGGACGTTTGCATCCAGGTAACCTCCCATAGTAAAAGTAAAAATCCGGGGCCGTGCCGGCGGCCTCAAACGGTACGGCCCACTACATATTGTGGTGTTACACAATATGTAGTGGGCCGCGAAAAAACGAAGAAAAAACTGTCGAAGTCCAAGAGAAACAACCCCGGCCGGAGGACGCGTTCGACGCCGGACGGCCGCGTGTCTTTAGTATGACCCAAATTGAGGCGGACAACAGCGGAAATGCGTGCCAGATGGCCGCCAAAAACCCAAAACTTGTAAAATCAAACGCACCCGCGCGCCGCGGGCGGTGGGTCAGCTGACGCTGACGGAGACGAGATGGAGCATGCCGTTGTCGTTGGCGCGCATGGAGATAAGGGCGGTGCCGGCGCGCAGGGCCCGGAGCCGACCGGTTTCGTCCACGCTCACGATGGACGGGCTCGAGGAGATGAACGTGTACGCGGCGGCGTCGGTCGAGAAGTTCAACTGCGCGGCGCCCTTGATGCGCAGCGAGATGCGGGCGCTGCTGTGCGCCCGGACGTAGGTTGTGGGGATCGGCGCCGAGGCCGCGACGTCGTTTGCCGCCACGTGATAGGTTTGGCCGCGGTGCCAGACGGCGCGGGAGGGGAGAGAGACGGAGAAGGCGCCTGTTTCATCCGCCGTGATCTCCGCGAAGGCGTCCAGGTTTGCGTAGTGCGGCGCCGCGTCGTGGGCGCCCATCAGTGTGATCCGCGCGCCCGGGGCGTAGCCCGTGCCGGTGACCGCGACGGTCCGCGACGCGCTGTCCGGTGCGAGGGTGACGGCCGGGTTCGGGTGCGTGGCGGGGTAGGCCCGGGCCAGGGAGAACAGCGAGAGCGCGACGATCTCGGTGACGGCCTTGTTCCGGGGCCGGCTGTAGTTGACGGCAAAGGTGTCGCCGGTCTTGTGATAGAGCGTCTCGAAGCTGGTGCCCTTGCCGTTGCGCCGCCAGTCGTATTCCACGGCGTTTTTCATGTTGGGGAAGTCGTTGCCGGCCCGCGTGGCCTCCTGGACAAAGGCGTAATGATCGGTCGTTCTGTCGTAGCAGATGTTGAAGTAATCCATGTCAAAGCCGGTCTTCAACGCCGCCAGATACGAATGGTTGAAGATCTCATACTCCTGCGCGACGGCGACGGCCGCCGGCAGGTCCATCAGCCTGTCGTTGTTGGTCGGCAGCGTGTTTTCCAGCGCTTCCAGCCGTGTGTCGCTGATATTTAAGAACATATGGACGCAGTCGTCCTGGTTCGTGGCGATCATGTCCATGTTGTAGTTCGCGACAAAATTGGCCCGGTCCTCGTCCGTCATATCCGCGCAGAAGCGCCGGGCGCCCGTGAGCCCCGTCTCTTCGGCGTCGAAGCAGATGAAGACGAGGTTGTAGTCAAACGGGATGCCGCGCAGCGCCCGCGCCAGTTCGACGACCATGATCACGCCCGACGCGTTGTCGTTCATACCCGGCGTGCTGAGCTGCGAGTCGAGATGGGCGGTGACGTAGACGTTCTTTTTGCTGCCGGTGGCCGAGGGGAGAACCGCCACGACGCTCTTGCCCAGCGAGGAGGTGTCCATCGTCACGGTGATCGGGGTGTCGGCCGTGAGACCGGCCAGGGCGGCGTGCGTCTCGTGGTAGAGCAGCGTCCCGACAGGGATCGTGATCGGGGTGTTGGACGCCGACGGGGTCGTGTTGGCGATCCGGCTGTAGGAGGTGTTGCCGTCGTCACGGGGGCGGAAATACTCAAAGAGCACGGCGCCCGCGCCCGCGGCCTGCAAGGCCTGCGCGGCGGCGTAATACCGCGCCGCGTTCGGCGCGCTTGTGCCCTCCATCGTGACAAACACGGCCTTCCCCGCGTAGTCGGCGCCGTCGGGGAGCGTCAGATTTTGCCCCACATTGGCCCACGGCACCACGGCCGCGCCCGTGAGGGACAAGTTGACGTCCCGAATGGCCCCGTAGACGGTGTTTGCGTTGTAGACCGGCCCGTAATAGATGTACTTCTTGCCGGACATCTCAAGGCTTCCGTTGACATAGTAGCTCACGACGCCGCTGGTGTTTTGCGTGACGAATTCGTGGAGATAGGGCGCGTACCCGGCCGCTTTGAATTCGTTCAGCAGGTAGTCCACCGTCATATCCCGCCTGAACGAGGCGGTGTAGCGGTTGCCTATGCCTTCGGTGAGTTCCACGGCCATCCGTTCCGCGTTGTCGTAGTCGATCCGGGCCAGGAATTCCGCTTCCAGCGGGGTGAGCGAGGGCGCGGCGGAGCGCGCGGCGGCGGGGAGAGCTGTCAGTGTGAGCGCCAACGTGAGCGCCAGCAGGACAGACAGCAGCTGTTTGCGGCTCTTCATAAAGGTCCCCTCTCTTCTTTACTTCTTACTTTTACTTCTTACTTTTGCTTCTTTCTTCCCGCGATTCGCGTGATTGCGTGTGATTGATCATATGATTGATCGTGTTGGGGCGCGTCAGATCACCGCCTGGAGGAAGGTGCGCAGGCGGTCGCTGCCGGGGTTGTCGAAGAGCTGCCCCGGCGGGCCCTCTTCGATGATCCGCGCCGTGTCCATGAAGATGATCCGCTCCGCGACCTCGCGGGCGAAGCCCATCTCGTGGGTGACGAGCACCATAGTGTGCCCCGCCGCCGCCAGTTGGCGGATGACGCGCAGCACCTCGCCCGTGACCTCCGGGTCCAGTGCCGAGGTCGGTTCGTCAAACAGCAGCACGGAGGGGCGCATGGCCAAGGCCCGGGCAATGGCGACGCGCTGCTTTTGCCCGCCGGAGAGCTGGCCGGGGTAAGCGTCGGCCTTTTGTTCGAGACCCACGACGCGCAGCAGTTCCATCGCGCGCTCCCGCACTTCCGCCGGCGGCTCTTTTTTGATCCGTATCGGCGCGATGGTGATGTTTTCGAGGCAGCTGAGGTGCCCAAACAGATTGAAGTGCTGGAACACCATAGCCGTGCGCAAGATGAGACGGCGGATCTCGGCATCCTTCCGGTAACGCGCCCGCCCCCTCTCGTCCGTCTCCGCCAGGACCTCGCCGTCAATGGCGACGCGGCCGGAGTCGATCAGCTCCAGGTGGTTGAGACAGCGCAGCAGCGTCGATTTGCCGGACCCGGACGACCCGATGATGGCGACCTGCTCGCCCGATTTTACCCGGAGCGTCACATCATTCAGGGCCGGCACCCCCACATACGTCTTGGTAATATTTTCCATTTCAACAATGTATCCCATAGCCAGTCCTCTTTCTTCCGCAAAAAACAAATCATATAGACTGCATCAAATCAACAACTTCCAATTGCCAACTATCCAACTGCATCAACTCGACAAATTGACAATTGTCAACTGTCAATTGTCAATTGTTCAAACCGCTTCCTGTTCGTGCCGGGAGAAGCGCCGTTCCAGGCGGCGGTAGAGCATCGTCAAAACAAGGGTGACGATGAGATAGGCGACCGCCGCCAGCAGGTAACCGATGGCGTTGCTGTCCCGGTTGGCCGCGTCCTTCGCCACCTTGAGCAGCTCGGGGACGGCGATCACGTTGACGAGCGCGGTGTCTTTCACAAGGGTGATGGTCTCATTGGACACCGGCGGGATGATCCGGCGGATCGTCTGCGGGATGATGATCCGGAACATCGTCTGCCCGCGTGTAAAGCCCAGCGTCTTGGCCGCCTCATATTGGCCGCGGTCGATCGACTGGATACCGGCCCGGTAGATTTCGGAAAAATACGCCGCGTAATTGAGCGTAAAAGTCAAAACCGCCGCCGGAAAACGGTCGAAGCGCAGAAACAGCCAACCGGTGTTGTTGGCGATGATGCCGAGGCCGTAATAGAAAAAGAAGAGCTGGAGCATCAAGGGCGTACCGCGGAACACCCAGACATACAGCTTGCACAGGAGTCGAAACGGCGGAAACCGCGAGATGTTCCCCAGCGCGATCGGAAGCCCGAGGGGCACCGCCAGCAGCAGCGTCATCCCAAACAGTTTGAGCGTTTCGATGAGACCGTTCAGCAGCGCCGGCCCCAACGTGACGGTGTAATCAAAAAGAGACATCGGTGTCTGACCGCCTTTCCGCGGCCGGAAGTCCGGCGCGGTCAAATAATCTCCGCGGCAAAAAGAGAAGTCCGGGCGCCCCGCCGCGGGAGGGAACGCCCGGACCTTGCGGTCAGATGTCCAGCAGCAGGTCCTGGCCAAACCAGGTCTGGCTGATCTCGGTGCCTTCGCCGCTGGCCTTCACGGCGCGCAGCGCCTTTTCGACCTGCGCGCACAGGTCGGTGTCTTCTTTGCGGAAGCCGATGACATAGAAGTCGTCGCCGAAGTCGACGGGGGAGACGTTCAGCTTCGCGGCGAGGGTGCTGTTCTTATATTGCCCCAATACCTCGTCGACAATCATCACATCGATGCGCCCGGCCTGCATGTCGAGGATGCACTCGTCGTAGGTGGCGTATTCGGACAGCTTGGGCTGGATCGACGTATAAATCGGATCGCCCTCGACAACCTCCAGCGCCGAGGACTTGGCCTGTGTGCCGATGTTGAAGTCCGCGAGCTGTTCTTTCGAGGTGATCTGCACGTCGGGGTTTGTCATGATGACGATGCGGTTGTTTAAGTAGTCCTTCGAGAGGGTCATGCTCTCTTCGCGGTCCGGGGTCCGGGACATGCCGTTCCAGATGCAGTCGATGTTGCGGGAGGAGAGCTCCATCTCTTTGGCGTCCCAGCTGATCGGCTGAAAGCGGATGTCGACGCCGAGCTCACGGCCCACGGCGTTCGCGAGGTCGATGTCAAAGCCGACCAGGTTACCGGCTTCGTCGCGGAAGCCCATAGGCGCGAAGGTGTCGTCGAGCCCGACGATCAGCGTGTCGGGGAGGTCGGCGTTGCTCGGGCCCGAGGAGGCGCACCCGGCCAGTAGGACCAGGCAGAGGACAAAAGACAGCAAACAGGCAATGCGTTTCATCTTTTCCACTCCAGACTTTCAAAAAATAGGGGAAACGGAAAAACGCAAAGAGACAAAAACGTTCATGGCGTCGCCCCTTTGCACTCATTATTCTACTATAGTGCGACAGGATAAGTCAAGAAAGAAATGAACAAATTTTCCCCGGAGCGGCGTCGCGGCCCAAATCTGTGCAGCCGCCCCGGCCGAAACTTGCAAAATATTCCACAAAAGGGCGCGCCTGGGCGCGCCGCGTCGCGATTTCGAAAAATCGGTCGGCGGCGCGCCCTCTTTGCGGCCGGTCGGCGCCGTCTCTCAGGGTGTGATGACCAGCGCCCAGAATTCCAGGTTGCCCGTTGTGCCCTCCGCGACCCGCCTGACCGGTATCGTGCGGTTGCTGTCCGCGTACCAGCCCACGAAGTAGGCGTCCGCCGTCGGCTTGAGGGTGATGGGCGTGTCGATGATGGTGTATGTCGTCGGGTTGGGGTTCGGCGCGCCGCCCGCGCCGTGGTAGGTGATGGTGTATTTGTCCGGCTTGTTGGGGTTGTCGGGCCCGCCGTCGCCCCACTTGGCCCAGTAGTCGCGCTCCTCAAGGCCGTCCGGCTCGATCCCCGTGACGGGGATGGTGTAGGCCGCGTCCGCGTACCAGCCCGCGAAGGTGTAGCCGGGGCGGCCCGTCAGCGCCTGCAGCGCCAGCCCTGTGCCCGCCGTGTCGAGGACGGTGTAGCTCGTCGGGTTGGGGTTTGTCGCGCCGTTTACGTTGTGGTAGGTGATCGCGTAGGTGCTGGCGCCCACCCATCTGGCCCAGAAGACGCGGTGGCCCGTGCCGTCGGCATCGATCCGCTGCACCGGCGTTGTGTAGGCCGCGTCCGCGTACCAGCCCCCGAAGGCGTACCCGGCGCGCACCGGCGTTCTCAAAACGAGCGGCGTGTTGATGATGGTGTAGGTCGCCGGGTTGGGGTTCGTCGCGCCGTTGAGGTTTTGGTAGGTGATCGTGTAGGTGTCGGGCTTGTCGGGGTTGTCGGGTCCGCCGTCACCCCACTTGGCCCAGTAGTCGCGGTCTTCGAGGGCGTTCGGTTCGATCCCCGTGACGGGCACCGTGTAGTCCGGGTCTGCGTACCAGCCCGTGAAGGTGTAGCCGGGGCGGCCCGTCAGCCCTTGCAGCGCCAGCCCCGTGCCCACCGTGTCGAGGAGGGTGTAGGTGGCCGGGTTGGGGTTCGCCGCGCCGTTTACGTTGTGGTAGGTGATGTCGCACGCGATCGGCGTGTCGTAGTGATAGGTGACGGTCAGGTCTCCGGCCGGAACCGCGAGGGCGTACAGGTTGGGGCCAAACGCCGTGATCTTGCCGTCTGTCAGCGCGGCCAGTTCGGACATGGTGCCGGCGGAGAGATCCCAATCCACCACCTGGCCGTCGATGATCTCCGTCCCCGTCAGCGTGACAAAATCCAGCAGGAAGCCCGTGATGCCTTCCGGCAGAGGGCCGTCAAACAGGAAGGGCAGCGGGGTCGGGTACAGAGCGGCGACGGGGCCGTGTACCACCGTGGGGGGGCGCATCGCCACCGGGAGAGTGCCTTCGTACGCCACGGTCAGCGTGCCCACGCCGTATACCACGACGGGCACGTCGAAGTTTTGCGACTGCGGCATACCCAGGGCGTCCACATACGAGAGCGTTGTGGTCCCGTTGGTGGGCAGGAGGGTGTTCTTGCTGGCGTCCGGGTCCAGCAGCCGCACGCGGTAGCGGAGCGTCGCCGTGTCGTCCACGGG
>JAIRTA010000086.1 GCA_031255175.1 Oscillospiraceae bacterium | reverse complement strand
AGGACACGTATCGGGGAGATTCTGCGGATCCGTTGAGTTTGAATTTGTATACGTATGTGCGTAATAATCCGTTGGTGTATTGGGATCCTACGGGGTATACGGCAGAGGATGATGCCCGGGATATGCTCTTGTCTTCCGATACGCAGCAGAAGATTGTAGATCTGAAAAGCATGTGGTACGCAGCGGTCGGGCAGCCAAACGAAAAGGCTTTGCAAGATGCGGCGCATGACGCGGCTGAGCAGATAGCCCATACTTACGATACTACTGAAAACTTATTTATCAAATATGCACAAAAGATAATAGTTTTGTTGTTAAGTAGCGTAAAGTATTACATCAAGGAACGTAAACACAAAGAACTGATGGAAACAGCTACAAATATCGGAGAATAAGCGTAGCCGCCGCTGTAGTGTCCGCGATGTGCAAAGCAGCGAACGCGCCGCCCCGGTGCCGGACGGCACAAACAAATTGTGTCGGCAGAGCCGACACAATTTGTTTGAAGAATATGGGGAAGGTCGCGACGCAAGTGTCGCGATTCAAAAGGGAGAAGTCCGGTTTGGTGCGAGGCTTGACAGCGGCAGCCAGGCGTCCCGCCAGTTGGGGAGCGCCGGCGCCGTGTCGGGGCCGGTGAATGTGCCGGCGGAAGGCACAGGCGAGAGCAGGGCGGAGGTCCGCCGGGTCGCCGCCGCAGGTTGGGAGGCAAGCGCGAGGGCTTCGCCCAGGGGGGTCAGCGCGTCGTCCCACAGGAAGGCTTTGACATACTGCGTCTCCACGCCGGCCGGCAGGACGACCGTGTTCACGACCCGCACGGTACTGCCGGCCGCCGCGGTGAACGGCTCGGTGACAACGCGCAGGCAGGGGCCGTCCTGACCGCCGTAGAACGCCACAATCAGGTGACCGCGCACCGTTTCGTTGCTCGCGTTTGTGTAATGGGCGGTCGTTTCGAGGGTGTCGCCCGCTTTCAGCGCGTCCAGGGAGAAGGCAAGCAGGCCTGTGGGCTTCCTCTTCAAGTTTGCGATGGCGTCCACAATCGCGGCTGCGGCGCTGTTGATGATTTCCTGATTGGAAATCCCGGTGTCTTTTATCACCTTTCCGCCGGTCAACGCCTCTTCCAAATTCGCCCAGGTCTCCGCGGTGTAGTCGTTCGCGTTTAAGGACTCCGCGTCCGCGATTGCCTTGGTGAGCGCATAGTATATGATTTCTTCGCCGACGGTGACCATAACCGCGTCGCTCAGTGAAAATCCGCCGCCCAAATCGAAGGTCGCCATGACAATGCCGTTGCCCTCACTGTTCGCCGTGAGTACGTTGCCGTCAACGCCGATCCCGCTTCCGTTTGCCATAGCGAAAGCGACGTTTGTGTTGTCGGTCACGTCAATCAGATCGCCCGACGCTGTGACGCCCATCAATTGGAGGCTTGCCGTATTGCCGACATCGCTGAGCTTTACGCCGCTCGCCGGGATCGGAGCGCCGCTTCGGTAGAGTTCGACACGCACAATGTCCGGCATACTGCTGTCGGACACGGTGGCAAAGCGGCTGGAGAGATTGCCCGCCGCGTCCTTTGCGAGGATCTCGACTGTGTGGCTGCTGGCCGTGCTATTGCCCAGCGCGATGGTATATTCCAATATGCCGTTCGTGAAATACGCAGACATGTCTCTGTCCGCCCCGCCGACAACCGCGCCGTCCACCTTGAACGTGTAGAGCGCGTCGGAATCGGCCACGCCTTTTACGATGATCTTGTTGTCCGTGAAGCTGTCGCCGCCCAGAGGGCTTTCCAGCATCAGGTTTGGTGCGGTGGTGTCAACCGAGACTTGCAGCTGCGTCAGGCTCTTGTCGCCCTGTTCGTCTTCCGCCGCGAATTCCAGCGTGTAAACGCCGTCTTCGAGCGTCATTTCCTGTGTCCACGAGGTTTGATAGGTATCGTAGACATATGGCACGCCGTCCGCGCCGTTTACCGTCAGCGTCCCCTTCGCCGCTTCGGAAGAGGAGAGCGCAAAGGTGTTGGTGTTTTGCGACAGCACATCTGTGCCGCCGACCGCCGCAATGGACAGTACCGGAGGCGTCGCTTCGCGGAGCGTCTCGGTCGCGGAAGTGACAAACCTGCTGTAGTGATAAACCGCCGCGCCATCCTTGTCAAGCTCCGAGCTTCCGGCGCGCACCTTGACGCGATAGCTTTTGCCGGGCGCAAATCCCATCGTCGTGTATCCTTCGTATACGGGATTCCCGGCGGTGTCTGTCATTTGTTTGCCGTCCGCGTCCAGTTTTGGATTCGGGACGTCATACCGCCCGCCGATCAGGATTTCGCCGTTTTGCGCCTGTTCCTTGCTGTAATAGACGGCCGCTTCTATCAATGTCCCATCCTCGTAAATATCGACGTAATAGCCTTCCAGCTTATCCTTGCCGAAGTCGTCGCCGATATTCACTCTGAGCTTGTTGTTGCCCGCGTTCGCAATGGAAACGCTCAGCGGCGCGGTGGGGGCCTTGGCATCCGTGATCGTGACGGTCGTCGGGATTTGGTAGGTCTGGTACACCTTTTCCTCGTCCGACAAAATGACCGTCACATAGTAGTCGCCGCTTGCCAATATGCCGGGAAGCGCAATCTCCGCGGCCCCGGCCTTCGCCGGCAGATCTTTCGCAATCTCTACGCCGTCCGCGTCCTTTTCGTCCGACACGGCGACGCTTATCGTGGCCGTGTCGCTGATGTCCGCGCCCGCCCATGTCAGGCCTAGCTTGCCGTTGTTTACGCTTGCCGCCGCGCGGTCGAGTCTGCTGAGCGGCGCGACATGCACGGCGCCGACGTCGTAGGCGCCGCCGCCCGAAAGCTCCACAAGGAACTGCGGATTTGCCTGCTTGGATCTCGGTATGGCAATGTACGCCACATCTCCGACGACGTTGGCGTTCACACCCGCAAGCGCCGCTTCTATCGCCTGCTTCTCGGCTTCCGTCAAGTTCGCGCCTGTCGCCTCTGTGATGACATTCGGTTTCTTATAGAACTTGAGCGGATATTGCTCGCCGTTGTTGTATATCTTGAGGAGACCCGCGAAATCCGCGCCAAGCGCGCCGCCGTCCGCACGGGCGACTGTCAGGATATAATCCCCCGCGGGCTCGCCTATGGTGACGATATGCGCGTTTTGCTCGGCATTGGCTGTGATGGTGGTCGGCGTCGCCGCGGCCATCAGCCGCGCCGCCTTGCCCGGCTGCGCACGCCGCAACTGCCCGATCTTTTCGGGCGTCACGCTTTTGTCGGGCACGCTGCCCGCCGCCAGGGAAAGGTTGCTGCCGACGGTCATATATTGTGCCTTTCCCGTTTTCGCGTCCTTCGATATTTCCTGCGGGGTGGTCATCAGGTTGAACCTCTGCACGGCGCGGCTTTGCGGGCCCACTTTTCCGCGCTTGAAGTCCAGATCGCCGCTGTCCCACCAGTACACAATGCCGATGCCGACGCCCAGCACTGAAATGTTCCCCCACATCTTCTCGGTACTGCCGCCGAGTTCCGCCGCCGCGATCTCCATACCCCCGACAACAGGGATCGAATCCGGCAATGTCAGCGCAATGCGCATCATCATTTCAAAGAATTCCGTGGTCGAGAACAGAGAGAAATGCCCCTTGAACACTTCAAGGAAATTTATGGAAGCCTGTGCGCTCAGCTCATAGTTGGGGTACCAAGTCGCCGAAATCCCGCCGCCGTCTAAAAACTTCGCGTCCTTCATCATTTTCAGGCTGACTTTGGAGAGCGCGACGGAAAACGAGCGCAGCGACAGGCCGAAATCCGCCGAGCCTGTCATGATTTTGAAGATATCAAACTGCACATTGAGCAGCAGCTTGAATGGCGGGAGGCCGTCTGTGCCGTAAATGGTTTCATACAGGTTGTCGAATCCGCCTCCGCCGCCCGTGACCCACAGCACACCCGCGCCGTCCACGTTGATGCCCGGCTCAAAACCGCCGATGGCAAAGTACAGCTTGTCGGGGATGGGCGCGCCGGAGGGATTGGACTTGATCACCAGCGAAAACGCCATATCGAACTTGGTGGTTTTTGCCTTGCCGGAGACCCCTACCTCGTAGCCGCCGATTGTGACAATGTGCAGATCGCCTGCCATTTTTGACGGCAGGAAGCTGACAATCTGCGGCAATTGCATATGCGCGTCCATATTGATGCCCAGATATCCCGTTTTGTTGCTGTTTTGCCCATACAGCACATCATGTACCTGCGCGCCGAACTCCAGATTGGTGATGTTCTTCGTGGTCGGCGCCCTTTCCACCACCTGCGGCTGGCCTATGGGATTCAGCCCGCTGCGGTCGTTTATCGTGCTGATGTCCCAGCCGGGGTCCTTGCTCTTGTTTTCGCGCGCCGCCTTCGCGCCGCCGGGCGTCATGAAGGACAGGTCAAGTCCGCCGCCGAAGGAGATGATGTTGTACAGCTTGCCGCCGTCCCGCATCTTCCCCAGCAAGCCGAATTTCAGATCGATCAGGAAGCCTCCGATGGTCTGCAGCGCGTCCACGGAATTGTCCCACGCCAGATCGATGTAGTCCTCGTTGCTGCCGAGCGATGCGCCGGAGACGATCGCCCCGCGGCTGTCATAGACGGGGACGACGTATTTGGTGCCGCTTTTCAGCGTGAAGGCGGCGGAGCCCTTTCGCACGGTCGTATTCGCGCCTATGGTCGTGATCTTCCCATTCATGGCGATTTTGACCGTGCCGCGGTCTTCCGTCACCTCAAAATCGCTGCCGTGGTAGTTGAGGATCTGGTTGATGTTGATGTCCTTGTCTTTGCCCGCCATGCGGTACTTGTTTTCGGCATTGTCCTTGATAAGCTCGCCGCGCAGGACAAACAGCAGTTTGTCTTCATGGTTTTGCATTTCCGTATCCTGCGCAAACGCGCTCTCGTTTTGATACGCCGCAAGCGTATAGGAGTCCGTCCCATTGCGCTGTACGGTCAAAACGCCGTATTTGTCGTTGCGGTAGCTTTCGTCACTCGTCATATGCACAAACAGGTTCGACGAGGTGAGATCGGCGGGGATGTCACTTGCGGGTTTGGATTGCTCGTTCCACAAAAAATGCAGTCCGTAACGGCCCGGCTCCATGTACGTCTCAAGGAGCAGGGATACGCTCTTCCCGTCCTGCGAAACGGTCAGGTTCTCGAGCGGGATGGGGTAGGTTTTGCTCTCGCCGCGCAGTTCGACGGCTTGCAGCGCGTCGTGCTTAAAAAAGGTCATGCCCCGCCCGCTCACAGTCAAAAAGCGCCGGTCGTCGTTATACAGGATCTGGGGTTCCATGCCGTGGAGTGTGATGGTCGGCAGCGCCGGGTCCCGCGCCGGGATGAAGATGTAGTTTGTGGTCTCGCCGAGAAGATAGTCGTCCGCGTACACGCCAAGCGCATTTACCGCCGGGTCTGTGTCGAACACCTTCGTCACAAAGGTGCCCAATTCGTGGTTGTCACGCGGCTCAAATTTGAAATCGAAGAAGGTTGTGATGTTCTCTCCCGGCGTGAAGTCAACGATCTTGGTAAACAGCGGATCCGCGTTGTCGTAGGTGATCCAGGAGCCGCTGTCGGTCTGCCGCTGTGTGGTAAAACCAATCGCGTATACCACAACCGCCAGTTGCTTGTAGCTTTTTGCCTGCAAGATGGGGTTGGACACGGTGGAGTTGATCCGCACCAGGTTGTTCGCCGCGCCGCCGGAGCCGATGTACGCCGTGCGGTCCTCGTTGAAAAGCAATTTTGCCGGGGCGGTTGTGTTGATCAGCACCTGATTGTCCTTGTTTTTCAGGTTCGCCGTCACACCGTACAGGGTGGAGAAAGAACGCTCCGCCCCGGGCAGCACCGTCCCCAAATTGTAGTACAGCGCGACGGCGCTGTCCGCCGTCTTGTGTGCGTTCAGGGCATTGGAAAAGGTCAGGGCCGGATTCGCCGCGTAATCGAATTTCGTCCCCGCGAGATTGGCCCAATGCGCGAATGTCATCTGATACGGCTTGTCGGTGGCGATGGTGCTGTTCACGCCGAACGCCGCCACATCCGGCTCAAAGGGCGCGTCCTTCACAAAGTAATCGGCGGGGACGTCGGAGCCCGACAGGGTGGTCTCGCTGTCGATAAAGTTGTAGCCCGCGCCGAGCACGCCCTTTGTGACCTCATAGTAGCCGAAGTCGTTCTCGCCGAGCTGTGTGTCCATCAATACGCGGCTCTTCAGCGGCATATTGCCGGTCGAATTGTTCTTGACAGTGTAGCTGATCATCGCCGTGCCGAGCTGTTCGGAGAGGTTGCCGCTGATCAGCTCAATGCGCTGGGTGACCGCCAAATCCTTGACGCTCCAGGTTGAGGTGATGCCCACGCTGTCGACCGTCGTCGCCACGTCGGAAGAGGCCCAGCCGAGCAGGCCGTAGTCGTTGCCGAACACATATTCCTGCCCGGCATCGCCGGCGATTTGAAACGAGGTGAACGACGTGTCAAAATCCTCGCCTCTGTGGGTGAGCGCCTTGTTGTTGTCGGACTTTTTCAAGATGTCGCCTTCCAGCGTAGAAATGGTATAGCCGCCGTTTGCGCGATTCACCGTCACCTTGATGTATTCATTCTCCACCGTCACCGTGCCGCTTTCCGCCGCTATCGCGACAGTGGGGAGCCATGAAACGGCCATGCACAGTGTGAGCAAAATAGATAGTATCTTTTTCATGTTCACCGGTTCCTCCTCCTTTAATATACGAAGATATAGACGAGGAACGCGTCCATTTCGCCGTTCTTCGCCAATATCGTGTAGTAGCCATCCTTCGGCAGGGCAAGCGACAAGCCGGTCAGCGCGGTGACATACTTCATCTGCGCGCGGGTTTTGTAGCCCTCCGCCGCGTAGAGCTTGTAGCCGGCAAGCCCGCTCAGGTCAAATGTCGCCTCTCTGGAATACGTCGCAAGAACGTCATTGGCCCCGATGGATTTTCCATTTATAACCAGCGCCTTGCGGGCTGCCGGCAGGACAGATACCGTCCGGGTTTTTGTGCCGACGTTGCCCAGGCTGTCGCTTGCCGAATATGTGACGGTATAGGCGCCCACCGCGCCTGCGGATATTACGCCGCTGACATCCACACCGACCGGCACGTTGCCGTCGCGGTTGTCTCTCGCCGTCACGCCCGCAAGCAGTTTCGTCCTGAGCTCCGTTTCGCTTGCGGAGGAAAGCTCGATCTCGACGGCTTTGTTGCTGTCCATTGCAATGACCGGCGCTTCCTTGTCGATGAAATTGATCCGCACCTTCAAGGTGTTCGTGTTGCCGTAGCGGTCCGCGGCCGTGATCACATAGATTCCGTTTTCGGCGACCGTCGCCGCTTTTGTGAGCCGGCTGTCGGTTGTGATTGTGGGGGCGTTCAGCGGTATCGGGGTATTGGGTTTGTTTTGGTCCGTGATGCTGATCACCGCCCCGTTCGCGTCCTCCGCGCCGACAGCGATTTCCACATTGCCGTTGGTCGCCGCCACCTCGGTGTTCGCGGGGTCCGAAAAGACAATGCCCGCGTCTCGCGGCGTGATCTGCAAAGCGTAGTGGATTTCCGGCGATAGGTCGTCGATCTCGGTGATCACGGCGATCACGGTCACGACGTTGCTCGCCTTGTCCGCAAACGTAACCGGGAACACGCCGTTTTCATCGAAGGCCAGGGTGTGGGCATCCGCAAAGTTTTCCTCTTCGCCGGCCCGCGTCACGGGCTCACTGAAGCGGTAGGCGACGGTGACTTTGTTGTCTGAAGCCTGAACCTGCCGTGTCTCATTTGTGACGGTCGGCGCGTCTTTGTCAATCACGGAGACAGGCCCGTCCTCCGGCCGCCAGAGTGTGACGGAATTGCCGCTGAGGTCGGACACGACGATCTTTGCCTGGCAGTTCTGTCTGAACTCAATCATAAGCATTGCGCCGGACACGGTGTACCTGATATAATCCGCCGTGTTCGGCACTTCCGCCCGCTGATCGCCTTCGCCCATGTAGGCCGTCACGGCCACGTTTCCAATCAACTCGTTAAAGGTGAACAACAGGCGGATGGAATTGTTGGTGGGCGTGCCGAGCACTTCTTCTCTGCTGTTGCCGCTGGTATAAGGGTCGGCGTCCGGCTTGGCGCTGATGGTGGAAAACCAGCTTTCGTCCACGGATTGCGGCGCCGTGATGTCGATGCCGTATGCGCCCACGATGACCGTGCCCACATTGCCGGCGTTGTCTTGCAAATAGAATGTGCCGCTTTCGTCTTCCTCAAGATAGATGTAGTACCATCCGTTGTGCGCGCCGCCGCTTTCCTGGCGTACGCCCGCTCCCGATACGGACGCGATGTCTGTTTCGTTTGTCACAAGATATGCCTTCACCGCGCCTTTTTTGAGGACTGTGCCGTCGGGCAGTGTTTCGTCCGCGTCCAGCAGGACATATTCCACGCTCCCGGTCGGAAGGATTCTGTCGATGCAGTCGATTTCGACGGTGACGTTCGCGGCGCTGCCGGAAGAGGACGTGACCGTCACGGTTGCCGCGGTGTTTCGTGTGAACAGCAATGTGCTCTGCGATTCGTAATACCGCACGCCCGCCACGGGGGCGGGTATCGTCATCACCGCCGGGACGACTTCGCCCGCCGCGTTCAGAGCCTCGATCCGAACCGCGATATCGCTGTTTGTCACGGAAAGCTGCAACGCGTCCCCGCCCGGGTAAGACGTGCCGAGCGGGATGGAGTTGCTGCCGCCGGTTGCGTAGACAAGCCTGTATGTTGCAATGGTCAAATCCATGAGCGGTGTGAATGTCGTATCCGCCTCGCTGACCGTGAGCGTCCCCGCATTGCCGGCCGCGTCGACAAAGCGGAAGGTATGCGCGCCCGGTTCGGTGAAGGTGCAGGCGCTTGTTTCATCCTCCAAAAGGCGGACGTCCCTTTCTGAGAAACCCAGGATAGAATAGGTCACACTGCCTGCGACGGTGGAGTTGCCCGCCGCGTCAAAGGTCTCCGTGCCGTTTATCTCGCGGATGTACAGCGCTTCCGGCGGCGTTTTGTCAATGTTGCTGACGGGTATGCTGTAGCTTTTCGCGCCGCCCGCGCCGGTCACGGTGTAATTGACCGTCCCGTTGTCGGTGACGGTTGTCGTCCATGTATCTCCGCCGTTTATCGTGAAGCCCGCCGCGGTTTTTACCGTGACTTTCACGTTTTCATGGGTCGGCGTCTCCGGATCCAGGGCGAAGGTATGGCTCCCGCCGAAGATATCGGCGGTGATCATTTCGTAATATTCCCGCCCAAACAAATCCCAAAACCGCACTTCGGTTTCGCCGTCCGCGTAGATGTTCAGCCCGCTGTGCGCAGGCGCATAGTTGCCGTTTTGGTCGCTTGTGAAGTCGGGGAGCGTGACGGGTACGGAAAAATCAAGCGTCCCGCCGTAGGTATATGTCTTGTCTGTGTTTGTCACTTCCGGGGCGACCCCGTCAAGATGCAGCGCCATCACAAGCTC
>JAIRTA010000074.1 GCA_031255175.1 Oscillospiraceae bacterium | reverse complement strand
AAATCCCCGCCCCAGAAATATCCGCCCGCTCCGCCCATGGATATGTCGTAGTAGAGGATCGTCAGCTTGCCGTTTCCGTCCACATCCTTCGGCTGCCCGAAGTAGGTGGATCTCTCCTCGTCCGTCATCACGGAGTAAATCTTTTCGTCAAACTCCTCGGCAACGTGCGCCGCGTTCTCAAGTACAAGGTCCTTGTCGTTTACAAAAGCGGCGACGTCCTGAATGACATACACATAACAGTGCTCCCCAATGGCGATGAGCTCACCCGTCTTCTGCGGCCTGTTGTTATTGGAATCTACATCGAGATAAAAGGATTTCGTATCTCCGAGAACCGGTTCCTCGTCTGCGCTCCGCAGCCGCGGTGACCGTCTGAGGGTAGCGGACGCGGCAAAGATCTCCTCCGGGTCGATCTCAATCTGGGGCGTGAAGCACCCGGGCACGTTGTCGTGCCGGGAGACGACGAGCCGCCGCTCCCCCCTCTTGTCGGGCGGGACATTCCCCCGGTTCGCCGTCCGCGGCAGCGGCTTGAGGTTTGACAGATCCGGCAGCACCACCGCCGCGCCGGCGGGACGCCCGCCCGGACGACGCGCGGCCGACGCCTGCGCCACACCCGGGAGAATGAGCGATATCGCCAGCAGCAGGGAGAGCAACAGACTCAGTTTCTTCTTCATCGGTGATTTCTCCTTCGCTTTTCTAATTGTTCCCAATTCTTCTGAATCCGATTTTCCCAAATTCTCTGTGCATACTTCTCTATATTTTATTATACACCCATCAACATTTTGTGTCAATTTATTTCCCAATTGCGGGGAATATATTTGTCCTCTCACCCGAAGACATCCTCCGCCGAGGCCGTTTTGTCTGCATATATTTCTCAAAAATAAGAATATCCCGCCCATTTAAGCAGGACATTCAAAAGACAAGCGCCGTCCGCGCTCAGGTCAGCCACCGCAGTACCAGGACCCACAGCGGGATCCCCGCCAGGGAGAACAGTGTGGACACCGTCAGCATTTGGGCGGCCAGACGGTGGTTGGCGCCGTGTATCCGCGCCATGATGACGCATTGGTTCATGACCGGCATGGCGGCGATCATCGTGAACACGCCGGTCATCATGGGCGGCGCGCCGCAAAGCAGACAGGCGGCCATCGTGGTGCCGGGCATGAGCACAAGCCGGCCGAGGAGTGTCAGCCAGCCGGCGCGGCCGAGGCGCAGCGACGCGCGGCCCATGCGCGAGAGCACCGCCCCCGTCGTCAGCAGCGTCACCGGGATCGTGAGGTTCCCGAGATAGGTAAGCGACTGCATCAAAAACGGCGGGAGCGCGAGCCCCGTCAGCGCCGCGGCAAAGCCGGCGAGAAAACCGATGAAGGGCGGCGAGAAGATCTTCCGGACCGCCGCTCCCACCGAAGCGGGCCGCCGGCCGCCGTCGGCGGCGATGCCGAGATTGCCCAGCGTCCAGAAGAGTGTCGTATTGAACGGGAAATACGTGACGACGTAGGGCATGGCCGGCTCGCCGAAGATCTCCATGGCCACCGGCAGGCCGATGAAGATCGAATTGGACAGCGCGAACATGACAAGAAACACACCCGTGTCTCCGCGCGGGACGCGGCACAGTACGCGCAGCGCGAACCCCAGCCCATACCCGAGCAGCATACAGCCAAACGGGATCAGCAGCAGCCACCCGGCCTGCCGCAAAAAGTCCCTCGAGATGTGGGTGACGGTGCTGCTGAAGAGCAGCGCGGGGACGGAAAAATTGATTGTGAGGCGGGACAGCGAGGCCTCCAGCTCCTCCGTGAGATGGCCGAGACGCGCCGCCAGCGCCCCCGCCCCGATGAGGACGAGGATCATGAGAACACCCTGCAAAGCCCGGTCGACCGACACGCGCAACCCCCCCGTATACAGTGAACAGCGGATCAGATAACAGACAACAGTCTGTTGCCTGCCTGTCTGTGTTGGAGCGACACAGACGGCAGATAAGCTTCGGTGATGCCGGTATAGCGGGGGCGGAGGGCGCATAGGTTGTGTAAAGGGCGCCTGCCCCCCACCTGTGCATCTGTAAAATTCCATGTTTCTATAGATATCAGGACCGATTTGTAGTATTCAAAATTCTCGTCTTTATTGCCGTTTTGCGGCAGTACGGCGCCGAAGCGCTCAAGTTTTGACCGAATGGGGGATCTTCATGGCGACGACACGCACGGCCGGACGGCGGACGGGCTTTCTTCCGTCTCCCCTCCGGCAGATCCCGCGCGTTTTGACGGCCGCGCTGCTGCTGCGGCTGTTCTTTGTCTCCCGCGCGGGCGCGGCGCTGGACACCCTGCTGACCCAAGCCGGGCAGACCCCCGGCTTCGCCGCGGCTGTGCTGCGTTTTGAGACCGGGCGGTTTTCGGCCGCGCCGCCGGACCTGCTCACCATGCTGGCGGAACCGTCGGCGCTGCTGTCGGTCCGCGCGCTGGCACCGCGCGCGGCGCCAAACGGCGCGGACATCCCGCCCGACGCTCTCCCGCCGGACGCCCCGGAACCGACGCCGCCGACCGCGAACCCGACGCCCCGCGCCGCCGCCGCACCGGAAACGCCGCCGGTCTCACCGGCCGCCTCAGCCGCGCCGGAGACCCCGGAAAGCCCCGCGCCGTCCTCACACATCCGGGAGATCACGCTCCGCCCCCTCGGCGCGGACGGCTACGACACGGCCCAGGGCGTCTATGTAAAAAACGAGAGCGGCCTGTCCGTCGACATGGAGGCCATTCTGGCGCAGACGCCCTCGCTCCCGCTGGTCCGCGGCAAACCGCAGGTTCTGATCGTACACACCCACGGCAGCGAGGCCTATTGCCCCGACCCGCAAAACATCTACACACCCAGCGATGTGGAGCGCACGGAGGACCGCCGGTACAATGTGGTGCGCGTGGGCAAAGAGATCGCCGACGCGCTCACGGCCCGTGGACTGTCCGTTCTCCACGACGGGGAGATCTACGACTTTCCCAGCTACACGGGCTCTTACGGGCGCTCACTGGAGGCCGTCACAAAGGCAAGGGCGGAGCACCCGTCTCTCCTCGTCATTCTCGACATCCACCGGGATTCGATCGTCACGGCGGACGGCGTCACCTGCAAGACCTCCGTCACCGTGGCGGGGGAGACCGTGGCCCAGCTCATGCTGGTGGTCGGCACCGACGGCGCGGGCCTCACGCACCCGAACTGGAAACAGAACCTTTCGCTGGCCGCGCGCCTGCAAAAGGCCGCCGACGCACGCGCGCCCGGTCTCATGCGCCCCATCAACCTGCGCCGGGAACGCTTCAACCAACACGCCGCCCCCGGCGCGCTGCTCCTGGAGGTGGGCTCCAGCGGCAACACCCTCCCCGAGGCGCTGGCCGCGGCCCGGCGGTTCGCCGACGTACTGGGCGACTACCTGATCGAACAACTGGAATCTGACAATAATTAACAATTTTGCGCGCCCCCGCCGTCAGACGGCGACCTGCCCGGCCAGCAGACGGTCGACCGCCTCGCGCAGGGCGGGGCACTGCGACAGCGCGGCGTCCTCCTCCAGGAGCTGCCCGGCGGCTTCGGCCGCCATCGACAGCGCCGTCATATCGACGGCGAGATCGGCCACCCTCAGATTGGGCAGCCCATGCTGCCGGTGGCCGAAAAAATCGCCGGGGCCGCGCATTGCCAAATCCCGCTCGGCGATGACAAAGCCGTCGTCCGTCTCCGTCATGACGGCCAGCCGCGCGCGCGTCGCCTCGGTGAACGCCCGGGAAAACAGCACGCAGTAAGACTTGTGCTGCCCGCGGCCCACACGGCCGCGGAGCTGGTGGAGCTGCGAGAGCCCAAAGCGCTCGGCGTTTTCCACCACCATGAGCGCGGCGTTCGGCACGTCGACGCCCACCTCAATGACCGTCGTGGCCACCAAAATATCGAGCGCGCCCTCCACAAACGCGCGCATCGCCGCCTCCCGCCGGGCGGGCGGCATCTTGCCGTGCACAAGGCCCACCCGCAGCGCCGGGTAGACTTGCCGGCGCAGCGTCTCGGCGTATGCCTCCGCCGCGCGCGGGCCCTCGGCGCCGCCGCTCTCCTCGACAAACGGGCACACGACGTACACCTGGCGCCCCTCCGCCACCAGCCGGCGGACGAAGTTTTCGATGCGCGGGCGGACGCTTTCGCCCACCGCGAAGGTGTCGACCTTCCGCCGCCCGGGCGGCTTCTCATCGAGAACGGATATGTGCAAATCGCCGTAGATGATGAGCGCCAGCGTCCGGGGGATCGGCGTTGCCGACATGACGAGCAGATGGGGCGCGTCGCCTTTCTCCGTCAGACGGCTCCGCTGCGCCACCCCGAAGCGGTGCTGTTCGTCCGCGATGACCAGCCCCAGCCGCCCGAAGTCCACGCCCTCCGAGAGCAGCGCGTGCGTGCCGATGACAAAGACCGGCAGCTCGCTTCGGAGGATCCGCCGGATGTCGCGCTTTTGCGCGGGCGTCAGGCGGCCTGTCAGCAGCAGCGTCTCGACGCCGAGCGGCGCGAGCAGCGGCCGCCATGTTCTGTGGTGCTGTTCCGCCAAAAGCTCCGTGGGCGCCATCAGGGCCGCCTGGTACCCGTTTTTCACGGCGACCGCCGCGCAGACCGCGGCCACCAGCGTCTTGCCGGAGCCCACGTCCCCCTGCACCAGCCGGCTCATCGGGCGGCCGGCGGCCATGTCGGCGAGCACCTCCCCGACGACGCGCCGCTGGGCCGCCGTTGGCGCGAACGGAATGGCGGCGTAAAATTTTTCTATGTCCACGGGCGGCACGACGGCGCCCACCGCGCGCGCGACCTGCTGCTTCAGCCGACGCAGCCCGAGAGAGAGCGTCAGCAGTTCCTCAAACACCAGCCGGGACCGGGCCGTGTCCCTGTCCTCCGGGGAGGCCGGAAAGTGTATGTTTTCATACGCGTAGCGGATGTAACAGAGCCCGTAACGCGCCCGCAGGCCGTCGGGCAGGGTCTCCGTCCAGTGTTCGCGTACCTCGTCCAGGGCCTGCCGGACGGCGGAGAGCACCTGCCCGCGGGAGAGCCCCGCGCACAGAGGGTACACCGGCAGGATGCGCCCGGTGACCTGCCCGGCGCGGCCGATGGGCTCGAAGACGGGGTTTTGCATCTCCCGCCGGCCCTCCTCGATCTTGCCGAAGAAGACATATGTCTCGCCCTCGCGCAGGGCGTCTTTCACATAGGGCGCGTTAAAAAAGACCAGCGAAAGCGCGCGCTGCCCGTCCACCACCCGCGTGCGGACGTAGTCCAGCCCGGCGCGCACGCGGACGTGGCGCGGCGGCTCGGCCACCATCGCGACGACGCAGGCCGCCTCCCCCGGAACGAGCCGGGCGATGGTGCGCACCGCCGTGCGGTCTTCGTAATCGCGCGGGAAATGCGTCAGCAGATCGCGCACCGTCGCGAGACCCAGCTTGGCGAAGAGCTGGGCGCGCTTTTCCCCAACGCCCTTCAAAAACCGCAGCGGTTTGTCAAACGGGTT
Organism: Oscillospiraceae bacterium; assembly: GCA_031255175.1. Taxonomy (GTDB): domain Bacteria; phylum Bacillota; class Clostridia; order Oscillospirales; family UBA929; genus JAIRTA01. Next base: position 10,013 of record JAIRTA010000074.1, on the reverse strand, counting down.
TTCTCGCATGGCCTCTCCCTATCTTCCGATACACAGGCCCGGTTCGAAGACCGGCCCCGCACCTCGCCTATCGCCCGGCCCCCGCCGCCTCAAACGTCGTCCATCGCCCGACGCGCGCCAGCACGCGGCACACGCCGTAGAGCATCGCCGTATCGATGGGGTATTGGATGAGGTTCTTGATGATCCGCGCGCCGGTGAAAAATTCCGCCGCCGAGGCACCGTACATGAGCCGCTGCCACCAAAACCCGAGCCCTATCGAGACAAAAACCGCCACAAGCGCCTGCGCCGCGGCCGTCCGCCACAGCGTCGGCCCGCGCCGGTATAAAAAAACCGCGTAGAGGAAGTTTTGCAGCATCGCGCTGATTGCGTAGCCAAAGAAATACGGCCCCGCGGGTTTCGCGATGTAGCCCACGAAGTCCCCCGCGAAACCCATGACAAGCCCCGCCCACGGGCCGTACAGCATCGCGCCGACCGCGCCCGGCAGGTAGGCGAAGCTAAACAGGCGAAAGTCCTCCGCCACATAGATCGACAGACCACTGAGCACGGCGGTCAGCGCGACGAGCATACCCATCTGGGCCAGTTTCCGCGTGGAAAACACCCCACGAAGTTCCCAAAATGACGACAAAAGCGATCTCTCCTTCCCGTGTGTCACGGGGCGTCGCGCGGCCCGGGAGACCCGCCCCCGCGAGGGAGCGTCCGTGTCCGTCGTCTCGATCTCCATGCGCCGATCGCCTGTCCGCCCCGCGGCGGCGCCGGGCCCACCCCGGCCGTGTGCTCTTGCGCATGAAACTTCATGGCAACAGCGGGATGCGGAACCGGCACCGCAGGAAAATTCCCTTCGTTCGGGCGGCAACTCCCCGTCCGCCCGACACTTGACGCGCCGGCCCCTACTCTGTTTGGTGGCTTCATTGTCCCCCAGTATACCCGATTGCCGGACAAAAAGCAAGCCGGCCGCGTCCGCGCGGGCCGGCTTGCATAATCCGGACGATTTTCGCCCATAGTACGAGCGGGAAGCATTCGGTTATTAATATCCAAATTTTGGTATTTCTGGCACGCCGCGTCCGCGCCCCACATAGCTTGTTTTTGTCACAGTTTTGTCCGCGCAAGCGGGCTCAATCTACGCTGTCGGTGGTGTTTTGTTTGCTGGTGGCCGTTCTGCGCACTGTGATCCTCTATGTCGTCATCATCGCCGCGCTCCGCCTGATGGGGAAGCGGCAGATCGGCGAGTTGGAGCCGTCCGAGCTCGTCGTGACCCTGCTGATGTCGGAACTCGCCGCCGTGCCGATGCAGGACCTGGGCAGCCCGCTGGTGTTTGGGCTTGTCCCCATCGCCACGCTGCTGTGCCTCTCGCTGATCGTCTCCGGCGCGCTGATCTCCAGCCTTCGGTTTCGCACGCTGCTGTGCGGCAAGCCGAGCATTTTGATGAAAGACGGGCGCATTCTCCAGCAGGAACTGCGTAAAAACCGGCTGACCACCGACGAACTCATCGAGGCCCTGCGCGCAAAGGACATCACGGACCTCTCGACGGTGCAGTACGCCGTCCTGGAGACCAACGGGACACTGAGCACGATCCTCTACCCGGTGTACCAACCGGCCACCCGCCGCGACGTCGGCGGCACCGCCGCGCCCGCCCCGGGCCTGCCCGTCATTTTGGTAAACGACGGTGCGCTGCTGCGCGAAAACTGCGCGCTGCGCAACCTCTCGCCGTCGTTTTTGGCCGACGCGCTGAGGCGAAACGGACTGACGGACGCGCGGGACGCGTTTTTGGTGATTGTGGACGAACAAAACCGCGTCTATTGCCTGCCGAAGGAGCCCACGTGATGCGGCGGATCCTGCTGGCCTGTGCGCTGCTGGCCGGGATCATCGCCGCCGGGCTGTGGGTCGGCGCGCGCGCGGAGGCGGACATCGGCCGGATCCTGACGCTGCTGGACAGCGGCGCGCGGCACGTCGAAGCGGGGCGCAGGCCCGAGGCATGTGAGGCCGTACAGAGCGCCCTGTCGCTGTGGGAGGCGCGGCGCGGCCTGTTTGAGGCGCTCTACCCCGCCGCCGACATCGAAGCGGCGGATACGGGGCTGCGCCGGCTGCACACAGAGAGCGCCGTGGCCGCCCGCGCGCTGTACCTGGCGGACAGCGCCGTCGTGACGGCGCAGCTGCGCGCGCTGACCCGCGGCCACCGCCCCAGCCTGGAAACAGTGCTGCGGCAGCCGCTTAGGACCTATTCAGAAATAACCTGAGCATCTTCGCTACGTCCGCTCCATCAGCAGTTTGTTGACCTCTGTCAAAAAGGTTTTGATGTCGGCAAACTGGCGGTATACGGAGGCAAACCGCACATAGGCAACCTCGTCCAGCCTTCTCAGCCGCTCCATGACAAGCTCGCCGATCTGCGACGTGGTGACCTCGCGCTCCAGGTTGTTTTGCAGCACCTGCTCCACCTCGCCGACCAGGGCCTCCATCTGCTGCAAGCTCACCGGCCTCTTCTCGCACGCCCGCAGGACACCGCTGAGCAGCTTGTTGCGGTCGTAAGACTGGCGGGAACCGTCTTTTTTGATCACGATCAACGGCAGACTCTCGATGTTTTCATAGGTGGTAAATCGTTTGCCGCAGTGAGAACACTCCCGGCGCCGCCGAATGCTCCCGCCTTCGTCCGTTGGCCGGGAATCGATGACGCGGCTCTCCTGAAAGCTGCAATACGGACACTTCATGCCGATTCCTCCCGTGTTGATTTCGCCGCGGCCGTACGCGGACACAAAACAAACGCCAATCCACCCGGCGTCTCTCGCGCCGGGCGCCGGTATTTTCGGTATTCTTTGCCGTGTTTTTTATCATATCATGAATGTTTTATAACTTCAACCATGTTTTTGCGAAAGCCCATATCCGCGCGTCGCCCCTCGCTCTGCATAGCGCCGCCGCCGGGGCCCGGACGGCGCGAACAGGTGCGAAAACGCGCGGATTATTGCGAAAAATCGGCGGATATGCGGGGAAGATACTGATTGGTTGCAAACACATCGCGCAATCAAAAACGCCCCTTATGACAACCGCCGCGGCGTGTCATGAGGGGGCGTTTTGGGTGAAGTAGTCGAGCATATCGAGGTGGATCTGCCGGGGGGTGGCGGCGGAGACGTAGGTGCGTTCGAGGGCGGCGTCGCGCACGAAACCGCCGCCGGGGTCCGGGCGGAGCGGACAGGTGATGATCCAGCCCCGGTCCGTCCGGTGTTCCGGGTCGTCCGGCGTCACAAAGCGGAGTTCGTAACGCCACGCGTCGGAGAGCTGCACTTCAAACACGGCGCTCAGCAGCACCGGGCCGCGGGTGGCCCGCCCCGCCGGCGCGGCGGCCACGGCGTCGACGCCTTGGGAGAAATGGAAGGACTCCCACTGCGGCTCGGGGAAGGCGCTTTTCAGCTGGTGCGCTTTCTCGCGGGCGTCCCGGTCCATCCACCGAAACAGTGAAAAAAAATACCCTGCGCCAAGCAAAAACAGCACGATCAGGCCGCATGTGACACCGTGGCGGACGACGGTGCGCAGGGGGCTTTTGCGGCCCGTTTCCGCCGTCTCGGCGGGCTCGGCGCTCTCTTCTAAAATCGGCGCGAATATCTCCGCCGAGATGTCAAACGGGAGGGCGTCGGCGACCGATTCAACCGGTTCGCCGCTGCCCGGTAAAGCCTGACAGGCGCTCTCCTGACAAGCTTGCAGCGGGCGTTCCGGGGTCTCGCAGACGCCGCGTGATGACTGTTGAGACAGAGAGAAATATATCATGGCCTCTTCCTATTTGGGAAGTGTCCCCAGGTCGCGAAGTTTTTGCAGGTCCGCTCCGTGCTCGGCCCGGAAGCCGCCGAGGGCCTGCCTGTAGAGGTCTTCGCCGTCCACGGCGCCCGCGAGGCCCGCCTCACGGTCGGCCGGGAGGGCGGGCGGCGCTTCGGGCGGCGGTGTCGCGGGGCGCACCCGGTCGGCCGGCAGCCAGGCGGCCAGCGTCCGGTTGAGTTCGCCGGCGTCGATGGGTTTGGAGATGAAATCGTTCATCCCGCTCTCCAAAAACATCTCCCGCGCCCCCGAGACGGCGTTGGCGGTGAACGCGACGATGGGCATCTGCCGGCACCAGTCGTCGTCCAGCGCGCGGATGCGGGCGGTGGCCTCCAGGCCGTCCATCTCGGGCATCATGTGGTCCATAAACACAAGGTCGTAATGTTTGTTGCGGACCATCTTCAGCGCGGCCTCGCCGCTGTCCGCGGCGTCCGCCCGGATGCCGCATTTGGAGAGATACACGAGCGCCACTTTGAGATTGATCACATTGTCGTCCACCACCAGGACATCGACGCGGCCCGTCACGGTGACCATGCCCGACAGACCGCCCTTTTTCACCTTGTCCGGGTCCCCCTGCTCCAGGGGCAGCAATATGGTAAAGACGGAGCCCTTTCCGTATTCGCTCTCCACTTGGATCTTTCCGTCCATCATGCCGATCAGGCGGTTTGTGATGGCGAGGCCGAGGCCTGTCCCCGTTATGCCGTGATTTTTTTTGGTGTCGAGCTGCTCAAACGTGCCAAACAGCTTGGCGAAGTCCTCTTTTTTTATGCCGATGCCGGTGTCCGCGACGACAAAGGCGATGTAATCCCGCCCGCCTTCCTCCCGGCGCTCCACGCGAAGCGACACAGACCCCTCCCGCGTGTATTTGACGGCGTTGTTTACAATGTTGGTGATGACCTGCTGGATGCGCACGTCGTCGCCGTAGACAACGCGCGGGACGTCCGGGGCGAAGGAATAAGAAAACGACAGCCCCTTCCTTTCGGCGGTGAAACGGTTGAGAGAGGTGACGTTGATGCACAGTTCCTCCAGATTGAAGTGGTCCGGAACCAGGTCCATCCGGCCCGCCTCGATCTTGGAGAAGTCCAAAATGTCGTTGATGATCTGCAAAAGCACGCGGGACATGCGGCGGATGTCCGTGAAAAAAGAGCGCTGTTCCTCGGTCAGATTGTCTGTGCGCATCATCTCGCTCAGGCCGATGATGGCGTTCATCGGCGTGCGGATCTCGTGGCTCATCGAGGCGAGGAACTGGCTCTTGGACTCCGAGGCGGCCTGGGCGGCCAGCGTTTGCACCTCCAACGCGCGGGCGCGCTCGTCGGCCTCGCGGACCTGCCGCTCGCGGGCCAGCTCTTCGCGCAGGTCGCGGGCGTAGTCGGCGAGAAGATAGCCGCTTTTCCACGGCAGACGCACAAGCGTCGTCTCCACGGGCAGCGGTTCGCCCGAAGCCGTGCGGTATGTCCAGAGGTAGCGCCGGTAGCCCGTCTGCATGGCCTCGCGGGCGTAAGCCTCCGCCTGCGCGGCGCTGTCGCTGCCGTCGGGCTGTGTGTCCGGGCACAGGCTGTGATAGCGCCGGAGGAACTCCTGCTTGTCCGAAAGGCCAAACATCGAGAGGGTCTCCCGGTTGCAGTCCAAGACGACGGAACGCTCGTCCCGCAGTGAACAGGACAGCGGGGAGGCGTCCAGCACAAGGCGGACCTGCGCTTCCGACTCCCGCACCTCCCGCGCGATGAAGAGCGCGGTGAACAGGGAGACGAGGATGGCAAAGGCGACGATGCCCGCCAAAAACCACATCTCCTGCCGCTCGGCGCGGATCGTGCCCGTCAGCGAGTCGTTCGCGTCCCGCGCGATGGCGTCGTTCAACTCGTCCACCACGGAGGTCATCGCGGTGAAGGCGGCGGCGGCCGTGGCCACGCGCGCCTTGTTCCCCCGCACGGTGCTGTCCATATTCTCCACGCGGACCCGATATTCCTCCAACGCCTCGAGGGTGCGCCGGCAGGCGTCCCGGACCGAGGCGCTGTCAATATGCCGCGAAACGGCTTCGATCGTGCTCACAAGGCCGCTCAGCACGGCGTTTATCTGCGAAACGGATGTGGTGTCCCGGGCCAGGAGCGTGCTGCGCGCCAACAGGCGCATCTCGTTCACCTGAAGAGAGGCCTGCCGGACAGGCTGAAGCACGGTCTCAAAGAGATCCGACTCCGCCTCGGCCTCGGCGCTGCGGCCCCCCTCCGTCGCGGTGGAGAGCGCGCCCGTGTACAGCGCGCTCAGCGCGTCCTGCATCTCGTCGCCCGCCTTGATCAGGGCGTCGCCCGCCTCCCGGACCCGCCGGTTTGTCGCGTGGGCCTCCCGGACGTTGTAGAGCACCCTGTCGTATTGCGACCGCAATTCGCCGAAGTTGTCTGACCCAAAATCTTCCAGTGTTTCGCTGTAAACGGCCATCTTCCCGAGAGCGTCTGCGCTCTCCTCCAGATATGTAACGACCCGAAAATATTCGCCGTCACTGTCCGCCGTGAGGAGCATCACATTCGCCTCGGCGTTCGCACGCATGTAGCTGTTTGTAAAATGGGCGATCTCCGACGTGAGACCGGAAAGATCGCCGTTGCGCGTGAGCTGCCTGTCCCTCGCGAGTGATGTGACGACGGTGACGGCCAAGATGTCGATCATCAGCAGGATGGCCACGCCGAAGCCAAGAAAGAGTTTCTTGCCGACCGAGAGCATACTCATGAAAAATCCCCCCAGAAAACCCCCGGAAACTGCGGCGCGGGCGGCATGATGCAGTATTTTTTGTTTCATCTGACGAAAAAACGGCTCGCGCATCGCCAGACGCGTCTCTGACACTCAAACCATTTATCGACAATGGAGCATCCAAACTTTACCTTATAATGCTTGCATCTTACAGCCCCAAGGGGCGAGGCCACAGCCGCAAGACGCCCGAAGGCCGGCGCGGGCAAACACGTCCGCACCGGCCTTCGGGCCCTCGGGCGCCAGCCGTCAACCGCCGTCCGCGGCCCGGGCCTTCCGGCACAGCTCGTGCAGCAGCGTGAGCGCCTCCAGGGGGGTGAGGGTGTTCGTATCCAGCCGGCGCAGCCGTTCGGTGATCTCCTGCACGCCGAGGTCCGTCAGGCTGAGCTGCCCTTCGTCACCGGCGGCGTGCCGCCGGCGTCCGCGCGCCTCGCGCACCGGCGCGCCGGCCTCCAGGTCCCGGAGCACCTCCCGGGCCCGCGCGATCACCGCTTCCGGGATCCCGGCCAGCGCCGCCACCTCGACGCCGTAGCTGTCGTCCGCGCCGCCGGGGACGATCTTGCGCAAAAAGATGATCTCCCCGCCCCGCTTCTTGACGGCGACGTTGTAGTTGCGCACGCCGGGGATCGTATTTTCGAGTTCCGTCAGCTCGTGGTAGTGGGTGGCAAACAGCGTCCGCGCGCCGAGGCGGTTCGACGCCGCGTATTCCAGCACGGCCCGCGCCACGCTCATGCCGTCGAAGGTGGAGGTGCCGCGCCCGATCTCGTCCAGGATCAGCAGGCTGCCGGCCGTGGCGTGCCGCAGGATGTCGGCGACCTCGGTCATCTCCACCATGAAGGTGGAGCGCCCGCCGGCCAGGTCGTCGGACGCGCCGATCCGGGTGAAGATGCGGTCCGCCACGCCGACGCGCGCGGAGGCGGCCGGCACAAAGCTGCCGATCTGCGCCATCAGCACGATGAGCGCGACCTGGCGCATGTAGGTGGATTTGCCGGCCATGTTGGGGCCGGTGATGATGCTCACCGGGGATTTGCCGTCCAATTCGGCGTCGTTCGGCACAAACAGCCCCCCCGCCAGCATCCGTTCCACCACCGGATGACGCCCCTCGCGGATGCGGATGACGTCGGAATGGTCCACCTCCGGCATGACGTACCGGTACAGCGCCGCCGCCTCGGCCAGCGAACACAGCACATCCGCGCCGGCCACCACCTGGGCGGTGCGCTGGACGCGCGGGGCGTTTTGGGCCAATGTCTCTCTGAGCGCCAAAAAGAGCTCGTATTCGAGCGCCGTCAGCCGCTCCTGCGCGGTGAGGATCGTGCTCTCCATCTCCTTGAGGCCGTCTGTGATGAAGCGCTCGCACCCGGCCAGCGTCTGTTTGCGGATGTAATCCTCCGGGACAAGGTGATAGTGGCTGCGGGTCACCTCGATGTAGTAGCCGAAGACCTTGTTGTAGCCGATCTTCAGGCTCTTGATGCCGGTCCGCTCCCGCTCCTGCGCCTCCATGCGGGCCACCAGCCCGCGCGTGTCCCGCAGGATGCCCCGCAGCCGGTCAACCTCCGCGTCGTAGCCGTCGCGGATGAAGCCGCCCTCGCGCACCGAGTGGGGCGGCGCGTCCGCAAACGCCTTGTCCAGCGTCGCGCAGAGGTCCGCCAGCGGGTCCAGTGTCTCAAACAGGTCGCGCAGCAGCGCCGACCGCCCGCCGCCGAGCAGCTCTTTGACCGCGGGGAGCCTCTCGAGCGCGCCGGCCAGCGCGCGCGCGTCCCGCCCGCCGCCGCTGCCAAACACAAGGCGGCCGACAAGGCGCTCCATGTCGGCCACGCCGGAGAGCGCGGCGCGCAGTTCGCCGCGCAGCTCGACGCCCCGCGTGAGCTCGTCCACCGCGCGCAGCCGGCGGGTGATGTCCACGGGGCTGAGCAGCGGTTTTTCGATCCATCCGCGCAGCAGACGCCCGCCCATCGGCGTTTTTGTGTGGTCCAGCACCCAGAGTAGGCTGCCCTTCTTGCCCCCGTCTTGCAGCGCCGCCGTCAACTCCAGGTTGCGGCGCGCCGTCAAGTCCAGCTCCATAAAGCGGCCCTGCGCGTACACATTGAGAGAACCGAAGCAGGCCGCGCCGCCCTTTTGCGTCTCCCGCAGATAGTGCAGCAGTCCGCCCACCGCGCAAACGGCCCGGGGGCGGTCCTCCAGGCCGAGCGCCGCCGCGCTCCCGGCCTGGAACTGCGCCAGCGCGGCCGTCAGCGCGCCGGCCTCGTCGAACGTCTCCTGCGCGGGCCGCTCCACGGCGCAGCCCAGCCTGTCCCGCAGGAAGCCGACAAGCGCGTCATTTCGGGCCGCGCCCCCGTCGAGCACCGCCTCCCGCGGCGCAAAGCGCCCCAACTCGCACAGCGCCGGCTGCAAAAGGTCCTCGCCGCTCACCTGGGTGGCGTACGCCTCGCCGGTGGTGATGTCCGCAAAACACAAGCCGACGCCGCCGTCGTCCCAGAAGACGGCGCAGATATAATTGTTGCGCGATTCGTCGAGCATCGAGGCCTCCGTCACCGTGCCGGGCGTGACAATGCGCACCACCTCCCGGCGCACAAGCCCCTTGGCCGCCTTCGGATCCTCCGTCTGCTCACACAGCGCCACCTTGTAGCCCCGCTCCACAAGCCGGGCGATGTAGCTCTCGGCCGAATGGTACGGAACGCCGCACATCGGCACGCGGTCCTCCTCCCGCTCGGCCCCCCGGTCGCGGGTGGTCAGCGTAAGGTCAAGCTCCCCGGCCGCCACACGGGCGTCCTCCCCAAACATCTCATAAAAATCGCCCAGACGGAAAAACAACAGGCAGTCGCCCGTCTGTGCCTTGAGTTCCCTATACTGGCGCATCATCGGCGTATTCTCCGGCACGGTGTGGCCCCCCTGTCTTTAGTGCCCTACAGACGAAGGTCTGTAAAATTTTGGGTTATCGGTTGCAGGCGCAACCCACATCAGAGTACCACCACTATACCACAAGTCGGGAGATTTTTCACCGCTTATTTTGCTTTGAATCACTTGCTTCGGGCGGCAGGCCGCCTCTGCACGGCGGGCGTCGGGTTTTCCAGGTCTTGCAAACAAGACGCGAAACTGATATGGTAAAGGCGATACCTCCGCTGTACATGGTGCGCCGGGGAGTGGTCGGGGTTGCGACCGGGCCGTCCGAACCCGCCGGACACAGGCAACGCGCGTGGATCGGGAGGCGTATCGGTATCCCCAACGCCAATCGAGCGCCCTGAAGAAATCACCCTGCCGACACCCGCTCCGGGCGGCACAACGTATACAGATCTCTCGGAAAATTTTGAGATCACCGTGTATCCGATCCGTATCGTCATGGACGAAGATGTCAAAAGGCTGTGTTACAGAGTTTTCTTTTTGAACAAGATCTTGCAAAAAGCAATTTGCGGTGATATAGTTTTGACGACAACAAGCCCAAACAAATATTTCTGATTATGCGAATTAAATCCGTACAATCA